>JBGVFO010000106.1:0-3045 GCA_045121195.1 Eubacteriales bacterium
TTTTGCGCGAAAAACCGCCGCGAGAAGCGGCGGTTTCAAATTTTTATTTATCGGTGTGTTGAAGGAGGTTGCAGGTGTTCTATAAAGCCTCCCATGTGCAAAGGGAGGTGCCGAGCGAAAGCGAGGCGGAGGGATTGTAAAACAAGGGAGAACGACAATCCCTCAGACGCCTACGGCGCCAGCTCCCTTTACACAAGGGAGCCTCGCGAAGCAACTGCGAATACACCGATAAACATCAATTTATCCTTCAAATTTTGATTTGTCGGTGAGTTTGATGTGACGAAATGGCGACATACAAACCTTGTAGGGGGCGACGTCCTCGGCGCCCCGCGACGAACGGATTTGCAATTATAAAATTGGTGAAAGCCTTTTGTGATAAGGGCTTGAACGTAGCCATGAACAAAATCAAATTTCGTTGTTTTCGGGTCGCCGGGGACGTCGACCCCTACGGTGTTAGAGGGTTTCGTTCGTTTTCGGCGTAGCCATAACACCCCTATAAACATCAATTTATACAACCATAAAAAACGATAAAAGGAGAACGTTATGGACATCAAAACCATACTTTCCAAATGCGACCACACCCTGCTGGCGCAGACTGCTACGTGGGAGGAGATCCGCGCCCTTTGTGACGACGGTATGAAATACGGAACCGCGTCGGTCTGCATTCCCCCCAGCTACGTGAAGCGCGCCAAGGAATACGTGGGTGACAGGCTTGCCATCTGCACCGTCATTGGCTTCCCCAACGGGTACAACACCACCGCCGTTAAGTGCTTTGAGACCGAGGATGCCGTGCGTGATGGGGCTGACGAGATCGATATGGTCATCAACCTCGGTGCCCTTCGGGACCGTGATTACGATTTCGTGCGCGAGGAGATCCGCGCCGTTAAGCAATCCTGCGGCGACAAGATCCTCAAGGTGATCATTGAAACCTGCCTTCTGAGTGAGGAGGAAAAGAAGGTTATGTGCCGTCTTGTGACCGAGGCGGGCGCTGATTTCATTAAGACCTCCACCGGATTTTCCACCGCAGGTGCCACCCGCGAAGACGTGAAGCTGATGCGTGAAAACGTGGGCGAGGGCGTGATGGTCAAGGCGGCAGGCGGTATCGGCAATCTTCAGGATGCCGAGGACTTTTTGGCGCTTGGTGCCGACAGACTTGGCACCAGCCGCGTTGTCAAGGCAGTTAAGCAAATGGAGGAACAAAAATGAGAGCAAGAGATCTGATGCGCCTCGCCGAGGCGGCAAGAGAGAGAGCCTACGCCCCCTATTCCGATTTTCTCGTAGGAGCCGCGCTCCTTGGAAAGTCGGGCAAGGTGTATCTGGGCTGTAACGTGGAGAATGCCGGTTACTCGGCAACCAACTGCGCCGAGCGCACCGCCTTTTTCAAGGCGATCAGCGACGGTGAGCGTGAGTTTCAGGCGATCGCTATCGTGGGGGGCAAGCGCGGCGAAAAGCCCGGCTTCTGCGCTCCCTGCGGTATTTGCCGTCAGGTGATGGCAGAGTTCTGCGACGGGGAATTTCCCGTGGTGCTGGGAACGGCGGAGAAATACGAGATCCATAAGCTGTCCTCCCTCCTGCCTCTTGCCTTTACCCCCGATTCGCTTTCGTGAGGCTCTTCTATGAGAATGTACGATATCATCAAAAAGAAGCGTGACGGCGAGGTGCTCACCGAAGCCGAGATCCGTTTCTTTGCCGAGGGCTACGTAAGAGGGGACATCCCCGACTATCAGGCGTCGGCGCTTCTGATGGCGATCTTCTTCCGCAGCATGACCCTGGAGGAGACCACGGCGCTTACCCTTGCCATACGGGATTCGGGGGACAAGCTTTCCTTCCCGAATATCGAGGGCCTTCGCGTGGACAAGCACTCCACGGGTGGCGTTGGGGACAAGACCAGCCTTGTGGTAGCGCCCGTGGTGGCGTCCCTTGGCGTCAAGGTCGCCAAGATGAGCGGTCGAGGTCTGGGTCACACGGGCGGCACCGTGGACAAGCTGGAGGCGATCGCGGGCTTCCGTACCGATATCGAAACGGTGGAATTTGAGCGGATCGTGAACGAAACGGGTATTGCTATCGTGGGACAGAGCGCGACCCTTGCTCCTGCGGATAAGCTTTTGTACGCCCTTCGTGACGTGACGGCGACGGTGGACAGTATGCCTCTGATTGCGTCAAGCATTATGGGCAAGAAGCTGGCGGCGGACGATGATTGCATCGTTCTTGACGTCAAGACCGGAAGCGGCTCCTTTATGAAGACCGAGGAGGACAGCCGCGCTCTCGCCGAGCTGATGGTCGGCATCGGTAAGCAGGCGGGGAAGCGGATGATGGCGTTTATTACCGATATGGACAGACCCCTCGGCTTTGCCATCGGCAATTCTCTTGAGGTCATTGAGTCGGTGGAGGTACTTCGCGGAGAGGGCCCCGAGGATCTTCGGGCGCTTTGCGTGGCGCTGGCGTCGGGTATGCTGCATCTCGCCGAGCACGGAACCCTTTCGGAATGTGAAAAAATGGTGCGCGGCGCTCTTGCCGACGGATCGGCTCTTGCTACCTTTGCCAGGATGGTGGAGGCGCAAGGCGGCGATCCCGAATGGATCTATAACACCGAAAAATTTCCCAAGGCGAAATACGAGCGCGCCGTACCCTGTCCTGCGGACGGCTATATTACGGGCGTTGACGCCGAGGGCTACGGAACGGCGAGCCTTTTGCTCGGTGCGGGACGAAACACCAAGGAAGACACCATCGACTTCGCGGCGGGTATCCGTCTTGTGAAAAAGACGGGGGATGCGGTGAAGAAGGGCGAAGCCCTTGCGGTGCTGTACGCTGATCAAGAGGCGCTTCTTGACGGCGCGGAGCAAAAATTCCTTGCATCCACCTTCATAGGAAAAGAAAAACCGACCGTCCGCCCCTTGATCATAGGGACGGTAGAATAAAAAGGAACCGTGTGTAGAAATACACACGGTTTTTCTAAATTGATGTTTATCGGTTTGATGTATTCTTTGTAGGGGCGACCAGTGGTCGCCCGTTCGTGGGGTTCTTGCCGTTTGTGGCGGGGGACCA
>JBGVFO010000107.1:0-17098 GCA_045121195.1 Eubacteriales bacterium
TCAGCCAAAATGTCGGTTTCGATTTGTTCAAAACGACCGATAAATTTGTCCGTTGCCTCACGCAACGCGTCCTCAGCGCTTACGTCAAGCTTTCGACAAAGACTGGTCACCGTCAGAAGAAGATCCCCGATCTCCTCGCGGATGTGGTCGGCATTTCCCTCCTCGATCGCCTCGGAGACCTCAACGAATTCCTCGGACAGCTTATCCATCACGTCGGCTACTTCGGGAAAGTCAAAGCAGGAAGCCTTTTTGCCCACCTTAGTTGCGCGCATCAGTGCGGGCAACATAGGCGGAACCGCCTTCAGCTTGTCGGTCACCGTCTTGCGGCTCTTCTCGTCGCTCTTGATGGCTTCCCAATTTTTCAGCACCTCCGCGGAGGAATCGGCGCAAACGTCCGCAAATACGTGAGGATGTCGGTGGATCAGCTTACGGCAGATCTCATCCGTAACCTCATTGATATAAAATGCCTGCTCCTCCTCGGCAATGCGTGCGTGGAACACCACCTGAAGCATCACGTCTCCCAGCTCCTCCCGCAAAAGGGTAGAATTATCGGTATCGATTGCCTCAATGACCTCGTAGGTCTCCTCTATCAAATCGTTACGAATGCTTTTATGGGTCTGCTCACGGTCCCACGGGCAACCGCCTTCTCCGCGAAGGATCTTGACGATCTCAACAAGATCCTCAAAAAGGTACTGCTCCTTGGCGAGAAGCGCCTGAATCTTCTGACTGTGTTCCATACTGTTTTCTTCCTTTATATATCCTTGTTTTTTTGTTTCGTTTTGTTAAAAATGCCACGTCCTCCTCGGCAAGCACGCGAAGCTTCGCGGAGGCAACGAGGTAAACGCTACCGCACACCGCAAGCGCGGCAAGGAGCACCACCGTCCCCGACATTCGGGCATCCAACGCAAAATACACCGCAAGGGCCAAAGCCATGGAAATGCAAGTCGGCAGAAGCGGCTTGACAAGATCGGGCAAGAGTCTTTTAGAATAGGCACCGCAACGGCCAATCAGGTAAAGATTCAAGCCGACCGCGGTAAGATTGCAAAGCAGGGTGCTGACAGGCGCGCCCATCATTGCGATCTTGGGATTTCCGATCAGTATATATCCGGAGATCGCTTTCACGGCCGTCCCCGCAAGCATTGATAAGATCGGCAAGAACGCCTTCTTGTGCGCCTGTAAAACAGAAGTCGTAACCGTCAGCAGACACGCGGACGGAATCGAAATTCCCAAAGCCGCAAGCAATGGCGCGGCAAGTCGGATCGCCTCCTCTTCCCCCGCGAACAGCAGGGAGAGGATCGGCTGACTGAAAACGGTCAAGCCAAGGGCACACGGAACCGAAACAAAGGTACATAGGCGGATCGCCGTTCCTACAAGGTCCTCCTGCCGTTCCCTTGCTCCGTCTGCCACGGCGGACGTAAGCGTTGGCACCAGAGATACGCCGATCCCCGCGATCAGCGCCGAGGGTAAATGATAGATCGGAACCGCCAAGGTACTATAACTGCCGAACGCCTCGACGGCAGACACGCCACCGCCCCCAGCATCCCCCAGACGGCGCAGGATCAGCGTCATATCCACAATGCGGGTAAGACTTGACAGGGACGCGCCCAGAGTAACGGGAATTGCCAACGCCGCAAGGCGTCGTAAAATATGCCGCGTACGATCCGTCATCGGCTCGGCGACGGAAAAAGCGGCAGTCGCTTGCGCTCGATTTTTGAACAGCAGGTATAGCATAGAGATGGCAGAGCCTGCCACAAGTCCGAGAACCGCAAGTGCGGCGGCTCGCTCCGCAGGCCAGCCGACGCGCGTCGCCCAGACCGCCAGCAAAACACCCAGTAACAGCTTCCCTACCGCCTCGATAACTTGAGAAACGGCAGTCGGCACCATATTCTGATTTCCCTGGAAATAGCCCCGTACCGCGCTCGCTACCGAAACAAAAAACACCGTAGGCGCAATAAAGGCAATACACAGCTTGGCGCCCGGGCTTTCGATCATCCGAGCGAACGCGCCCGAAAAAAGGCTGAGGACAAGAGCGCCCACAAGCCCAAGGGCAAAAAAGAGGGCAAACGAGATCTTATAAATTTTTTTGACGTTTCTTGGTCTACCCTCGGCAAGACTTTCCGAGATCAGAATGGAAACCGCCACGGGCAAGCCTGCCGTGGCGATTACAAAGAAGAGCGTATAAAGCTCATAAGCGGAATTGAAATACCCCATTCCCTCCGCGCCAAGGCAATGCATCATCGGGATCTTGTAAACAAGACCGATGATCTTCACGATGACGGTAGAAACGGTAAGTGCCGCCACACCGGACAAAAATTCGTTTTTCGGGGGACTGTTATGCAAAAAATCACCGACCCATCAGTCAAAATAGTGTTTGATAACGTCCTTTGCCTGATATTTCAGCTTTTCAAGGTCTATGGTTTTATATTCTCCGTTCTCATAGAGGACACGTCCGTCCACCATAGTCATTCGCACGTCACTTCCGCGTGCGCTGTAAAGAAGCGTGGTGGTATATCCGTAGGACGGAATGGTATTGACGGAATCCAGATCGATCAACACCGCGTCTGCGCGATAGCCCGTTTCGATCCTTCCGCAATTTTCACGTCCTTGAGAAATTGCGCCGTTCACCGTGGCAATCGGCAGCATTTCTGCCGCGACAATACTCTCGGGTGCCTGGCTGATGCCCTTTCCCAAAAGAATGGCATACTGCATTTCCTTCAAAAGATCAAGGTTGTTATTGGATGCCGCGCCGTCAGTACCGAGAGTCACGAGTACGCCGCGATCCAACAAGCTTCGCATAGGCATAACGCCGCTTCCCAGCTTCAGATTGCTGACGGGATTGTGTGCCACGGCAACGCGCTTCTCACGAAGGAGCTCCGCGTCGTCGGCTGTCACCCATACGCAATGTGCCGCCGTCGTGCGCGCCTCAAAAAGGCCGCAATCATAGAAGAACTTGACGGGCGACCGTCCGTCCCGACGCGCCATTCCCTCTCTGTGCTCCTTGGCAGTTTCCGAAACGTGGACCTGAACGCCAAGCTTGTTCTCTGCCGCATATTCCGCGATAAAACGCGTCATACGCTCGGTGTTGGTATACTCGGCGTGAAGGCTCATATCCACCCGCAATCTACCGTCGTCAGCACCGTGGAACTCCGAAACAAGCGCCTTGGATTCCAGAAAACGGTGATCCACCGCGGGGTCTCCGTCATCAAAGGAAACGATACTGCGGGAAACGTTTGCCTTGATACCCGTATCCAGCACCGCCTTTGCCACCACGTCCTCAAACATATACATATCCGAGAAGGAAACGATGCCGTTCGCGATCATTTCGGCGATGGCAAGCTCGGTTCCCACGCGAACCGATTCCGCGGTCAATCTGTCCTCGGCGGGAAAGATCTTTTCGTTCAGCCAACGGTCAAGAGGCAGATCCTCCCCGTAGCCTCGGAAAATGGTCATAGCCGCGTGACAGTGGGTATTATACAGTCCGGGAATCAGGAGATTGCAGCGTCCGTCAATGACCCGATCGTACTGCTCCTCCGACAGAGGGGCTTCCGTTCCGATCGCGCCAAACACGCGACCGTCCACCTCAACGAAAACACTTTGGGTGCCGAAGCCGTACGCCTCGGGAAGCTTTACGTTTTTTATCAAAAGTTTCATTTCGTCTTCCTCGTTATACCAGTCCTAATTTTTCATAGAAGGATAGGATCCGCGCGTTGATCTCCTCCCCCTTCTGATCCCGAAGGTACTCATAGGGGTACTTGTCGTTGAACACGCGGTCGATCTTGATCTTTCCGTCCTCCGCGACACGGTAGTCTACCAGCTTGGTGACCGCACCCGCGCCTGCTGCAAGGATGGTATGGACCTCCTCCATCATATACACGTTGTAAAGTCCCTCGGCGCCGGGCTTGGCAAAGCCTACGTTTTCGAAGTTTCCTACCGTATTTTTCTGACGGTACATATAGTAGGGCGCATATCCCGCCTCAATGGCGCGAAGCTGAGAATAGTCAAGACATTTTCCAACGTCGCCGCCCGTGATGGAATACACGCGGCTCTTCTTCTGTAAAATGTCGGACGATTTCTTGACGCAGAAGGTATGTACCGTGATATTATCGGGATCAAGACCGATGATCTTATCGTACGTTGCCGAGAAGCTGGGGAACTTATCACCGGGCAGACCCGCAATAATATCGGTGTTGATATATTGTATGCCCGACTCGCGAGCGATATGATACGCCCGGAAGAAGGAGTCTACCGAATGAGCACGGCCAATGCTCTCCAGCACCTCCTCGCACAGGGACTGTGCGTTTACGCTGATTCTCGTAACGCCGAATTTTTTAGCCACTGCCAGCTTGTCCGCTTCTATCGTATCGGGTCTTCCCGCCTCAAAGGTATACTCCTCAAGATTGGAAACGTCGGTGCAGGAGGCAATCGTTCCCAAAAGCTGCTCCATCTGCGGAACCGTAAGGATGGAGGGGGTTCCTCCGCCGATGTAGACCGTTTTCACGTGAAGTCCGATTCGGTCCGCCGTAGCAAAGATCTTTTTCACGTCCTCGCAAAGCCTGTCCACGTACTCGGGGATGAGGGACAGAAGTCGCTTCGACGTATAGGAAACAAAGGAGCAGTAAGCGCAGCGGGTAGGACAAAACGGGATCGAAATATAGACGCTGCAATCCTTGGGATCGGGCGTTCCGATGATCTCCTTCTCCTTCAGCGCCACGTCCACCGTAAGACCCGCTTTTTTCGGCGTTGCCATAAAGTCGGACGTAAGCGTCCTCTTGACGCGGGTCTTGCTCATCCCCGCGCTCAGCATCTCCATAGCGATCTTGGAGGGTCTGACGCCCACCAGCATACCCCAAGCGGGCTTATACCGAAGCACCTCTCCGATGGCGGTGATAACGGCGCCGCCCACGGCAAGCTTTCGAGTCCTCTCCTCCGTTACCCCTTCACGGAAGGGATATTCCTTGGTCGCCGTTGCCTCTCCGTTGTAACGGACCGTAGCTTCCGCTACTGCCTTTTCCTCCGTGCAGGTAAGCTTCAGCGAAAGAACCTTCGTATCCTCCGTAACCTCTTCGTCCTCAGGAAATTTTTCGCCCGGGAAAAAGATCATGCAAAGCGTTTGCACGTAATATCGGTTTATATTTCCGTCTATATATAGCTTCATTGCTCTTCCCCTTCGTCTTATTTGATCAGGACCTTGCTGTCCATAACGATGGTGACAGGACCGTCACCGATGATCTCGACGCGCATATCCGCGCCGAAAATACCTTTTCCTACGGGACCGATGAGCGCGGAAAGCCGATCGCAGAAATATTCGTACAGACGATTTGCCTCCGCAGGTGCCGCCGCCGACAGATACTCGGGGCGATTGCCGTGGGAATAGTTGGCGAGCAGGGTGAAGTTAGAAACCACCAGGGCTTCCCCCTTCACGTCGAGGATGGACAGATTCATCTTTTCGTTTTCGTCCTCAAAGATGCGAAGCTTCGACAGCTTGGTCGCCAACACCTCCGCGTCCTTTTCGGTATCCCCGTTTGCGACCCCCAGCAAAACGGCATAGCCCATGCCGCATCTGCCGACGACCCGCTCCTCCACGGTAACCGATGCTCCCTTCACTCTTTGAATGACCGCTATCATACTTTTCTCTCCTCTTTTACACGTATCCTCGCGTTACGCTGATCACGCTCTTCAGGCTCTTGAGTCTGGAAACGATGGAAGCGTAATGCTCGGTATTCTTACAGCTAACCTTCAAATTGATCCACGCGCGGTCCTGCTTTCTCACGGTATTGACCTGCAGGATCGCTACGCGCATATCGGCAAGCGCTACCGAAATGTCGGCAAGCACGCCGATGTCGTCGTCGGTAACGATCTGAAGCATCGCCTCGTACTGGCTGCTTCTGTTTTCTACGCCGCCGTTATCCCAATGGGCTTCCAGCCATCTGGACTTATCGTCATCCTCGCGAGTCCGCGCACTGATAACGTTAGGGCAGTCCCGCTTGTGAATGGAAATTCCGTAGCCCTTGGTGATAAAGCCGATGACCTCGTCGCCGGGAAGCGGATTACAGCACTTGGCAAACTTGACCACACAACCGCTTGCGCCGTCCACAACGATCCCGCTGTTGGACTTGAGATTCTTCGGCTTTTCCACCACCTGAATGGTATGCTCGGTGACGGCAGGCTCCTCAACGATCTCGGGCTTAACAACGCGATCAAACTCATCCTTGAGCTTGGAATAGGTCTTTGACGGCACAACGCCGCCGTAGCCAAGAGCGTTGTAGAAGTCCTCTGCCGAGTTATAGCCGAAGCGTGCCGCCGTTGCGGTAACCACCTCAAGCTTTTGCGCTTCGGTACAGGCGCGTCCGTATTTCTTCAGCTCGGCGTCGATCATGGACTTTCCTACCACGATATTGTCCGAGCGCTTTTCCTTCTTGAACCATTGGCGGATCTTATTGCGCGCCTCGCTGGTCTTGACGATCTTCAGCCAGTCGCGACTGGGGCCCTTGGTGCTGGAGGACGTAATGATCTCCACGATCTCGCCGTTCTGAGGCGCGCGGTCAATGGGAACGATGGTTCCGTTGATCTTGGCACCGATCATCTTATTGCCCACCGCCGTATGAATGGCGTAAGCAAAGTCGATGACGGTAGACCCCTGAGGCAACTGGATCACGTCGCCCTTGGGGGTAAATACGAAGACCTCATCGTGGAAAATATCGGTCTTGATGGCGTGAAGAAACTCGTCGGGGTCCTTGGTGTCGTTTTCGGTTTCGATCAGCTTGGATACCCACTCCAGCTTCTTATCCATCTCCTCCTTGGAGCGCTCACCCGACTTGTATTTCCAGTGCGCCGCGATACCGTATTCCGCGATATGGTGCATTTCGTAGGTACGGATCTGAACCTCAAAGGGGATGCCGTCCCGTCCGATAACGGTGGTATGCAGAGAACGGTACATATTGGGCTTGGGCGTGGAAATATAGTCTTTGAAGCGTCCGGGGATCGACTTGAACATCTCGTGGATCAGACCCAGAACGGTATAACAATCCAGCTCGGTGTCCACAATAACGCGAAGGGCGTAAAAGTCGTAGATCTCATCGAAGCTCTTGTTCTGATTGTACATCTTCTTGTAGATGCTGTAAACCGACTTGATTCGCCCCTCCAGAGTAAACTGGATATTGTTCTCGGTCAGCTTGCTTTCCACGGTAGAGCGAATGCCCTCGATGAAATCCTGATTCTGACCGTAGCGCTTCTCAATATCGTTTCTGACCTCGTCATAGCCGTACGGATCCAGATAAGCCAGGCTCAGATTCTCCAGCTCCTGCTTGATCTTCTGCATACCGAGACGGTGCGCCAGGGGGGCGTAGACCTGCATGGTCTCAAGCGCCGTCACACGGCGCTTGGCATCCGCCTTGACGCCGAGGGTCCGCATATTGTGCAGACGGTCGCAAAGCTTGATAAAGATCACGCGGATATCACGGGACATAGCAAGAAGCATCTTGCGGATGCTCTCGATATGCGCTTCCTCCTTATCCTCGATCTTCATCATCACGATCTTGGTAAGACCGTCCACCAGCATCGCTACCTCGGGACCGAACTGCTTCTTGATCTTGTCAAGGTCGGTCTTCTCGGCACAGTCCTCTACCGTGTCGTGAAGCAACGCGGCACAGATCGAGTCGGTATCAAGACCGAGTCCCGCTACGATCTCGGCGACCGCCAGCGGATGGGAAATATAAGGCTCGCCGCTGATGCGGAACTGTCCCTCGTGGAGGGATGCCGCATATTCATAGGCGCTTTGTATTTTTTCGATGTTGTAGCGCTGCTCGTTCCGTTTCAGCACGGTAAGCAACCGCTCAATACCGCTTGTTTCCTTATGGTTCATAGGGTCTCCTTTCGGGGTCATTTGCACTGCTCCCTCAAACGGCGAAGGATGGGAGAGCTGTCAAGGTCCACCTTGGCGGCGGACAGATCTACGTGAAATTCGATCAGGTCGAATTCGTGGTATTGTATACGGCAAAGCTTCATCTCGTCAAGAACGTCAAGGACGATACGGAGCTTTACGTGATTGAAATCGGTGGTGGGCACGCCCTTTACCAGAGAAAACAGTTGTTTTTCGGACATCTCGCAAACCGATTCACAGGTGCGGGCGCGAAGCACGCGGTACACCGCGGCAAACTCCTCTCTGCTCGGCAAGAAATTCTCACGGGGAGAAAACGCCGCGCCGTCCATGATCCGGTGATAGCGCTCCTCTTCACGGGCAAGCTCCTCCGAAAAGATCTCCGAATAGCGCGTATCGCGCAAAAGAAGCTGTACCGTGCGACTTCCGTTATACTCGTTGATATCCAGATTGAACAGAATGTCGATCCGCTCGCCGGGATTATACCCGAACGCCTCATATCCCGCGTGGAACATAACGGCGTTCAGAAGGATCCCGTTCTTTTCCAGGCGGAATTTGATATGACTTCCGTTTCCAATGGCGCGACCGGTTAAGACCGTCACGTCGCGCAGGAAGAAAACGGGTGTGGGATTCGCGACACCAAAGGGCTCCAGCAAAAGCATTTCCTCCGCAAGACGCATGGTTACATCGGAGGCGTTCAGCTCAAGATCGGCGGGAACCACGCGAGTCCACGTATCCTCGGTCTCGTGCGCCTTTATATACGCGTTGATCGCCTGGCGGAAGGTGTCGATCTGTCCGCGCTCAATGGAGAGTCCCGCGGCAAGCTCGTGACCGCCGTACTTAACAAGGCTGTCGCCGCAAGCACAGATCGCCTCAATCAGATTGACGCCCTCGATGCTTCTGCCCGATCCGCGTCCCACGTCCCTGTCATTGGGGGCGCCTTCGGTTGCGCCGTCAAAGGTGATCAGGATGGCAGGAAGACCGTATTTCTCCACCACCTTGGAGGCGGCGATTCCGATCACGCCGGGATGCCAATCGTCGTCGGCAACCACCAAAACGCGGTCGGAGGAAAGGTCACATTGCTCCGCGACCCGCGCCTCCAGGGACTGTACAATATCAGATTCCTGCTTCTGTCGCTCGGTATTCAGCTGGCAGAGATGATCTGCCAGAAGCGCCGCCGCTTGCTCACAGTTTTCATCCGCTTCGTCAATGAGAAGAAGCTCAAGCGCCCGAGAGGCGTGCTCCATTCTTCCCGCGGCGTTGATACGCGGCGCAAGAAAGAAGCCTATAGTGGATGCCGTCACGTCCTTCAGACCGTTTTGGTCAGAGGAAAACCGCTCGCCGAGCGCCCGAATTCCGGGACGGGGCGCGTGGGTCATATTCCAAAGACCGCGCACAATGATCGCGCGGTTCTCGTCGGTAACGGGCATTACGTCCGCGATCGTACCAAGGGTGGCAAGATCGGAATAGCGCTCATATATATCCTTGACCGTAGCAACCGAAGGGACGGTCTCACCCTTTGACAATGCCTCCACGGCGGTGATCAGCTTAAACGCGACGCCGACGCCGGCAAGCTCGGAAAAGGGATAGGTACAGTCCGGTCGGTGCGGATCGACTACCGCCACCGCGTCGGGAAGGATCTCACGGCATTCGTGATGGTCGGTAACGACTACGTCCATACCGAGAGATTTCGCATATTCCACCTCGTCTATGGCGGTGATTCCCGTATCTACGGTTATGATAAGGCTGGCGCCATGCTCGTGCAAGCAATCAATGGCGCGCCGCGACATTCCGTAGCCCTCGGTAAAGCGGTCGGGAATATAATAGCCCAGCTTCATATCGGGATTGGCGGATTCCAGATACAGATACAAGACCGCCGTCGCCGAAACGCCGTCTGCGTCATAGTCGCCAAGAACCGCCACGTTCTCCCCATTCCGTATGGCACGGAGAACGCGCTCCGCCGCGCGATCCATATCCTTCATCGCGAAGGGATCGTAAATGGAAAGATCGGTATTTTTCAAGAACGCCTCTGCTTTTTCCACGGTATCGTAGCCGCGCATCAGAAGCAGCTTGGCGCACAGAGAGGAAATGCCGAGACTTCCCGCAATATCGTTTGCCGCGGAAAGCCGTTCCGCCGTTTCTTCAAAGGCGCCGATCTTCCATAATTTTCGGGTGTTCATTCTTACTTCTCACTTACTGTAATTTTTGTTGGAAAAGCGCTCCATGATTTTGAGCGCCACGCGGATGCCGTCCACGGCGGCACTGGTGATGCCGCCCGCGTATCCCGCGCCCTCACCGCACGGATAGACAAGATCGTCGTGGGGGGCGGTCAAGGCTTGGGTCCGCGCGATGGTCAGGGGTGCCGAAGTTCTGGTTTCCACGGCGGTCAAGATCGCCGTAGGATCGGCAAAGCCCGAAAGCTGTCTGTCAAAGGCGGAAAAGCCGCGCTTAAGTCCCTCGGTCACAAATTCGGGAAGCATACGCGAAAGCTCCGCCACTCTGCAGTTTCCATCCATATAGGTGGGCAAGACCGCGGTGGGCTCATGGGAAAGGGTCCCTTCCATAAAGTCTCCCATCGTCTGGATCGGTGCAGTATAATTGCCGCCGCCCAGCGCAAACGCCGCCTGCTCCAGTTGACGCTGAAAGGCAATCGCCCGTGTCACGTCGTTGCCAAAATCGGCGGGATTGACCGACACGGCAACCGCCGCGTTGGCGTTTCTTCCGTTACGGGCATAGTGGCTCATTCCGTTGACCACAACGCCACCCTCCTCGGATGCCGCCGCGACCACCTCACCACCGGGACACATACAGAAGGTATATACGCCCCGATCGCCCTTTGTATGCGAAAGGCTGTATTCGGCGTGCCCCAAAAGAGGATGCCCCGCCGCGTCCCCGTACATTGCTTTATCAATATTACTTTGAAGATGCTCCACGCGAACCCCCACTGAAAAGGGCTTCGGCGAGAGCTCAAAGCCCTCGCGCATCAGCATCGCATAGGTATCACGCGCGCTGTGCCCCAGCGCCAAAACCAGAGCGCCACAGGAGATCTCTCCCGCCGTCGTAGAGGCGATAACGGTGTTCCCGCTTCCCCGCTTGATGCCGTCCAATCGGCAATGATACAGCAAAGTGCCGCCAAGCTCCTCGATGCGATGAAGAAGGTTCTCCACGACCCGTCGAAGGACGTCGGTTCCCACGTGAGGCTTCGCCTTGGTCAGCACGTCGTCGGGTGCGCCGAAATCGTGTAACCGCTGTAAAACGTAATTGCAGCTGGGATCTCCGATCCGCGTCACCAGCTTTCCGTCGGAAAAGGTGCCCGCGCCGCCTGCGCCAAACTGGATGTTTGTAGACGGATTCAGCCGCTTCTCACGATAGAACCGCTCTACCTCGTCAACACGCTCCGCAACCGAAGCGCCGCGGTCGATAAGAATGGGACGGTATCCGTTTTCCGCCAAAAGCAACGCGGCAAACATTCCGCAAGGTCCCATTCCCACGACAAGAGGTCTTCCCTCCATCGCTTCCGTGCCAAAGCGCAATTCGGGCGTACTGCTCTTCGCAAGGCGAATGGCATTTTCGGTAAGCCGCTTTTCCTCCACGGAAAAGAGCTGCTCGCCTTCAGCAAGAACGGTGCATACCGCGCGGATATTGTCTTTTTTTCTGGCGTCGATAGACCGTTTATAAAGGCGAAAATGAAGCATGGCAGGATCGACCCCCCCACGCTTCATTTTCTTTTTTGCGCAATTTATAAATTCTTGCTCCTCCGCGTCAAAGGGCAAGGAGATGCCCGACACGAGAAAAGAGCTCGCTTTTATCTTGCTCATACCGACAGTCCTACCGCGGTAACCCGATCCTCCGTTCCGCCCTCAACACTTCCGGGTGTCTTCTGATCGGTCACGTTCATGATCACCAGCCAAATAATAATTGCCGCCAGGATGCAGGCAAGATAGGACAGCACGTTATATTTTTTCGATTTGGTTTCGGATGCCTCGCGAAGCTCCTCTACCTCGTAGTTTTTTTCCTTCATACCGTTTTCTCCTTCTCTCCGCTATTATTGTCCGAATTCTTCGGGTTGTGGACCAAATACTTGAGAAGATCCTGCTTCAAGGAATTGTAGTTGTAATTTCGCTTCAGCTCGCCGTCAACCGCAAGGGAGATGGTTCCCGTTTCCTCGGAAACGACTACCACCACAGCGTCACTGCACTCACTCAAGCCAATGGCGGCGCGGTGCCGCGTTCCCAGATCCTGAACGATATCCTCCTTGGTCGACAGGGGCAGAAAGCATCCCGCCGCAAAAATGCGGTGTCCGCGTACGATCACGGCACCGTCATGCAGAGGTGCCTTGTTGAAGAAAATATTGCGGAGCAGGAAGGAAGACATCTGTGCGTTGACCAAAACGCCGGATTTTATGTACTCACCAAGCTTGGTGGAGCGCTCCAACACGATGAGAGCGCCCGTCTTGGTGCGCGCCATATCGCAAGCCGCCTCACAGATCACATCTACGTCGGCGGTAATATTGGCGATCTCCTTGGTGTCCGAGGTAAAGCTTTTCAAGCCGGAAAAGGGCGTGTTTCCCATCTTCTCCAGACCTGCACGAAGCTCGGGCTGGAACACGATGACGATGGCAAGCATACCGATCTGGTAGAAATTTCGGAAAATAAACTGGATAGCGTGCATATTGAGCACTGAGCTGATGATCAGAATGCCGAGAAAGATCATTACGCCAAGCGCCAGCTTCCCTGCTCTTCGGTCACGCATAAACTTGTACGCGATGTGCAAAAGCAAGGACAAAACGAGTATATCTAAAATATCGATCCAGGAAATATCGCGCAGATAGCCCCAAATATTATTTTCCCAGAGATTGGAAAGGGATGCAAAAAAGGTTTTCAAAAAATCCATTTTTGAGATTCCTCCGTCGTTCAGCAGTTTATAGAAATCCGAGATTTGCGGAATGCGGCGCAAGCCAAACCCCGGAGTGTAATATCATTTTCTTTTATATTATATCATATATTGCGCGAAATTTCAAAGGTTTTTTAAATTTTTTTGAATATTTTTTCGTCTCATTCCCAACGGATCAATACGCACCTCTGCGCACAGCCTCAAGAGCCAATTCTCGCAACGCCGAAGAATCAATCAAAATCAGCATTATTTTCCATTATATTTCGTTTCAAACGCACTTGTTCTTAAAATATTCGGCATTATTTTTTCGATGTGCGAAAGAATCTGCGGTTATCCAACCATTCCCTTTCTGATTTCGCTCGATTTTCCATATTTCTCGCAAAATTATATGATTTCCGGAGAAGAAGAAAACAAAAAAGGTCATCTTAAAGATGACCTTTTATTCATCGTTTCGCCTTGCCAGCGTAACAACGATAGCTGCGCTAACAACGAGAAGCAGAATGATCAGACCCACCGTCAGCTGCCACGCCGGCTCTTGGAGATCTTCTTGCATCTCAGGCTCATCCATCGACGCAAGCCGCGCGCCGAGGATCGCTTTTTCCAGATCCTCATCATCAAGGCTATTGCTATGCGCTGAAAGATGACCGACACAAAGCTGATACGGCTCGCCCTCGTACACCGTCGGCGAGGTGAAGAAACGGATGTTTCTTACCCTATCGCTTTTGTCCAACTGCAGGGTGCTTATGTAAAGCGTTGTCCGTTTTCCGCTCTCCAACTCCGCGTTGACCAAGCACGACGAGTTGTCGCTACAGACCTCAAACGCAAGATCGTAGGTCTGTCCCTCCTCGCCCAGTATCATAACGTCGACGGAAAGCATATCTACCACGCCCATGATCTCGTTGGCAGAATAACTGTAAACGATCTCCGAGCACGCCTCTTCTCCCGTCACGGTAACAACGAGTCCCCTGCCCATCCCCTCTACGTCGTCTACTCGGGGCGAGGAGCAATCCGTGCTGGCAAACCAGTCATATACGCTCCGTCCCTGCTGATAGTCCCACATTACGTAGCTTCCGCGGATAGAAGAAACCGGGAAGGTAGGCGTTTTATAAAGATAAAGATTTTGCGTCAGCACCTCGCGCTCGTCAATTCCCGGAATCAGCTCCGACCACGAGATCGCACCAAGACCGAAGAGGATCTCCTGATTACTCGGCTTTCCCAACTGTGTATTTACGTATTTTACCGTCTTGAAGAGGGAGCGCAGGGTAGTGGCATCCTCAATGCCGTCGGGATTCAGAATAAAGCTTGCCGCCTGTCCCGTCGTCAGCTTGTAATAGGAGTAAACGTACGCCCGGGAAAGGTCCTCGACAGAGATACTCTTGTCCGGACTCCAGCGGTAAAGATAGGTTTCGTGAAGCAAGCCGTACCGCTTGGCAAGGAGCGTCAACGTGTTCTCCCACTCCGACAGATTATCGACAAAAGCCTTCGTCGAATCAAACGTTTCGGAGATCCGCGCGGGCATCGCCGTTCCTTCCAGCAAAACGCGCAAGGAAAAGGCGCCCCCAAACCGATCCTCGATCAGCTTACACAGCGAAACCAAAAGCAATCTTGTAGGATACTCGTCACCCATTCCAAGAGCGCACCCATCCCTATCGTAACGATCACTGAGCGGCATCACCAGATCGATCTCTACGTGGCTTTGCTTCGCCGCCTCGGAGATCACATACAGCGCCGTAGCGTAGATCTCGGTATATTCCGCAAGGGTCTTGTTTCCAACGTAATTGTAGGAGGATGCCAAATCGACGGAATATCCCAGAACAACGCCGTGGATCCGTTCCTTTCCCGCCTCCGCATACCGATGACACAAAAACTCGGTATAGGCGTATAGGGTGGATCGGGCAAGCTCGCTTGAGAGAGAAATTCCGTTATAGACCGTATGAACCGAGGACGGCGTGCTTCCGTGCAAAACGTTGTAGTCACTTCCTCCCGAAAGCAAGAAGCGCAAGTATACCCGACAGCCGTCCTTATTGTATTGTTCAATGATCTCATCCAATTCGTAAATATAGGAGCGGTCAACGTAAAAATACACGCCGTCCGCTTGGTGAAGGAGCCCGTTATTCTTCGCGCTTTGCATACGGTCAAGATACACGTCCACAATAGCCATACCCGCATCGGCGCTTGCCGCAAAGGAGCCGTGTACCGTGCTGACCCCCTTGAAGGCAGGCTCGGCGCCCGTGGAAACAGACGGCGAGCAAGGAACGGTAGGGGTATACCAATGCAGTATTTCGCCGTCGTTATCCACAATGGCGACCACGTATTGCATAAATCTCTCGGAGAAGGATATGGCGGAAACGGAAAACTCAAAGCGAACAGAAAAGGGGGTTGTCGCGATGGGCGAAGCGCCCTCCAAAAGGGTCTTGCCGACACGGTCGTTCAGTCCGAAGGCGTACAGCGCGACCTTAGCGCCGCGCGTACCCGAAACGATCTCGTGCTTGATATTGCCGCTGACAGTAACCGTTTTGCTCTCTGCCAGATACGTGCATTCGGTGATTTCTCCCGGTTGCTCCGCGCTATCGTCGTATACGGAAACGAATCCAAGACCGAACAGCTCAACCGTTCCGCTGGTTCCGCCCAGGAGGACGATCTGAATATCGGTAATGCCGACGGCATTCTCGACATACAGGAAATAATCCTGCTTCCCGCTCCGTCTTTCTATGGGAATCTGCCGCTCATAGAATACGCCCTTTTGGCGATAGGTCACCTGCATCAAATTGCAATAAGAATCATTTTGCAAAACGATGCGGAGGGCGTTCCCCGACGACGCATTTTCGGGGAGGCTGGTTGTCACACGAAGCTTCGGGACCGCACCTCGGAAGGATACCAAAAGGGTCCCCGTGGTGGTCGGTAGAAGCGTAGCGTTTTCCGCGGAAACAGTCCCGCCCATAAAGCGGTCGGCGTCTACGGTCGCTTCCTCAGCCGCTCCCGCCGCGTGCGGAAGCCATGTGGCGAGCATAACGCAAAGCAACAAAATACACACGACTCTGTTTCGTTTCACGCTCTCCCCTCCCTTCAAAAATCGATTGTTTTTTCTATTGTATCACACTTTCCCGTTTTTTTAAAGACCTACGGCAAAATTAATGTTTTTTCCAAGGTTTACGGGGAAAGTAGGCGGATTTGCATCAAAATTTATATAAAAGCCCCTCTTAAGCCCCCTTTTCTTGGTGGATTCACATATTGTTACGATCAAAAAATTATGCTATAATATAAATTGTATATTTATATTTTTGAAAGAAGGCATATGCTATGAAATATCTTGTGGTAATTCCCGACGGAATGGCAGATGAAGCGATCAAGGAGCTTGGCAACAGAACACCTATGGAAAAGGCGAACAAGCCTTGCATGGATTCCCTTGCCGCCGAATCCCTCGTCGGCACGGTATCCAACGTCCCCGAGGGTATGGTTCCCGAGAGCGATACCGCCAATATGGCGATCCTCTCCTTCGATCCCAAGGTCTATTCCAAGGGGCGCTCCCCTCTGGAGGCAATGAGTATGGGTCTTGAAATGTCCCCTCGCGACACCGCCTACCGCTGCAATATCGTCACCCTTTCCGATGAGGGCGAATACGACGACAAGATCATTCTTGACCACAGCGCCGACGAGATCACTACCGCGGAGGCCGATGTTCTGATCAAGGCGCTCGATGAAAAGCTCGGAACCGAATACCGCAAGTTCTACACGGGCGTCAGCTACCGCCACTGCATCCTTTGGCAGGACGGAAACGACAAGTACAACTTTATGCGCCCCCACGATATTCTGGGTAAACGCATCGGTGAATATCTTCCCAAGGAGGAGGACGGTGGTCGTGAATTCTACGATCTGATGCGCGCAAGCTTTGATATTCTTAATCATCATCCCGTGAACGAGGCGCGCCGCGCCCGCGGTCTTAAACCCGCCAACTCCATCTGGCTCTGGAGCCCCGGCAAAAAGCCTCAGCTCCCTTCCTTCAGCGAGAAATGGGGACTCCGCGGCGCCGTGATCTCCGCCGTCGATCTGATCAAGGGAATCGGCATCTGCGCGGGAATGAGGTCCTTTGACGTAGAAGGTGCCACGGGCAACGTCCACACCAACTACGAGGGCAAGGCAGAGGCTGCCATCAACGCCTTCCGCGACGGATACGAGTACGTATACATACACGTGGAAGCGCCCGACGAATGCGGTCACCGCGCCGAGATCGACAACAAGGTCCTGTCCATCGAGCTGATCGACAAAAAGATCCTTCGCCCCGTCTACGACTATCTGGAAAGCACCGACGAGCCCTTCCGCATCATGGTG
>JBGVFO010000108.1:0-21416 GCA_045121195.1 Eubacteriales bacterium
CTTCCCCGAGATGACCGAGAACCTGTCCTCTTGCAAGTCTCCTCAGCAGATGTTCGGCGCGATCGTCAAGACCTACTACGCGCAGAAGATGGGCTGGGATCCCAAGGATATCTTCATGGTCTCCGCAATCCCCTGCACCGCGAAGAAGTTCGAGGTTGGACGTGACGGCGAGGCTGCCGCAGGCGTTCCCGACGTTGACGTTGCGATCACCACCCGCGAGCTCGGCAGAATGATCGAGAAGGCCGGCATCAAGTTCCGTGAGCTTGACGACGAGGCGTTTGACGATCCCTTCAGCATCGGCTCCTCCGCAGGTGCTATCTTCGGCGCAACCGGTGGTGTTATGGAGGCCGCTCTTCGTACCGCTGCTGAGGTTATCGAGGGCAAGCCTCTCGAGAAGCTCGAGTTCAACGAGGTAAGAGGAACCGAGGGCGTGAAGTTCGCTACCTACAAGCTTGGTGATATCACTCTCAATGTTGCTGTGTGCAGCGGAACCGGAAACGCAAGAAAGCTTCTTGACGACGTAAAGGCAGGCAAGGTAGACGTACAGTTTATCGAGGTTATGGGTTGTCCCGGCGGTTGTGTAAACGGCGGCGGTCAGCCTCACCAGCCCGCAGTTGTTCGTGAAACGATCGACCTTCGTGCCGTTCGTGCGGCAGTTCTTTACAACGACGATGCTAAGGCTGACCTTAGAAAGTCTCATGAGAACTCCGCAGTAAAGAAGCTCTACGACGAGTACTTTGGCGAGCCCAACAGCCACAAGGCACACGAGGTTCTCCACACGCACTACGTAAAGCGCGGCCTGTAATCGTATAACACCTATGGGTGGAGTTGATAAGACTCCACCCATTTTTTGGTGAATGTTCGTAGAGTTGAATTGACTTTCAAATCTTCGTATGATATACTAAAGATACTACTAAACTGTCGATAAGACGGAGGAAGCTATGAAACGAGTTTATCTGGATAACAACTGGACGTTGTATAATGAGAAGGTCGGCACCCTGTCTGCCGTCGTTCCCGGATGCGCCCACACCGACCTGCTTCGTCACGGTCTGATTGAGGATCCCTTCTGGCGCGACAACAGCAAAAAGTGCGAATGGATCGAAAACGAGGACTTCACCTATACCTGTACCTTCGACGCTGAGGAGGCAGAGCACGCCACGATTCTGTTTGAAGGACTTGACACATACTGTACCGTTTATCTTAACGGTGAGCAGATCGGCGCGACCGAAAATATGTTTATTCCTCACGAATTTTTCGTCGGTGGAAAGCTGAAAACAAAGGACAACGTGCTTGAGGTCAAGTTCCGTTCCCCCGTCAAGGAGGTTGCCGATCAGCCTCTTGGCACCTGTCCCTTCTCCAAGGACAGACTTCGCACCAGAAGGACTCAGTGTACCTACGGCTGGGACTGGGTGGAGCGCTTTGTGACCTGCGGTATCTTCCGTCCCGTTTCGATCTGCTACGGCAACGATATGCGGGTGGATTCCGCCTACGTTTTGACCGAAAACATTGATAAATACAGCGCTCAGCTTTATATTGAGCTGGAGATGAAGGACTACACCGAGGGCGGTCTTGTTCACATCGAGGTTGTCGATCCCGAGGGCAAGGTGGTTCGCTTTACCGACGTATACTGCAAGGAGCCCAAGATCGTGCGCCGTCTGGATATCGCAAAGCCCGCGCTTTGGTATCCCATCGGCTACGGCGAGCATCCGCTTTACACCCTGCGTGTAACGGTGGGCGAGGAGGCCTTCGAGGAGACCTTCGGTATCCGCACCGCAAAGATCCTGCAGCTTCCCGACGAGAAAGGAAGCGAATACGAGCAGCTTTGCAGACAGCTTCAGGCGGACGAGATCGGACGCGAGCGTGACCTCAACGAGGTGACCTCGGGCTTCCAGCTCCTTGTAAACGGTATTCGCATTCCCTGTATGGGTGCCAACTGGGTCCCCTGCGAGCCCTTTGCCTCCGAGGAGAGCGACGAAAAGCTGGAAAATCTTGTGGCGCTTGCCACCGAGATGAATCTCAATATGCTTCGCATCTGGGGCGGCGGTTTGTTTGAGAAAAAGGCGTTCTACGATGCCTGTGACCGCGCGGGAATTCTGGTGACCCAGGACTTCCTTATGGCTTGCGGAAAGTATCCCGAAAAGGAAGCGTGGTTTATCGAGCATCTGAAGAAAGAGGCGGAGTATACCGTCAAATTCCTTCGCAACCATCCCTGTCTTGTCTGGTGGACGGGCGATAACGAGAACGCGGTCAGAGGCAGTGATATGGCGGAGGACTATACGGGACGCAGTGCGGCGCTTGAGGCAATCGGTCCGATCCTCAATCAGTACGATCACGGCCGTCAGTTCCTGCCCTCCAGTCCCTATGGCGGAAATATGTACTCCTCCCGCACGGTGGGAACTACGCACAATACCGGCTATCTCGGTTACATCAATACGCTGGTAAGAACCACCGACTGCACGAATTATCAGGAGCTGCTGGAGCGTTACGTGGCTCGCTTCGTTGCCGAAGACCCCGCTATGGGTGCTTGTAGCCGCAAGTCGCTGCTCCGTTATATGACGATGGAGGATCTTTACGATCCCGAGCAGACCATGATGCGCTATCATACGAGAAACGACGAAAATCTGATCCGCCCCATCTTCGTGACTATGTCGGAGTTTGCGCTGAAGATTTTTGGAGATCCCACCGATCCCGAGGACAGATACTTCAAGTATAAGTATCTTCAGCACGAGTGGGTTCGCGTCATGATGGAGAACGTGCGCCGCTACGTTGGCTTTGATAACGGTATCGTCTTCTGGATGTACAACGATTGCTGGCCCGCCACCATCGGCTGGTCCTTCGTGGACTATTATTGCGTGCCCAAGGCGTCCTTCTATTCCTTCCGCCGTTGCGCAAGACCGCAGTTGGCTTCGGTAACCTGCCGCGACGGTGTGTATCACGCCAATCTTTCCAACTGCCAGGAGGAAAGCGTTTCGGCGACGGGACACGCTTACCTTTGCCGCAAGAGCGAGGGAATGAAGGTGATCGACGAGAAGGACTTTGCCATTTCGGTTGGCGAGTACGCATCGGCGGCGGTCTCTCTTGACTGGGCGACCGATCCCGATCTCGTTCCTATCATTGACGTTGACCTTGGAAGCTACACCGACCGTGCCTTCTACAACCACGGCAAGCCCCTCCTTGCTTCTTGCCCCGAGGAGCTGACCGTCGTATCCTTCGAGGAGGATAGCGTTACCCTGAAGGCGAATTCGTATCTTCACGTGGTAGAGCTTGAGGGCGATTGCATCTTCTCGGAGGACTACTTCTCCATGATGCCCGGTGAGGAGAAGACGGTTACCTGGAAGAAGCTGAAGGGCTTTGAGGACGACAGCTTTACCATCAATGCCTATACGCTGAAATAAAAGAATAATCGCCAAAAAAGAAGGACATCCTATCACCAAAACACTTGGCGAGGTGGATGTATGTGCACGACGGTTGCTTTGACGATGGACAGCTTCTTTTTTGGACGGAATATGGATCTTGAGGGCTCCTTTGGCGAGGGCGTGGTGATCACGCCGCGAAATTATCCGTTTCGCTTTCGCCGCACGGAGCCCTCTTTTTTTCATTATGTTATGATCGGTACGGCGACGGTTATCGACGGGTATCCCCTTTATGCCGACGCCATGAACGAAGCAGGTCTTTGCGCGGCAGGCTTGAATTTTCCCCATAACGCATTTTATCCAAGAGGAGGTGACGGTACGCAAAAAGAAATCTCCCCCTTTGAGCTGATCCCTTGGATATTGGGAAGCTGCGCCACACTGGAAGAAGCAAGGGGGCTGCTTTCACAAACGGCGATCGTAGAGGAGCCTTTTTCAAAAACGGTTTCCTTGACGCCGCTCCATTGGCATATCGCAGATACGAGCGGCTCGCTTGTAGTGGAGCCGCGCCATGACGGCGTGAAGGTTTATGAAAATTCCGTCGGCGTGCTTACCAATAATCCTCCATTCCCGTTTCAGTTGGAGATGCTTTCGCGGTATGAGGAGATGAGAAACGAGTCGGCGGTGACGCCTCTTTGCGAGCCTTCCTTTTTCAGTCTGGGGACGGGCGGCGTTGGCTTGCCGGGGGATTACACCTCATCGTCGCGCTTTGCCAAAGCCGCTTTTTTGAAAAGATTTTTGTGCGACGACGGCGGGGAGCGAGAGAAGGTGGCGCGGATATTTTCGCTTCTCGGCGCGGTCGCGCCGCCTAAGGGAAGTGTTTTGGACGCTGAAGGAAAACCGCACTATACTACCTATTCCTGCTGTATGGATACGGAACGAGGCATCTATTACGTGAGAAGAGCGGATTCGTTATCGGTAATGGCAGCTTCCTTGACTGCAAAATCGATTGACGGGACAGAGCTTTTTCCGTGTGAATAAAGAGAACGGCACGAGGCTTCGTGCCGTTTTCAAAAGCTTCAAAAAAACTATTGACGGAGGGGAAAATATATGATAAAATCAATCTATCAAGAAATCTATTTTTTCGTGGGAGGAATCGAGTATGAAAAAATTTGTTTGTACGGTCTGTGGTTACGTACACGAGGGTGACGCGGCGCCCGCCGTTTGTCCCAAGTGCCGTCAGCCCGCAGAAAAATTCAAGGAGGAAGTTACCATGAGCAAAAATCCCTATGCAGGAACAAAAACCGAGAAAAACCTTTGGGAGGCGTTCGCAGGCGAATCCCAGGCACGAAACAAGTATACATATTTTGCTTCAGTTGCCAAGAAGGCAGGCTATGAGCAGATCGCAGAGCTGTTCTTGAAGACCGCTGAAAACGAGAAGGAGCATGCAAAGCTCTGGTTCAAGGCTCTTGGCGAGCTTGGCGATACTGCCGAAAATCTTCTTCACGCCGCAGAGGGCGAGAATTATGAGTGGACGGATATGTACTATACCTTTGCCAAAGAGGCTGATGAGGAAGGCTTCCACGAGCTTGCCGCACAGTTCCGCGGAGTTGCCGCTATCGAGAAGACTCACGAGGAGCGGTATCGCGCCCTGCTTAACAACGTGGAAAGCAAGACCGTATTCGAGAAGAGCGGCGTTACCGTTTGGGAGTGTCGTAACTGCGGACATATCGTTGTGGGAACCAAGGCACCCGAGGCGTGTCCCGTATGTAACCATCCCCAAAGCTACTTTGAGGTCAGAAAAGAAAATTATTAAAAGAATTTGGTTGCCGCTTTTGCGGCAGCCTTTTTTGTAATTTTAGGTATATAAATGATTGACAGAAATAATAAAAAAGCAAGAAATATGGAAAAAGATGTGGATTGGAGGACGAACTCTGACGAATCATCTTTTTTTGTGTGCGACTTGAAATTTTCTCGACTCTATGGTATACTGATACAAATAGACAAGGGAGGAATTTGCCCGTGAAAACAATTCGACTCGGAAAAACCGATCTGTATATATCCCGTCTTGGCTTTGGCGGTATTCCCATTCAGAAGAACGACGCAGACGCGTCGCTTTCGCTGATCCGCTCCTTGGTAGAGAAGGGCATCAATTATATTGATACCGCAAAGGCGTATACCGTGAGTGAGGAACTGATTGGAAACGCAATGGAGGCGCTTGGCGTGCGGGATCGCTTCGTTCTTGCTACCAAGAGTATGGCACGGGATCGCGCGGGAATGGCGCGTGATATCGAAACCAGTCTTGCCAAGCTTAAGACTGACCGTATTGAGCTGTATCAGGTACACAATCCCTCTATGGATCAGTTGGCAACCGTTTGCGGCGAGGGAGGCGCGCTTGAGGCTCTCCTTGAAGCCCGTGCGGCAGGGAAGATCGGTCATATCGGCATTACCGCCCACTCTCTGGCGGTGTTTGAGAAGGCACTCACTCTTGATTGGGTAGAAACGATCATGTTCCCCTATAATATCGTGGAAACCCAGGGCGAGGCGCTGATTGCCCAATGTCAGGAAAAAGACATCGGCTTCATTGCCATGAAGCCCTTGGCGGGCGGCGCCATTGAGGACGCAACGCTCGCAGTTCGCTTTATCTGCGCCAATCCCGCGGTGAATGTTGTTATCCCGGGTATGTATTGCGAGCAGGAAGTGGAACAAAATGTGAATGCAGTGAACGACGAGTCTGCTCTTACCGCATCGGAAATGGAGAAACTTGCTGAAATCCGAAAGGATCTTGGCACCAATTTCTGCCGCAGATGCAACTACTGCGCCCCCTGTACGGCGGGAATCTCCATTCCCAGCGTCTTTCTGTTCGGCGGATACCTGGAGCGCTACGGACTGGAAAATTGGGCGCGCGAGCGATACGCGACCCTTCCCGTTAAGGCGGGTGCCTGCGTGGATTGCGGGGAATGCGAGAGTCGCTGTCCCTACGAGCTACCCATTCGCGATATGCTGAAGAAATATGCCGCCGCGTTCGGGGAATGATGACGAAAGGGTGAGGAAAATAAAATGGCTAATAAACTGATTGGAAATGCGGTCGTCGGACAGTCCGGAGGCCCTACGGCGGCGATCAACGCCACGCTTGCGGGCGTGATCCGCGGTGTGAAGGACACAGCGCTTCACGGCGGTGCCATCGGCACCCTTTACGGCATGAGAAACGGTGTGGAAGGACTTCTTGAGGAGCGTCTGATCGACCTTTCCGCCCGCTTTGCTGACGATGCCGATATCGATCTTCTGGAGAGTACCCCCGCGGCGGCGCTTGGCTCTTGCCGAAAGAAGCTGCCGAAGCCGGAGGAGGATCCTGCCTTCTTTGAAAGACTCATTGGAATCTTCAAAAAATACGACATCCGCTATTTCTTCTACATAGGCGGAAACGATTCTATGGATACGGTGGCAAAGCTGTCTGCTTATACGAAGGCGCACGACTATGAAATGCGCGTGATCGGCGTGCCCAAGACTATCGATAACGATCTGGTGGGAACCGACCATACCCCCGGCTTCGGCTCGGCGGCAAAATACATTGCCACAACGGTGCGCGAGATCATTCGCGATTGCGCGGTATATACGACAAAGGCAGTTACCATTGTCGAGATCATGGGACGCGACGCGGGCTGGCTGACCGCCTCCTCCGCCATTGGTCGCGTAGTGGACGGGGTTGCCCCCGATCTTGTATATCTGCCCGAGCGAAGCTTCAGCATGGAGGAGCTCCTTGCGGACGTTCGCGCCGAGCTTGCAAAGAAGCCCAACGTGGTGGTCGCCGTTTCCGAGGGGCTTCGCTTCGCCGACGGTCGTTACGTAGGCGAGGGAACCCAAAGCGGCGCGGTGGATATTTTCGGTCACAAGTATCTTTCCGGTACGGGTAAGGCCCTTGAGATCACGGTCAAGAACGAGATCGGCTGCAAGGTGCGCTCGGTAGAGCTGAATCTTCCCCAACGTTGCGCCGCACATCTGGCCTCGGATACCGATCTTTGCGAGTCGGTTCGCGTGGGCAAGGCGGCTGTCAAGGCAGCGGCAGACGGTGTTTCCAGATGTATGATGACCATTCTCCGTACCTCGGAGGAACCCTACGCTACCGAAATCGGACACAGCGACGTTTCCAAGATTGCCAACAAGACGAAGTGGGTCGGCGATGAGTTTATCAACGCCCGAGGCAATAACGTGACCGATGAGTGCTGCCGTTACCTGCTCCCTCTGATTGCGGGTGAGCGCAAGCCCCTGTTCCGCGACGGTCTGCCCGTTCATATTATTCTGTGATGAGCGATACCGTACTGAAAAACGGACAGCCGTGGTACGATACCG
Organism: Eubacteriales bacterium; assembly: GCA_045121195.1. Lineage (GTDB taxonomy): Bacteria > Bacillota > Clostridia > Oscillospirales > CAG-272 > RGIG8775. The sequence goes on from JBGVFO010000108.1 coordinate 7,701, forward strand.
ACGGCAATGTGATCCATGCTCACGGCGGCTGGATGCTCAAGGTCGGCGAATATTATTACTGGTACGGTGAAAACAGAACGGAAAACCGTTTTGTTTCCTGCTACCGCACCCGCGACTTTCGATCCTTTGAATTCCGAAACCACGTTCTTACGGCAGATAGCCCGACGTCCGCATCCTACGTTGTGAAAGCCGACCTTTCGCTGAAAACCAGGGTGGAGGGGGTGCCTTCGGGCGGATTGGCGCGAATTGACGGAGAAGGATTGCTTCTCGCGAACATTGAACGTCCCAAGGTCTTGTATTGCAAGGCTACGGGAAAATATGTGATGTGGATGCATTACGAAAACGGCAAGGACTATCTTTCGGCCGCGTGCGCCGTGGCTTCTTGCGATACACCCGACGGCGATTTTGTCTATCATGGCAGCTTTCGCCCCTTTGGAAATATGGCGAGGGACTGTACGGTTATACAATGTGGGGATGACGCCTATTTTGCCGCCAGCGCGAGAGATAATCGGGATCTGTACGTTTACCGAATGACCGAAGATTATCTGAGCGTGGAGGACGTCGTTAAAATTTTGTTTCAGAATCAGTCCAGAGAAGCTCCCGCGTTTTTCGCGCGAGACGGACAGCACTACGTTCTTACCTCGGCGTGCACCGGCTGGAAGCCCAATCAAGGGAGCGTGGCTGTGAGTCGCGAAGGATCGCTCGGCGGGAGATGGTCTCTGCTTTTTCCCTTTGGAGATGTAACTACGTTCGACAGTCAACCGTCCTTCGTGCTTCCTATAGAAAACGGAAACGAAACGGAATATTATTATTTCGGCGATCGCTGGGGCGGAAACGGAGCGTTGTATTTTGACTCTACCTATGTCGTGTGTAAAATTCGGTTTGACAGGCAGGGGATGCCGTATATTGAATACAGCGAGGACGCGCAATTGCCGTTCTTGAAATGAAAGGAACCGTGTTATGAAGATTGCAGTTATCACAGGCGCATCCTCAGGAATGGGCAGGGAATTCGTCAAGCAGCTGGACGCGCAGAACGCCTTTGATGAAATTTGGGTGATCGCCAGAAGAAAGGATCGCCTGGAGTCCCTTGCGGCTGAGGTGAAAGCCCCCATCCGCCCCATTTGTCTTGATCTTTCCGACAAGGAAAGCTATGACCGATATGAGGCGCTCCTTGCGGAAGAAAAGCCCGACGTGGCGATCCTTGTTAACGGAAGCGGCTTCGGCAAATTCGGCACCTTTACGGAAATGCCGCTTGACGATCAGCTTGCTATGATCGACCTGAACGACAAAGCGCTTGTCGCTATCACCTATCTGACCCTGCCCTATATGAAGGAGGGCGGACAGATCTATCAGATCGACTCGCTTTCCTCCTTTCAGCCCGTTCCGTATATCAACGTTTACGGTGCTACCAAAGCCTTTGTCCTCAGCTTTTCCCGCGCTCTCAATGTGGAGCTGAAGAAACGGGGGATCCGCGTGATGGCGGTCTGCCCCGGATGGGTGCGCACCGAGTTCTTTGACCGCGCGGTTACCGACGATACCATTACGTACTACAATCGGTATTTCGACGCGGACGAGGTGGTAACGCGAGCGCTTCGGGATATGCGGAAGGGAAAAGACGTTTCGGTGTGCGGCTTTTCTATCCGAATGCAGGTACTGGCAACCAAATTGCTCCCGCACAGACTGGTAATGTGGATCTGGTGTCGCCAGCAGAAGAAGTGAGTAAGACCAAGATTACAAAAAGTAAAGGTCTGTTTTGTGCAAAGTGACAAAATTGAAGGTGTCGGCACAAAAAAACCTCACGACATTATGGGAAACACTTGACAAATTCTTCAATTTCGTTTATAATGAAAAAAAGTATTTTTTGTTTTCTAACGGAGGAAAAAATGAAAATCAAAAGACTGATAATTTTGGCTTTCGCTCTTCTTATGGCACTGAGCCTTGTAAGCTGCGGCGATACCCCCGATGAAACCGGCGACGGTCCCGTAGGTCCTGTTGTTACCGGCGACATTGAGTTTACCAGCAACGGCGACGGTACTTGCTACGTAAGCGGTATCGGCGGTCATGCAGGTGCTTACACCATTGAGATTCCCGAAAAGAGCCCCAAGGGCGATACCGTTACGGCAATCGGCGACTGGGCATTCGGTTTGATCAGCGCAGAGCTGATCGCCCCCACGATGATGGAGGCTTCCTCCTTCGAGGAGCAGGTTCTGAATGCTCTTAAGACGGCGGATTCTTGGTCCTACAACAAGACCAAGCTGTACTACAACAAGCAAAAGCTTGATGACGGTACCGACGTTTACGTGTTCAACGGTAAAGAGGGTGAAAGAGCAACCATCTCCGGCTACATAGAGGAGTACGTTCCTTCCTTCACGACCGAAAAGCTTGTTGAAGCCTATAAGGCTGTCTACGGCGGCGGATGCCGTGTGAACGACGTTCTTCAGACTGTTGTGATCCCCGCTACCGTTACCTCTATCGGTGCCAATGCCTTCTACAACTGCGGTGCGCTTACCTCGGTTGAGATGGCAGACAGCGTAACCACCATCGGCGCCAATGCATTTGAGAACTGTGTTGCGCTGAAGGAGATCGAGCTTCCCGAAGGTCTTGTTGAGCTCGGAAACGGTGCTTTCGTAAACAGCGCACTGACGGCTATTGAGCTTCCCGCCTCTCTGAAGACGGTTGGCGACTATGCCTTTGATAAGTGTCTTGCCCTTGCTTCCGTCAAGGCTTCCGAGGGACTTGAGAAGATCGGTAATTACGCGTTTAACGAGTGTGCCGCTCTTACCGCTTTCGATACCCCTGATACCGTAACGACGATCGGCGATTACGCCTTCTACAACTGCTCCGGAATTAAGACCTTTACCATTGGTGACAAGGTTTCCGTTCTCGGTCAGAATGCCGTTACCGGTTGTTCGAGCATTGAGAAGCTTGTCGTAGGTGACAGTCTTACCAAGATTGAAGCAAATTCGTTCAAGGATTGTGTGAGCCTTGTTTCTGTAGAGCTTGGCGCAAACGTTACCGAAATCGGTGACGAGGCGTTCTCCGGATGTGTTGCTCTTACGAGCATCAATCTTTCTGAGAAGATTTCTTCCCTCGGTGCTTCGGCATTTAAGGGTTGCATTGCTCTTACCTCCATCGAGCTTCCCGCAAGTCTTTCCGAAATTAAGGACGCAACCTTCAGCGGTTGTGAGAACCTGAAGTCTGTTACCGTGAAGGGTACCATTACCTCTGTCGGTGCCGAGGCGTTCAGCGGTGTTGCATATCTGAAGACCTTTGATCTGTCCAAGGCAACCGCCATCGGCGACAAGGCATTCTTCGAGTGCCGCGCTCTGGAGGGTCTTGATCTTTCCTCCGCTACCTCTGTTGGTAATCAGGCATTCTACCGTTGCGTTTCGATCGATGACATCAAGTTCGGTCCCATCGCTTCCATCGGTGATCAGGCATTTATGTACTGTGTCGGTATCGATTCCATCGAGCTTCCCGATTCCTTGACCTCTCTCGGCGTAGGCGCCTTCATGGCTTGCTACAACGTGGAGACGCTTTCCATCGGAAGCGGACTTACCGAGATCAAGGAGGATACGTTCTTCTACTGTGACCACCTTCTCAGCGTGAGCCTGCACAAGAACGTGGTTACTATCGGCAAGTGGGCGTTCTTCGGCTGTGACGGCATTGAGAACCTTTCCTTCAAGGGCTCCGAGCTTAACTGGAAGAATATCGCCATCGGTAACAGAGCAGAATACGAGAACGGCATTGACGTGACCAACGAGGTTCTGTTCTCCATAATCCCCGAGTTCCACTAAAATAAACGCTTCGCAGGGTGTCTTCTGACACCCTGCTTTTTTTGCGTAGTACGGATTTTTTTGTTGACAGACGGGAAAAGCGGGTATATAATAAATACAGAAAAACGGATAGGAGGGAAAGGATGAAGCGCATTTTTCAAAAACGGCCTGTTGCCGTTTTGTTATGGACGGTGGCAATAATCGTCCTCGTTGCTTTGTTGACCCTCTTGACGGTCAATTTGTTGATGTGGAGCGCTGTCAGAAACCGCATCGTTGACGTAGATAACGCGGCTGCGCTGGAGGAAGAGTTTGACTGTATTCTGGTTCTCGGCGCGGGCGTAAAGGCAGACGGAACCCCCAGCAGTATGCTGGAGGATCGCCTTGAGATCGGCATCGAGCTGTATTTTGCGGGGGCGTCGGACCGTCTGCTGATGAGCGGAGACCATATGCAGCACGATTATGACGAGGTTACCGTGATGAAGAAGCACGCCGTTGCGGCGGGCGTGCCGAGCAACGTAATTTTTCTGGATCACGCAGGGCTTTCCACCTATGAAAGCATGTGGCGCGCCAAAGAGCTTTACGGCGTGAAAAAGGTGCTCATCGTTACGCAGGAGTATCATCTGTATCGCGCCCTTTATGTGGCGAAGGAAATGGGGATGGACGCCTATGGGATCTCCGCGGATCTTCGGCCTTATCGGGCGCAGACGGTCAGGGAGCTTCGCGAAGTCGTAGCGCGGGCCAAGGATTTCGCGTTTTCCAAGTGGAAGCCGGACCCGACATATCTTGGTGAGCCCGTGGATCTCCGCGGTGACGGCGACAGTACAAACGCAAATAAGCTTCTTGGAGAAGAATAAAAGAGAGACAGAAATGCATCTGCCTCTCTTTGTTATTATACCGTTTGGAAGGTTACCGCACCGTCCTGCTCGACGGCTCGGACGGTATCACCGACCTTGATGTGATTCTCCAGCATTTCTGTGGAGAAGGTGTCCTCAACCATACGGACGATAGCGCGTCGCAAGGGACGGGCGCCGTAGGCTTCGTCAAAGCCCTCGCGGCTTACCAGCTTCACAACCGAGGGGTCAAACTCCACGGTGATGCCGAGGCCTTCGATTCGCTTTGCTACCTCATCCAGCATGATCGACGCGATCTGTTCGATGTTTTCCTCAGTAAGCTTATTGAAGATGATAATATCGTCAATTCTGTTGATAAATTCGGGACGGAAGGTCTGCTTGAGCGCATTCATCACACGGGCATCCGAAGCCTTTTTGTCATTGGACGTGTCGCTTGCCTCCGAAAAGCCGAGGGAGCGACCCTGTGACATAGCCGATGCGCCTACGTTGGAGGTCATAATGATAACGGTGTTCTTGAAATCCACGCGCCGTCCTTGGGAATCGGTCAGAATGCCGTCCTCCAGCACCTGAAGCATAATATTGAATACGTCGGGATGTGCTTTCTCAATTTCATCAAAGAGAACCACCGAATAGGGATGGCGGCGGATCTTTTCGGTGAGTTGACCGCCTTCCTCAAAGCCTACGTAGCCGGGAGGGGAGCCGATCAGCTTGGAAACGCTGTGCTTTTCCATATATTCGGACATATCCAGACGGATCATAGCGCTTTCGTCGCCAAACATAATGCTCGCGAGAGCCTTTGTCAGCTCGGTCTTACCCACACCTGTGGGACCGAGGAAGATAAAGGAGCCGATGGGGCGGCGGGGGTCTTTAAGACCCATTCTGCCGCGACGGATGGCACGGGCGATGGCTTCCACGGCACTATCCTGTCCGATAACCCGCGCCTTGAGCGCGTCTTCCAGATGCAGGAGCTTTTCGCTTTCCGCCTCAAGAAGCTTGCTCACGGGAATTCCCGTCCATTGCGTAACGACGTCGGCGATTTCGTTTTCTCCAACCGAAAGGCTTTCCTTTGATTGGCTCTTTTCCCAATCGGATTTTGCGTTGTTATACTGCTCCTTGAGGGTCTTTTCCTCATCGCGAAGCTTTGCCGCAAGCTCAAAATCCTGGGCGCTGATCGCCTGCTCCTTCTCCGCCGAAGCCGTCTTGATGCGCTCCTCCAGCTCCCGAAGGTCGGGCGGGGAGGTGTGGGCGGAAATACGAAGACGGGATGCCGCCTCGTCAATCAGATCAATCGCCTTATCGGGAAGATAACGGTCGGTGATATAGCGACGGGAAAGCTCAACGGCGGCGGAAAGCGCGTCGTCGGTGATCTTGACCTTGTGATGTGCCTCGTACTTGTCGCGAAGTCCCATCAGGATCTTTACCGCCTCCTCGGGGGAGGGCTCCCCGACAAGCACCGACTGGAAGCGCCTCTCAAGAGCGGCATCCTTTTCAATATGCTTGCGGTATTCGGCAATGGTAGTGGCGCCGATCACCTGCATTTCGCCGCGCGCCAAGGCGGGCTTGATGATGTTGGCGGCGTCTACCGCTCCCTCGGCGGCACCGGCACCGATCAGGGTATGGATCTCGTCAATGAAAAGGATGATGTCGGGATTTTTGGAGACCTCCTCCATCACGCTCTTCATACGCTCCTCAAACTCGCCGCGGTATTTTGCGCCCGCGATCATGCTGGGAATATCCAACGTAATGATGGTTTTGTCCCGCAGGGTTTCAGGGACGTTTCCGTCAACGATGCGTTGCGCGAGTCCCTCCACCACGGCGGTCTTTCCCACACCGGGCTCGCCGATAAGGCAAGGATTGTTTTTGGTGCGGCGGGAGAGGATCTGTACCACGCGCTCGGTTTCTCCGTCTCTGCCGATAACAGGGTCGATCTTGCCCTCCTTGGCAAGCGCCGTGAGATCTCTGCCGTGGGTGGACAGGGTAGAGGAGCTGTTCTTGCTTTCCTTGGTGCTGCCTTTTCGCTCGTTGGAGAAGGAGCCACCGTCACCTCGATTGTTGTCCAGATAAGCGGCGATGTCGTTTCGCACGTCCGCGACGGAAATTCCGCATTCCTCAAGGAGCTTTACTCCTACGCAATCGCGCTGGGAGAGAAGGGCGAGGAGGAGATGCTCGGTGCCGATGTAATTTTGCCGAAGCTGGAGTGCCTCCATTGACGAGGCTTCGATAATATGCTTGGTGCGAGGCGTCATATCGGCGGCACTTACGTTGCTGGGGGTGCCTTCCCCCGCGATCTCAATGACGGCGGTACGAAGCTTATCGGGGTCAGCACCTCTCTCGGCAAGGATGTTGGCGGCAATGCTTTGCTGCTCGCTGACAAGGCTGAGAAGGAGATGCTCCGAGCCGATATAGGTATGTCCCAGCTCTCTGGCAAAGCGGAGAGCGTTATTAAGGACGTTCTGTGCTTTTTGTGTAAAGCGGATGGATGACATGGTATCAACTCTTTTCTGTAAAATTTTTCTTCACATTATAGTTAACGGCAAAGGGCGTCTTTTATGCGTTTTGCTCGCAAAATATCTCTTGCTTTTTCGTTTTCCAAGGGTTGGTCGGCGGAAAGGATGAGGGTCGCCGGCATAACCGAAATAAACAGGGCGTCCAGCATTTCGCAGGTGAGATCCTTCACGATGCCGAGAGAAATGCCAAGACGGACGTCGGCATATAGAGAGATAAATTCACTCGACGAAAGCAGAAAGGCGTGACGAAGGGTTCCTTCGGCGCGACAGATACGGTCTACCAGATCGGGATTCTTTTCCTCGTTGATCAGCTTGCGGACCGAAAGCTCGCTTTCCTTGATCTGACGGATCACGTCGGAAAGCTTTTTCAGGGTGCTTTCCTCGGTAATGCCGAGGGTGATCTGATTGGAGATCTGATAGAGGCTTCCCTGTGCCGCCGTTCCTTCCCCGTACAGACCGCGCATGGTAAGACCGATCTTGGAAAGCTGATTGGCAAGGCCGTTGATCTTGCCCGCCATCGTGAGGGCGGGGAGGAACATCATAACCGAAGCGCGCATGCCCGTACCGAGATTGGTAGGGCAATGAGTCAGGTATCCCAGCTTTTCGTCGTAGGCTACGTCAAAGCGCTCATCGATCAGATCGTCCAGCTTGCAAAGAGAAGCGTATGCTTCGTCAAGAGCAAGTCCGGGGAGAATACACTGCAAGCGAAGGTGGTCCTCCTCACAGAGCATTACGGCATAGCCGCACGCCTCGTTCATAAAGAGGGCGTGGGGCGTTTTCTTTTCAGCAAATTCGCGGCTGATATAGTGCTTTTCCATGAGGGAGGCGGCGTCAAGGGCAGATGTGAGGGGGACGTTTTCCAATCCGCCGCCTTTCAGCAGAGAGCCGACCTTTTCAATGATCTCCTCCGCTTGCTTCGTGCCAAGACGGCTGCCAAAGGCGTATCCGGAAAGATTGCGTGCAAAGCGGATGCGGGAGCTTAATACGATATCACGGTCGTTTCCCGCCGTATTATACCAAGCCATTACGGGTACCTCCTTTACTGATTTTCCTCAAGGGAACGGATCTCGTCCCTGAGGGTTGCGGCGCGCTCGAAGTCCTCCTCGGCGATCGCCTCCTTGAGCTGCTGCTTCAGGGTTGCCACTCGGTCTGCTTTCTCGCGATTCTGTCGGAAGCGGGAAGGGGCGCGACCTACGTGCTCCACGTTTCCGTGGATAGAGCGGATGGTGTCATTCAGCTCTGCGCGGAAGGTAACGTAGCACTCGGGGCATCCTACCTTTCCGTTGCTTCGCAGATCATTCATCGTGGCGCCACATTGCGGACACGCCTTCTTTTGCTGCGGCTGTCCCTCGGAAAGCCCGAACAACCCGCCGAAGAGCGCGTCGTGGAAGCTTCCGAAGGAGGGAAGGGAAAAGGCGCTGTGTCCAAAGGAAAGCTCGCCCTGTTTTTCTAACGCCGCCGCGCAGTCGGCGCAGAGAGAATAGGAGCGTTTGGCTCCGTTTATCGTTTCTTCATAGAAGACGGTTGCTTCTTTTTTCTTACATGTTTCGCAAAGCATATTCATTCTCCTTTTAGTTCATAATGGAAAGGATCGCGTGACGGAACACCTGTGCCCGTGTGCGATCGCGAATGGGCTGGGGAAGATCGGCAAGGGCAGAATCGGAGGTGGCGGCAGCCATCAGCTTCGCCTCCCGCTCGGTAACAAGACCGTTCCCAAGAAGATTCTGCAAATAGGCGCCCACTTCCCGTTCGCCGATGGTCTTTCCAATGGCGTAGAAAAAGTGCATCAGGTATTCGTTTTTCTGCATTTGCTTTTTTACAATGCGGATACAGCCGCCGCCGCCGCGGCGCGACTCAATGATGTAGCCTCGCTCGGGGGTGAAGCGGGAGGTGATGACGTAGCTGATCTGGCTGGGAACGCATCCAAGACGGTTTGCCATCTCGTTTCTTTGAAGCTCAAGGGCGCCGCCCGACTCCTCCAGCATTTGTTCTATCAATTTTGCGATGGTATCTGCAAGCATAGGATCGTCCTTTCTTTTTGACCTTCTTTGACTTTCTGAATTCATTATACAGCGAAAGTCAAACAAAGTCAAAGTCAAATAAAGTCAAAAAAATATTGACGTAGCCGATTTTGGACGGTTACGTCAAAAAAAGTTGGTGTTTTCTTCAAAAATCTTGATTTTTTGAAGTTTTTAAGTTGTTATTGTTGGGTGTCATTTGCGATGAATTCGTAGGAGCGTACTAACGTGTCCCAGGTCTTTTTGTCCACCTCGCCCGTTTCGGGGAGGAGGTTGCGCCGTTGAAATTGGATGACGGCTTGCGCCGTTTCGGGACCGTAAATTCCGTTTTGCGGCACGTTTTCCAGCCCCTCGTATTCCAACGTTACTTCGTCCAGCATATATTGCACCGCGGTGACGGGAAAGCCCACGTCGCCCTGCCGCAAGGAGTCGCGTTCGGGAAGCCGAGGATAGATCGGCATACGGGCAGGGGGCGACTTTTCGTCTATGGAGTCAAGGTATTGGTTGTACAGAAGGTTCCACGTTTTCTCATCTGCCACACCGGTACCCGGGAGTCCGTTTTTCTCTTGAAAGGCGATGAGAGCATCCCGTGTATTTGAATCCCAAAGCCCGCTCAAGGGAAGGGGCGGAATATCGGGATCAAAAAAGGAAAGCTGCCGAAGATAGCGTTGCAGATTTCGAATGGCAGAGCGCTCAAAGGGGGGAGTTGGTGTCATAAGATGCCGTCCTTTCCAATATTATGTGCCCACCGAGAAGCCGGGGAACTGACCTTCACTGAGGGTTTGGTTGGTAACGTTACTGTAAACGCTCATGATCTCATCCCAGGTGGCGGCATCCACGATGCCGTTTTCGGGCAGTCCGAAAAGGCGCTGGAAGGCAATCACCGCTTGCTCGGTCATGGAGCCAAAGTAGCCGGTGTGATTTACCGTGGGAATTTCGGGATAGCTTTCGGCGATGGTGTTCAGATAGCGCTGCATAAGCGCAACTACGTCGGATTCCACACCGATCCGTAGGATCACACCCGGGAAGGGGATCACGTCCCCCTCGTTGAATTGCCCTGCCAACTGATTCAGAATGCCGTAATAGGCGTTCAGCATGGTATACCAGGTGTCCGCGTCCACGATGCCGTTCTCGGGGAGTCCGAAGGTTCTTTGCAGGGCGATCACCGCGTTGCGGGTAGTCTCTCCAAAGATCCCGTCAACGTCAACGGGTGGAACGGTGGAATAAAACCGCGAGAGATAGTCAAGATAATATTGCAGATTGCGGACGCCGGAGCCTGTGTCGCCGAATTCGGGAAAGGCATAGTACACCTCGGTGATCTCCTCGGGAGAAATGCCCTCGGAATTGAGCTCGTTGAGGCGCTTGACGCTGTTGTAGATCAATTGGATCTTGTACCAGGTCGCCCGTCCCACGATGCCGTCGGGCGTCAGATTAAAGATCTCCTGAAACCGTCTGACCGCCGCGTCGGTGTCAAAGGAGAACAGCCCGTCAGCTACGGCGATCTTGGGAATGGAGGGATAGTTTTGCGCGATGCGGTTGAGCCGGACTTGGATCTGCCGCACGTCGGTTCCCGCGCTTCCCAGCTCCAGAGGGCGTTCGGGAAGGGAGGCGGTGATGCCTGCCACGGGGGTGTCGGTCACAAGCTCAATATTGTTGCCGTAATATTCGGTCAGAATATCATACGGACCGAGTCCGTCGTTGGCAAGCTCCACCGATCCCCATTGAGAGAGCCCGTCGCATTGAACGCGAATGCCGTCGCAGTATTGGGCGAATAAGGGCTCGATCGCACCCTGACGGCGGATATAATCGGTGAAGACCTCGGAAACGATCTGATCAATATTCTCAAAAATGTCCCGATTGTTCACAAAGGACTGATCGATGGAGGTGGAATTGGTGATGTCGAAATCGTACCCCCGCGCGCGGTAGTATTCGGTATAGATGCGGTTGAGGGCGAAGGAGATCTGGGCGTAAATGTTGGCACGGAGCGCGCTCTCTGGCCAGGTGGGATAAATTTCGCTGGAGGCGACGTTTGCGATGTAATCAAGAAAGGGAAGAGTGACGTTGGGGGCGTCGGCCTCGGGACGTCCGAGATGGACGGTTATGGTTTCGGGAATATAAGGGAGTCGCGGCATATCTTCCTCCTTTTACGGCGTTCCGAGAGCTTCGCCCTCGTCGATCGGTCCACCGTAGGGTTTGAATGAATCGGGATATCCGTTTTCCGCGAGAGGGATCAGGTCGGCAGGCTGAACCGAGGTGATGCCGTCAAAGACGGGAACGCGTCGGAGTGCGAGAGGAGCAAAGCCGTTCTTATGTACCGAAACGTTATAGCTTGCGAAGGATCGGGCGCCGTTCCCGGGAACCTCGGAAAGGGCGCGAGGCGGCGCGAGAAGCGCGATCTTCGGCGTGAGCCCGTCGTTTCCCGTTTGCAGGCGCGCGATGATAGAGGAAAAATCATCCTCGGTTCCGTAAATGGTAACGGTGGCATTTTCCAGCGGAAGCGCCTCGGAGGCTGTCGTCGCCCGAACGACGAGATAGCCCGTTCCCGTATAGCCCAGCGCGTCATATTGCGGTATATCGTTGTTCATATAGCCCTCCTTAAAAGAATTCAATATGAGTATATGAGGCTCGCGGAAGGAAGGTCAATAAAAAATTCCGAAAAAGACTTGCAAACGAGGGGGAAATCTGTTATAATACTCAGGTAAGATGTAAAAGCTTATTTTAACAAGCTGTGAAATAAGGCCATACCAGCCGGGGAATTAGCGGTGCCCTGTACCTGAAATCCGCTATAGCAGGGGTTCATTCCTTTTTTGAGGGCGAATCGCTTGCGGTCTGTGGCGCATTTTGTTGTGTTGACGGATGGGTCTTGCGCAATCGGGAGCTGTGAACCATGTCAGGTGGGGAACCAAGCAGCATTAAGCGGTTACCCCGATGTGCCGCGAGGTTGCCTGCTCGGAGTAAGAGATACGGATATCGTGTGGCGACGAGATTCGATTTAATGGTGTATGGTCTTACTTTACAGTTCATTTTTATTTAGATACAGGGAGGTATATATGCATCAGGCTTTATATAGAAAGTGGCGTCCACAGACTTTTGACGACGTTTACGGACAGGAGCATATTACTTCAATACTTAAATTTGAAACTCAAAATAACAAGTTTTCTCATGCGTATTTGTTTTGCGGTTCACGCGGAACGGGAAAAACCACTTGCGCAAAGATACTTTCAAAAGCGGTCAATTGCGAGTCGCCGATAAACGGTAATCCATGTAATTGCTGTAATTCTTGCCGTTCTATCGATGCGGGAATAGCGACCGATGTTCTTGAAATGGATGCGGCATCGAATAACGGTGTTGATAATATTCGTGATATACGTGATGAGATAGTTTATACGCCATCAGATCTTAGATACCGCGTTTATATCGTTGACGAGGTTCATATGCTTAGTGCGAGTGCTTTTAATGCTTTGCTTAAAACGCTTGAAGAGCCCCCCTCACATGCTATATTTATTCTGGCAACTACCGAAATGCATAAGCTTCCCGCAACGATAATTTCGCGTTGCCAGCGGTATGATTTTCGCCGTATAACGACTGATACTATAATAGAAAGACTTTCGCTTATAGCCGATAATGAAGGCTATGAATATGATAGAGACGCGCTTAGAGTGATCGCTAAGATGGCTCAAGGCGGCATGCGAGATGCTATAAGCTTGCTTGAGCTTTGCGCGGGTGTTCATAAAAAAATAACCATCGATCTTGTTAATGACGTTTTAGGTGTTGGCGGAAGAGATAAAGCCGAGCGTGTTGTAAGAGCAATTGCAAAGAGTGATTTCGAGATAGTATTTGAAACCGTGGATGAGGTAGTTCGTTCATCTAAGGATATAACCGTGTTTTTGCAGGATGTTATATCTTTTTATCGCGATATGCTTGTGGCAAGAACAACCTCATCAGCAAAAAAATATCTCGATCTTACTGATGATGAATACGAAAAGCTTTCTGCTGTCGCGTCGCTTTTTAGTAAGGAAACCTTGCTTTATCATTGCCGTGTGCTTGATGAAACGGCAACTGCTTTGCCAAAGGTTACGTCAACCAAAAGAACTCTCGTAGAAATGGCTTTTGTGCGCATTTGCGATACAACGCTTGATGATAAGACAGATGCGATACTTTCACGTATAGCAAAGCTTGAGAATGCTATTGCGTCAGGAACTTACGTTCAAAGAGAGAATGCACCTCAAAAATCAGAGCCTCAGGTTGAAGCTGTGAGATCTGACGATAAGGCGATGACTGAAGAAACGACTCCCAAAACGGTTGAGAATATATCTGCTAAAGCTTCCGAAAAAACACTCAAAGCGCTTCGCGGATGGAACGAGATAATCGAACAAGCATCTGCGGGGGATGATTCCTTGTACGGTTGGCTGAAGGTAGCAAAAGCCTTCGTTGACTCGAACGGAGACGTATACGTAAGATTCCCAAATGAGTTTTCTATGAAAATGGCTTTAGCAAAAACGACTTTGAAGTCGGATATTCGCGCGGCGTTTTGCATTTTGCTTAAAAAACAATTGGGGGAATC
>JBGVFO010000109.1:0-7159 GCA_045121195.1 Eubacteriales bacterium
TTTGTGATAAGGGTTTGAACGTAGCCATGAACAAAATCAAATTTCGTTGTTTTCGGGTCGCCGGGGACGTCGACCCCTACGGTGTTAGAGGGTTTCGTTCGTTTTCGGCGTAGCCGTAACACACCGACAAACATCAATTTACCATCCAACAAAGAAATCCACAAAGAAAAACTAAATCAAGTATAGAGGAAAGAAACATGAAAGAAAAATTAGAAGCATTACTCAAGGAAGGTGCCGCGCGGATCGAGGCGGCACAGTCCGAAGCCGAGCTGCAGGAGGTCAAGGGCGCGCTTCTTGGCAAGCAGGGAAGCATCACCGAGCTTCTCAAGGAGATCCCCAAGCTTGACGTGGCGCTCCGTCCCGAGATGGGCAAGGCAGTCAACAACGTAAAGGGCATTCTCACCGAACAGATCGAGGGCAGACGGGAGGCGCTGAAGCTGAAGGCGTCCGAGATCTCCCCCGATTTCGACTGCACCGTGCCCGGTCTTGAGCCGAAGATCGGCGGTCTTCACCCCATCACCCAGATGTGCTACGACCTGAACGACGCCTTCCGCTCCATGGGCTTCGAGGTCTTCTCGGGCCCCGAGATCACCAGCGAGTACTACGCCTTCGACAACCTGAACTTCCCCCCCAACCATCCTGCCCGTGAGAGCATGGACACCTACTGGCTGGAGGGACACGACGCGGGCGCGGCAAACGACAAGCTGTGTCTTCGTCCCCACCTGACGGGCGACAGCGTCCGCTATATGCAGACCCACAAGCCCCCCTACCGCTTCGTGTACCCCGGTCGCGTATACCGCAACGAAACCACCGACGCCCGTCACGAGCGCGCCTTCTTCCAGTACGAGGCGCTGATCGTGGACAAGGACTTCACCTACACCGCGGGCAAGGTTATGATCAAGAGCATTCTGCAGAAGGTGTTCGGCAAGGACGTACCCGTCAGAATGCGTGCGGGCTTCTTCCCCTTCGTTGAGCCCGGCTTCGAGATCGATATGGGTTGTCTTGTGTGCGGCGGCAAGGGCTGCAGCGTGTGCAAGCACGTGGGCTGGATCGAGATCATGCCCGGCGGCACGCCTCATCCCAACGTTCTCCGCGCGGCGGGACTTGACCCCGACGAATACACCGGCTTCTACGTGAACATCGGTCTTGATCGCCTCGTTATGATGCGCTACGGCGTGGACGACGTCCGTCTGTTCCACAGCACCGACCTCCGCTTCTTAAAGCAGTTCCACTAAGGAGGACAGAAACCATGAAATTATCACTGAATTGGATCAAAGATTACGTAAAGCTTCCCGAGGATATGGATCTGACGCGGCTTGCCTACGACCTCACCATGTCTACCGTTGAGGTAGAGGGGGCAGAGAGCCTTGCGGAGAGATTCGACAAGATTATCGTCGGCGAGATAAAAGAGGTGCTTCCTCATCCCAACGCGGACAAGCTTCGCGTCTGCCGCGTGGATATTGGCGGCGGCGAGGTAAAGGACATCGTTTGCGGCGGCTCCAACCTTGAGGCAGGCATGAAGGTAGTCGTAGCCTGCCCCGGCGCCATGGTGCGCTGGCACGGCGAGGGCGAGCCCGTTGAGATCAAGAACGCCAAGCTGCGCGGCGTTGCCAGCTTCGGTATGATCTGCGCCTCGGTGGAGGTGGGTCTTGCCGACCTGTTTCCCGCCGCTGAGGAGCACGAGATCATGGACGTCACCTCCTTCGGCGCGCCCGCCGGCACCCCCATCGCCACGGCGCTGGGACTTGACGATATCATCCTTGAGATCGACAACAAGTCTATGACCAACCGTCCCGACCTGTGGGGTCACTACGGCATTGCCCGCGAGATCGCGGCGCTGTACGACCTTCCTCTGGTGGAGTTTGAGCCCTACGTGCCCGAAACCGACGAGAGCTACGACGTTCGCATCGCGGACGAGGACCGTTGCCCCCGTTACATCGGCGCCAAGGTAGAGGGACTTTCCGTCAAGCCCTCCCCCTTCGAGATGCAGAGCCGCATCTGGAGAGTAGGTATGCGTCCCATCAACGCTCTCGTTGACGTGACCAACTACGTCATGCTGGCAACGGGTCAGCCCACCCACGTGTTTGATTCCAACCATATCATCGACCATATCGAGGTCAGACGCGCCCGTGACGGGGAGAAGCTTCAGCTTCTCAACGACAAGGAGCTGGCGCTCTCTGCCGACGATCTCGTGATTGCCGACGCCGAGGGCGCGGTCGCTCTGGCGGGCGTTATGGGCGGCGCCAAGGATTCGGTGCTTCCCGAAACCGAGAGCGTCATTCTTGAGGTGGCAAACTTCGAGTCCCGCGGCGTGCGCCGCACGGCACTCCGCTACGATAACCGCACCGAGGCGTCCTCCCGCTACGAGAAGGCCATCGACCCCGAGCGTTGCGATCAGGCGCTTTCCCTTGCCATGAAGCTCTTCTCCGAGCTTTATCCCCAGATGAAGGTTACCGCGTTCCGCGACCTGTACCTCAAGAAGCTGGAGAAAAAGGAGATCGACGTAGACTTCGATTGGCTTGACCGACGTCTTGGCAAGCGCATCCCTCAGGAGATCGTGGCAAAGAAGCTCGGCACCATGGGCTATGAGGTCACCTTCACCGAGTCGGGTATGCACATCGTGGTTCCCACCTGGCGTTCCACGGGTGACGTATCCATCAAGGCAGACATTATGGAAGAGGTTGCCCGTATGTACGGCTACGAGAACTTCGAGGCGACCACCATCACCACCTCCTTCGACGGCGCCATCAATCAGCTTGACGTGGACCTTGTTCGCCGCGTCAAGGAATATCTGGCGTTCCGTTGCAATATGCAGGAGATCTTCACCTACCCCTGGATGACCGACGAGTTCGTGAACGCCCTTCTGCCCACCACCGACGGCATTCTGGCGCTGGCAACACCCCCCGCGCCCGATGAGAAGTATATTCGCTCCTCGTTGCTGCCCAACATCTGTAAGGCGATCGTCAAGAACGAGCGCAATTTCCCCGAGTTCGACATCTTCGAGGAGGCGCAGATCTTCCTTGACGGTGACTATACCTCCGACTACGAGGGCGAGAAGCTTCCCGCCCAGAGGAAGCATCTGGGATGCGCCTTCGTCGGCTCCTCGGACAACGTGACCGAGCTGTTCCGCCGCGCCAAGGGCGTGATCGGCGCAATGCCTCGCTACACCCATATGGAGAGCTTCACCTTCGAGAAGAACGAGAAGCCCTACTGGGCAGACGAAACCGTTTGGCTCAACATTATGCTTGACGGCAAGAAGATCGGCGATCTGGCGCTCCTTTCCAAGAAGGCGGCCCTCGGTTGCGGCATCAAGGTGCTGTCCGCGGTGTTGGTAGAGCTGGATATGGACGCCCTCGTGCCCTTCAAGTCCCGTACCAACCGCTTTGCCCGCGTGCCCGAGGTTCCCGTGAACGAATACGACCTGTCCTTCCTTGTGGACGCTATGGTCAAGTGGGACGAGATCTACGACGCGGTTATGGCGAAGAAGAACGAGCTTCTGCGCGACGTGACCTTCGTGGACGAGTACCGCGGCAAGCAGATCCCCGCAGGCAAGAAGTCCCTCACCGTCCGTCTTGTGATCGGAACGGGAGAGAAGACGCTGACGGGTGCCGAGATCGAGCAGGTCGCAAACAGCGTGATCAAGAAGCTTACCAAGAACGTAGGCGCGGAGATCCGTTCCTGACGGTTCGCTTGTACGGAATCAAAAAAGCCCTCGCTATGCCCAACTTCTCATAAGGAAGTTGGGCATTGCGAGGGCTTTTGTTATTTCATCAGCTCGTCGGTCAGACGAAGGATCTCGGGGGCTATCCGCTTTCGCTCGCGGCGAAGCACCAGATTGTATACGGGATAGGCAAGGCTGGCAAGAATGCCGCCGACGACGCCGACAGCCACGCCGATCAGCATAGCGATGCCCTCGGCAAGCCCCAGAAGGGCGCCAAGCTCCGACATGGCAAGACTCATACCAAAGCCCAGAATCAGCGCGCCGAGAATGCCGAAGACGAGGGACGCCGCCTGCGCCTTTCCCGTCACGCCGTTGTCCAGACGGCGGAGTCGCTCCATCTTGTCCTCTCCGCGGTCGGTGTATTTTTCACGGATGCGCTTCAGCTCCTCCTGCTCACGGGCGGAGTAGGTGTACTGAAATCCGTTGCTTTCTTTGTGTTCCATAGGATCATACCTCTTTTCGTAACGAACGTAATGCTTTTGTACCTCTGACGATCATCGCTATCGCCATAAGAAGGATAAGAAGGGAAACCGCGCCGCCGCTGATCCCCAGCATCAGCCGCCGCATAAGAGGGGTCACCGACCCGTCACCGAAGGTGGTGAGCAGGGTAGACTCCAGGGTTAGCATCGATACGCAGGCGGCGGCAAGGCTGATCGCTCTTGACGCCGAGTATACGGGGCTGTTGTATCTGCGGTAGCGCACGGTACCCACGATCGCCGCGGTAAGGGCGGTGAAGGTGTAAGCCGCAAGCGCGATGGCGGTGATCTCGTGATGGTGGAAGGTCCTGTTCCAATACACCATAAAGAAGATCATGAGAGAGAGGGCGAGGTTCATAAGGAGAAAGACCCAGCCGCAGGCGCGGTAGCGGTAAAACTCGGCGCGTCGGTCCTCCCCCGTTCCGTGCCTTGCGGTGTACCGCGCCAGAGAAAGGCGCATCACGGCAAGGGACAGATAGTAGCCCGCCATGGAATAAAACCAAAAGGAGTGGTGGAGAAGCCCAAGACAAAGCTGAAGGACGGCGTATGCCACGTTCCAGCCCTGCGAGGCGTAAAGGGACACCTTGACGCGAAGCCGCTCGTCCGCAAGCCACCTGCGGGCGAATTTGTTTTGTGCCCGAAAGCGCTTGACGCCGCGGACTATGGCGAGA
This sequence comes from Eubacteriales bacterium, assembly GCA_045121195.1. Lineage (GTDB taxonomy): Bacteria > Bacillota > Clostridia > Oscillospirales > CAG-272 > RGIG8775. The sequence goes on from JBGVFO010000109.1 coordinate 4,869, forward strand.
ATGCGGACGCACCATACCGTGAGGGTGTAGGCGGCGAGGACGTAAGATACGTACGATACGGCGTTCTCGGTGCCAAGCACCGCCATGGCGTAGATGAGAAAAAGGGCGGCAACGGGCAGAAGAAGAACGAGGATCGCCCCGTGAGGGAAGAGAAGTGCTTTACCGAGCTTCTTCCACATGGCCGCACCTCCTTACCGTGACGGTGAAGGTGGTGCCGACGCCTACGGCACTTTCCACGCCGATCTCGCCCTCCACGATGTCCACGACGCGCTTGACCAGCGCCAGTCCAAGACCGTTGCCCTCGGTGGCGCGGGAGGTGTCGCCCTGATAGAACTTTTCAAAAATGTGCGCCCCTATCTCGGGGGACATTCCGCAGCCCGTATCGGTGACGGTGACCACGGCGTTCTCCCCCACGGAGGACAGAGAAAGACGGACCTGCCCGCCCTCCTCGGTGAACTTGAAGGCGTTGGAGAACAGGTTGTTCCAGACGAGGGAGAGAAGCTCTCCGTCGGCGGATACAAGCACCCCGTCCTCAATGTCGGTGTCCAGCGTGATGCCCTTGGCTTCCCAAACGCTTTCATACTGCAAAAGACATTCGCAGAGCTGCTCTCCAAGGTCAAAGACCTGAGTCTTTGGGAAGATCTGCTGATTCTCCAGCCGATTCAGCTTGAGAATGTTGGTCATCATATCCGCCAAGCGCCGCGCGGCGGCGGTAATGGCGTGGGCGTATTCGATCCGCGTTTCCTCGGGAAGGGTAGGATCCTCCAGCAGGGTGCCGTAATTTTGCATCACGGCGAGGGGGGTCTTCATCTCGTGGGAAACGCTTGCTATAAAGTCGGTCCGCAGGGCCTCCACACCCGAAAGCTCCTCTGCCAGACGGTTGACGCTGCGGATGATGTCGTTGAAGCGGTCGTCGGCAACGAGGGGGGATACGGTGGGAACGCGGACGCTGAAATCGCCCTGCGCCATCCTGCCCGTGGCTTCGGCAATGCGCTTGACGGGGCGGTCTACCGTCAGCTTGCGTCGCATCGCGTCGATGGCGGTAAAGAGAAGGCTTAAGAGGATCACGTTCCAGAAGGTGATCTTGGCGGCAAGCCCCAGATTTTCTCCCGTAAATTCGATGCCGAGGGTGGCGGAAAGAACGGACAGGAACAGGGTCATACAGCAGGTGATGACGAAGGCGACCAAAAGGAAGAAGGTCAGATAATGGCTGACGGCGTGAAGCACGTCACGGAAGGTGAGGGAGCGCTTCATTTGATCACCGCCTTGTAGCCGAGTCCGTGGACCGTCTGGATCTCAAAGGCGTCGCACGCCGAAAGCTTTGCGCGGAGCTTGGTCATATAGACGTCCACCGTGCGGGTGCCCGTCTGGGTGTCCACGTCCCAGAATTCGTCCATAAGCTGAGTGCGGGTGAAGGTCTTTTTTGGGTAGGAGAGGAGCTTGTAAAGCAGATCGAACTCTCGCGCCGTGAGGGCGATCTCCTCCCCCGCAAGGGTGGCGGAGCGCTCGTCGGCGTCCATGATGAAATCGCCTACCTCGATGCGGCGGCTGGACGCGATCTTGGAGCGCCGCAGAAGGGCGCCGATCCGCAAAAACAGCTCGTCGAGGTCGATGGGCTTGGTCATGTAGTCGTCGATTCCGATGCGGAAGCCGCGCTGTTTGGACGCAAAATCGTCGCGGGCGGTCATGAACAGAATGGGAATATCGTTGTTCAGCGAGCGCACCGTCTTCGCGAACTCAAAGCCGTCGATGCGGGGCATCATAATATCCGAAACGATGAGATCGAAGGTGGTCTTGTACATCTCGTCATACGCCGCCTCGGCGTCAAGACAGCCTACCGCCTCGTAGCCGCTTCGGTTCAAGTAGGAGCAGACGCTCCTGTTGAGATCGCGGTCGTCCTCTACCACTAAAATTTTGAACATATCGCCGTCCTCCGTCAAAATTTACCGATCGTACCCTCATTATACCACGGAAATGTTAAAGTTTTGTTTGCGTTTTCGGGTTTTTGAGAAAAAATCAAGGAAATCCTCCTTTGCCGAAGGATGCGGATCAACAGCCTACCGTTCAAATTTTGATTGATCGGTGGGTTTGCACGAACAAAATGGCGAGAAGCAAACCTTGTAGGGGTCGACGTCCTCGGCGACCCGAAACGAACGGATTTGCCATTATAAAATTGGTGAAAGCCTTTTGTGATAAGGGTTTGAACGTAGCCATGAACAAAATCAAATTTCGCTGTTTTCGGGTCGCCGGGGACGTCGACCCCTACGGTGTTAGAGGGTTTCGTTCGTTTT
>JBGVFO010000110.1:0-5611 GCA_045121195.1 Eubacteriales bacterium
AAGCGGCGACACGGTAGTGAATGACTGCCGGTGGCAGTCAGAGCCGTGGCGTGACCGAGTCGCAACGAGACCGTCGACCCCTACAAGGTTTGCACCTCGCCATTTCGTAATTGCAAACCCACCGATCAATCAAAATTTGAAATTCTTTTCTTGTCCTTTTCGTTTTCGACAAAAATGGACAAGGAGCGACGAAAGTCGGGAAAAAGGCAAAAAAAGAATGGAAAAAGCAAAAGAAATTACAAGAAATCCCCTTGACATACAATATTTGGAAATGCTATAATGTAAATGGAAATCAAAGTATGACTAAAAAACGAGAAAAAAGGATCTGAAGGGAGAATTACAGTATGAAATCAACCGGTGTGGTACGTAAGGTAGACGAACTTGGAAGAATCGTTCTTCCCATTGAGCTTCGCAAGATGATGGACATCAACGTAAAGGATTCGGTGGAGATCTTCACCGATAACGACAGTATTATTTTGAAGAAATATTTGCCCGCCTGCATCTTCTGCGGCGACGCGTCCGACGTGATCTATTTCGGGGACAAGCGCGTGTGCCGTCGGTGTATCGACAAGATCAAAACGTCCTTCTGACCCTTGTCTAACTGTATTGCTCCGCGCGCCGATTTATGCCGCGACGGGGCAAGCTTTTGCGGACTTGGACAAAAAGTTGTAAAAAAGCATTTACAAACGCCAAAAAAGGTGATATACTGGAATATCAGCGATTTGTATCGGATCGGCGCGGAGCGCCATAAGGAGATAGTATGAAAAGAGATTTGATTAAAGGGCTTCATCAGGAGATGCAAGCCTATGCTGACCGCGAGGTGACCCTCGGCGGTTGGGTAAGAAGTGTAAGAACCAGTAAGGATTGCGGCTTTATCGACCTCAATGACGGAAGCTGTCATAAGGGCGTTCAGGTGGTATTTGAGCGTCAGTTTGTTGAGAACTTTGCCGAGATCGCCAAGCTCAACGTAGGCGCGGCTATCGTTGTCAAGGGTAAGCTGGTGCTGACCCCCGAGAACAAGCAGCCCTTTGAGATCAAGGCACAGGCGGTCGAGGTAGAGGGTGCGTCCACCCCCGATTATCCCCTTCAGAAGAAGGGTCATAGCGTAGAATTCCTCCGCGAGATCGCTTACCTCCGCCCCAGAACCAACCTGTTCTCGGCGGTCTTCCGCGTTCGTAGCGAGGTGGCTTTTGCGATTCACGAGTTCTTCCACAAGAGAGGCTTCGTTTACGTTCACACCCCTCTGATCACCGCTTCCGACTGTGAGGGTGCTGGCGAGATGTTCCGCGTGACCACGCTGGATATGGAGAATCCTCCCAAGACCGAGGACGGCAAGATCGACTACAGCAAGGATTTCTTCGGTAAGAGCACCAACCTTACCGTTTCGGGTCAGCTTGAGGGCGAAACCTACGCTATGGCGTTCGGTAACATCTATACCTTCGGTCCCACCTTCCGTGCGGAGAACTCCAACACCGCAAGACACGCGGCGGAGTTCTGGATGATCGAGCCCGAGATCGCCTTTGCCGATCTCAATGACAATATGCAGCTTGCGTGGGATATGATCAAGCACATCATTCGCCACGTTCTGGATACTTGCTCTCAGGAGCTGAACTTCTTCAACAGCTTCGTGGACAAGACCCTGCTTGAGCGGCTCAATATGCTTGCCGAGAGCGATTACGAAAAGGTGACCTACACCGAGGCGGTGGATCTTCTGATCAAGAGCGGGCACAAGTTCCAGTACCCCGTATCCTGGGGCTGCGACCTTCAGACCGAACATGAAAGATACCTTACCGAGGTGATCTATAAGAAGCCCGTCTTCGTCATCGACTATCCCAAGGAGATCAAGTCCTTCTATATGCGACTCAACGACGACGGCAAGACGGTTGCCGCAATGGACCTTCTGGTGCCCGGCGTTGGCGAGATCATCGGCGGAAGCCAGCGTGAGGAGCGCCTTGACGTGCTTCTTGCCCGTATGGAGGAGTGCGGACTCCGCGAGGAGGATTATTGGTGGTACGTCAATCTTCGCCGTTACGGCGGAACCAAGCACGCGGGCTACGGTCTGGGCTTCGAGCGTATCATTATGTATCTGACGGGCGTATCCAACATCCGCGACGTCATTCCTTATCCCAGAACGGTAGGCAATGCCGAGTATTGATCGCAACAATTTCCATGTTTTCTAACAAAGGGAGAGGTTTTCCAAAAAGCCTCTCCCTTCTTTTGAGCAAAAAAGAAGCTATCCGCAAGGGATAGCTCTTTTTATTTGTCCTTATTTGGATATTGTTGCCATAAAAAACGGTAAAATGATTATATATAATCGCAAAAAATAGATATTATTGCGATTATCTTCCGCCGCGGTGCCCGCCGCTTCGCCCGCCGCCACCACCGCCGCTTCTGCTACCTCCGCCTCCCGAGGAGGAAGAGCTGACGCGCCGCTTGGTGACAAAGCTACCCGTGAAAATATCCTTTTCCTCGGTCAGCTTGAGAGAGGCGAATCTGTCAAGAGGATAATTGGTGGGCTTGATCTTTAGCTTGTACCGCGCGACTACCACGCCGCAGCAGATGAGAGCGACGATGAGAGAGAGAATAATAACGCCGGGCATCAGCTCTCCCTTGAACGAGAATACCCCCATACGCGCCTCGGTCATATCGATAAAGGCGAGGACGCCCTCGTAGACATTGCCGCCCTTGATATTGTTGTATACCTTCTTGGCGTCGAGGATCGCGTTGACGTCGCTGTCGGTCAGCGCTTGGTACGCCGTTCCGTAGGTGTAGAGATCGTAATAATAGACGCCGTCGGAGAGCGACACGGTGAGAATAACGAGATCCTCTGAGCGCAAGGTGTCGAGAACGTCGCGGATCACATAGTCGTTCCGATAGACAATAGTGTCCGTCAAGATCAGCATATGACAGTTTCTTTTCTCTATAAAATGGGAAATCCTGCTCATAATTTCCGTTTCTTGCTTCTCGCTGAACAGGTCGATCTTATCCTGAAGAATACTGTCCTCGGCGTATACGCTTGCCGAAGCGGGAAGTGCGGTGATAAGGATAACGGTGAGGACCGTGAGGATAACGAATATTTTTTTCATCACATCAATCCTCCCAGCACCGTAAGAATGAGGGAAAGCCCCGCAAAGACCGAGCCAAAGAGAATGGCGAGCTTCGGGATGCTCACGGGGAGCTTACCCCAAACCTTTCCCGTGTGCCCGTTCATAGCGAAGGTATAGGTCTTGTCCTTTTTCTGATAGGTCAGAAGCCAGATGGGCATCAGGGTGTATTCCCAATGGCTTTTCATAACGCGAACCCCTTTATCCTGTACCGAAACGGTGGTGTAGCCGTGAACGGTGTTGCGAAGAAGGGTCTCGGCATACCCGTTCATTCTGCCGCGTACCTCGTCGGTAAGCTGGGCGCGCTCGATGTTTCGTTTTTTTGCCACGAAGCCCGAAAGATAGGGCATGGAAAAGTCGATCATGGCGTCGGACGGGTAGGGAAGAATGCCCTCCAGCATCTCCTTATCCGCCTCGTCAAGGGCAGAGGATACGATGTCCTCAAAGTGGATCAGACCCTCGCGAACAATGCGGAAATTAGAGGTTTCGGTGTATTGTATGTCCCCGCGTCGCCAGGTGCGCACACGGGTAGCGTGGGCGGTGAGATGGCTGTCGGTGTCAGCGTCCGTGACCCAGAAGGGATAGTAGATCCCCGCGATCTTTTCCGCTTGCGCGGGGGCGAAAAACGCCTTTGGAAGGAACCATTTTTTCTTGGTATATTCCAGGAATTTCTTTTCCGCCTCCTCCTTGCCGTAGGCAAAGGGAATGACCTTGTGGGGACGCATCTGACCAGAAAGCTTGCCCGCGAGAACGATGGGGTTGTGGCAGTAGCAGCAGAGGTCGGCGGCGGTGGTTTCGTCAGCCACCACCTCGGCACCGCAGCTTTGGCAGACGTAGGCGTTCATGCTTTCGCAGTATTCCTCGTCCGCGCGGCGTTCCGCTTCGGCCTTTTCCTCGGCGCCGTCGGCCGTCAACTGCTCCTCGGTAAACTCGGACAGGCAGAATTCGCAAGCAAAGGCTTGCTTTTCCGCGTCAAAGGCGAGTCCCGCGCCGCAGTTTGGGCAGGAATAGGTTACCGTGCTGTTCATAAAAAGCCTCAACTACGCTTTTTTCCGCAATCGGTGCAGAAATTGCCCGTGTTCTTCTTGCCGCAGTCGGGGCAGAACCAATCCGCCGAGGGAGCGGGGCGAGGAGAGCCGCAGTCGGGGCAGAATTTGCCCGTGCTTACTTTACCGCACTTGCAGGTCCAGCTATCGGCGGGAAGGGGACGGGGACTGCCGCACTCGGGGCAGAATTTACCCGTGCATACCTTGCCGCATTTGCAGGTCCAGCCGTCGGCAGGCGCTTCTGCCGCGCGGCGTTCCATCTGTGCCTGATTGGAGGCGGAGGCAGATGCCATAAAGCTGCCGCCCGCATTCATACCGACGCCCATACCCATAAAGGCGGCGGCGCTTCCGTCCGGGTTGCTGCCCGCAGCCTCCATGCCGCGTGCGACCGAGCCCTGAACGTAGCCCTCGCGCACCGAGGGATCGCCCAGCATAGCGCCCTTGTTGCGCATATTGATAAGCTCTTTGGATTCGTCGTCGTAGGAGATGCTGGCAAGACCTACCGAAAGCACCTCAAAGCCGCGGTTTGCCTTCCATTCGCCGTCCAGCTCGTTTGCCATATACTGGGAAAGCTCGCGGGAATGGCTGGTCACGTGGGAAATGCGGATATTGTCGGCGGACATACGGTTGATGGCAGACTGAAGCGCATCCAGGAATTCCGAGAGATACTGCTCGTTGATGTCGGTAATATCCACCTCCTCGGCGCCCTTTGCCACCACCTCGGCGTAGAACTTTAGGGGGTCGGTGATCTTGATGGAATACGTACCGTGAGCGCGCAGGAACAGCTCCGCGTTATAGAAATTATCGAAATAGTTGACGGGCGAGCGGGTGCCGAACTTGATGCCCTTGATCTCCTGGGTGTTTACGAAGAAGACCTGCTGGGAGTAAGAGGGGATTCCCGCAAACTTGATACGGGAGAAGGTGTCGCGGATCGAGTCGCCGAACTGCCCTGCGAACAGGGAGGGAGCGGTGGCGTTGTCCACCTTGTAGTAGCCCTCCTCGGCGGTGAAATCCACGATCTTTCCGCCGTCCACAAGCATCATAAACTGGTTGGGGTAGACGTGGATGACAGAACCGTTGGAAACCACGTTTTCGGTTCCTTTTTTGTTGGAGTTGCGTTTGTCATTTGCGCGGACGGTGACACCCTTCTTAAAAACGGTGGTGTCGGACATATTGCCCGCCTCTATGACCTCCTGCCACTGATCGGCGAAGCCGCCGCGAATGGCGTCTACGGTTGCTCTGATGATTCCCATTTGATTTCTCCTTTATGTATTTACAAGATTTATTTTGGAATAGCTTGGATTGATAAATTGATGTTTATCGGTGTGTTATGGCTACGCCGAAAACGAACGAAACCCTCTAACACCGTAGGGGTCGACGTCCCCGGCGACCCGAAAACAACGAAATTTGATTTTGTTCATGGCTACGTTCAAACCCTTATCACAAAAGGCTTTCACCAAT
>JBGVFO010000111.1:0-5120 GCA_045121195.1 Eubacteriales bacterium
CAATTTTATAATGGCAAATCCGTTCGTTTCGGGTCGCCGAGGACGTCGACCCCTACAAGGTTTGCTTCTCGCCATTTTGTTCGTGCAAACCCACCGATAAATCAAAATTTGAAGAAAAATAAATTATTTTGCAAAAACCTATTGCAAAACGAAAAAGATTGTAGTACAATAGGGCATCAATTTCATATTCTGTGTGACGTATTCAGGAAAAGGCAGTTCTGCCGCCGAAGGAGTAACGCTCTCAGGTGTCCGAAAGGATGGGGACTGAACACCGACAGAGCTTTGGAGACACCCATTGAATTGGGGGCCGAAGGTGCAAGCGTGAAACACGCCAAACTCTCAGGCAAAAGGACAAAGACCATCAAATTTTGAAAGTTTATGTTTTTTTGACGGACGTGTTTTGCGCCCGTCAATTTTTTATTTCAGGAGGGAAAAATGGAGGCATTTTTCGAAAAGGTTGCCAAGATCAACGGCAGCGTCAACGGAGTGGTATGGGGTATATTCGGACTGGCTCTTCTGATCGGAACCGGCGTTATCGTAACACTCAGCACAAGGGCATTTCAGGTATCGCATCTGGGACTCTGGTGGAAGAACACCATCGGTAGTCTGTTCACAAAGAACGTTATAAAGCATCGCAAGGAAAAGGGTGTCATCTCCCCCTTCCAGGCGCTCTGTACGGCTCTCGCTGCAACCGTCGGCACCGGTAACATCGCAGGTGTTGCCGCCGCTATCTGCGTCGGTGGCGCGGGCGCGGTCTTCTGGATGTGGGTCGCCGCCTTCTTCGGTATGATGACCAACTACGCGGAAAACGTCCTCGGTATTTATTTCCGCCGCAAGAACAGCGAAGGCGAATGGTCCGGCGGTGCTATGTACTATCTGCAGGACGGCGTCGGTAGCTATTCCTATAAGGATCAGCACGGCGAGGCAACCCTGAAAAAGCCCGGCAAGATCCTTGCAGTCCTCTTCTGTATCTTCACCATGCTCGCATCCTTCGGTATCGGAAGCATGGGTCAGGTCAACAAGATCGTGGCAAACGTCGCCGCCGCTTTTGACGTAAAAGCCCTTTCCGGCATCACCGTATTCGGCGACGTATCTCTGTATAACATTATCCTCGGCGTGGTCATTATGATCCTCACCGCCGTGATCACCCTCGGCGGCGTCAAGAGAATCGCGAACGTTGCCGAAAAGATCGTACCCTTTATGGTCGTACTGTTCGTTGCGGGAAGCCTTGTGATCATCGGCATCAACTATCGGGCGATCCTCCCCGCCTTCAAGGCGATCTTCGCCAACGCCTTCAAGCCCGAGGCATTCGTCGGCGGCGGTCTCGGCGGCGTGATCGTGGCAATGACGAACGGCTTCAAGCGCGGCGTATTCTCCAACGAGGCAGGTCTTGGTTCCTCGGTTATGGTACACTCCAACTCCAGCGTTAAGGAGCCCGTGAAGCAGGGTATGTGGGGTATCTTTGAGGTGTTTGCCGATACCATGGTCGTTTGTACCATGACGGCGCTGGTCGTTCTCACCTCCGGCGGTCTGAACGGCGGCGTATTCAACGCAAAGACGGGCGAGATCGCAGCGGGCTTTACCGACGCGACCCTCGTCGGCGGTGCGTTCAACGAGGTCTTCTCCTGGGGTGACATCGGTAGCAAGTTCGTTGCCGTTGCTATGTTCCTCTTTGCCTTCACCACCGTGCTTGGCTGGTCCCATTACGGCTCCAAGGCGTGGGAGTATCTCTTCGGCGCGAAAACCACGGTCATCTTCCGTATCATCCACGTGATCACCATCATTTTCGGCGCAGTGCTCACCTCCTCCCTCGCATGGGATATTTCGGACACCTTCAACGGTCTTATGATGATCCCCAACCTGATCGGCGTGCTCTTTATGATCCCTCTGGTCGTCAAGATCACGCAGAACTTTATCGACCGCAAGGTGAAAAAGAAGGACGTAAAGCCCTTGCTCTCCTACGATCCGAATACGCAGGCGGAAGCAGAAAAGAACCTCGACGAGGAATAATACGCAAGGCGGAGATCTTCTCCGCCTTTTCGTTGCGCTACGGGAAGCGCCTCGGCCGTCAGACAGTTACCGATATCGAAATACTGCTTGGCTTTTTCCAAATTTTGTGATATAATAAAGCGAATGCAAACGAGCTGCTTGGCTATACCAAGGATGCCAGATAAAATTTTGAAGGGAAAGAAAGGAATATCAAAATGGGAACTATGACATTTGGAAAACGCGTTGAAATATGCTACGATCCGAGTTCGTTCGCTTCTCCGCCAAAAAAGACGGCGTGACCTTCCACACCGCCGAGGATTTTGAGCCTTATCTGCGTCTGAAGGACGGCACAACGATGCCCCTCGCCGCGGCGAAGACGCAAGCCACCGTTCCCTACCCCTCGGGCGTCGGCGACGGCGTTCTCACGACCCTCTCGGATTTCCCGAATATCGATCTTTCTATATCTCTCTACGTCTGGTTGGAAGAAGAAGGCGGCAGACTGCACACCGAGCTGATCCCCATCCGTGAGGACTATGAAACGGTCGCCGAGGTCTGCTGGCCCGCCCCCATCCACAGCTTTGACAAGGAGCGAGGCTACAGCGTGGTCAACCTTTCTAACGGTCGCCTGTATCCCGACGGCTACGAGGGCGAGATCCACACCGAGGAGCAAAAGCGTCTGCTCACAAGAGGCTGCTATCTCGCCTTTTGGGGACAGGTAACGGGCGAGGGCGGCTATCTTGCGGGCATTTCCACCCCCTGGGACGCCGACTACGCTTACGATAAAGCGGACGGCGAGCCGATGCGCATCGGCATCCACTGGATCCCTTCCCTCGGCAAGATCCGCTCCCGACGCGAGATGTTCTTCGATTTCTTCGTCGGCAAGTGCGACTATAACACCATCTGTCTTGCCTACCGCGATCACCTGCGGGAGATCGGCAAGCTGGTTTCTCTCAAGGAGAAGATCGACAAAAATCCCATCGTCGGCAAGCTGATCGGTCGCCCCGTCATCCACACCCCCGCGATCCGTACCCATCGCGAGCCGGGTACCCTCCGATACAAGGAAAACGATCCACAGAGCAACGATCAGATGACCCCCTTCTCGGTCATGACCGAGCGTCTTGAGGCACTGCACGCCAAGGGCGTCGAGGCGGCGTACGTCCACGTGGACGGCTGGGGAAAAAGAGGCTACGATAACCTGCACCCCGACATTCTTCCTCCCTGCCCCGAGGCAGGCGGCTACGAGGGCATGCGCGATATGATAGAGCGTCTGCGCGCCATTGATTTTATTCCCGCCGTACACGATAACTACCGCGACTACTATATCGACGCCGAAACCTACAGTGAAAATCAGGCGCAGGTGCATCACGACGGAAGCTTCGTGTGGCAGGACTGCTGGGCAGGCGGTATGCAGCGAAAGCTGTGTGCCAAGCTGGCGCTGCCGTATATCCGCCGCAACTATATGGAGCTGAAGCGGCACGGCGCTATGCCCGACGGCGTTTATATCGACGTCTTTTCCATCACCAAGCTTGACGAATGCGACAATCTTATGCACCGTATGACCCGCAAAGAACGTCAGGAGGAGAGATGCAAGGGTCTTGAATATATCCGCTCGCAGGGTATGATCATTTCCTCCGAGGAGCCCGTGGACTTTACCGTGGCGTCCCTTGACCTCGTGCATCACGCCTTTGACCATACCAACGGCAAGACGCGTGGCATCCCTGTTCCGCTGTTCGAGCTTGTTTACCACGATAACCTGTTCGTCCCCTGCTCTCTGGCAACCAACGCAAACGCCCCCTTCAAGAACAACGGCTTCTTGCGCGCCCTGCTTCACGGCAATCTTCCCTATCTTGGAATGACCGCCAATGACGAGCAGATCGCCAAGGTGAACCTCGTCTGCCGCCTCAACCGCGAGGTCGCGCTTTCGCCTATGGTCCGTCATAGCTTTGTGGGCGAGGGATACACCGTGCAGGAAAGCGAGTTTGAGAACGGCGTCAGAGTGCGTATCGACCTTGATAAGGCATCCTACGAGATCCACTGGACGGACGGCACGGTAACGGAGGGAACCGAGCAAAACGTTGCCCTTTCCCAAAATTCCTATGCCTATACGCAGCTTGACAGATAAAGCATAACAGCCTCAAGGGGTGACCCTTGAGGCTGTTTCCGTTTTCCTTCACCGTGTGCGGCTTTTGTTTTTCAAGACCGATACATCAAAGAAAAGACAAGAACATTTCGTTCAATTCGTTCCAATCGCAAGCAGCCTCTGCCGGCAATCCCGCGATGATGCCCTCTATATCCTCAATATTGCGATCCAAATAATCGTTCACTCGGTCGAATCGCTTGCCCTCTCCGATTTCGGGCATATTCATTTTCATATCGAGCAGCTTCTCAACGTCGGGCTTCAGATCTTCGTCAAGATACTTGTCCATCAAGGTGCGGAACAGCATAGGTGGCGGTGTGCGCTCTGCAAGGATCCATTTGCACGCAAGCAGCGGACGAAGCACGTAAAAATACTTTTTCAGCCTCACCGTCTCACCCTTCAGATATTCGCGATAGTTGCTCTTGGCTGTGCTGAGATAGTGGTAAAGTCCCGACTTTGCCACAAAGTAGCGGTTAATGATAGCTGATATCTTCTGCCATTCCTCGGTCGTCTTATACACAATGGGTGATGAATTCCACTCAAACAGCGTCGGATTTGATTTGTGAAGCAATGTCAACGCTTTCTGAACGTCCCATCCGTTGATATCCAGCGTATCATCCAACTGCCATTCGATAACGTCGCGAGTCTTGTCAAGGCGCAGATAAAACTCCTTGGGGCGAACGTATATGAAACGCACGTCGTAGTCACTGTCAGGCGAGGCAAAGCCCCACGCACGACTTCCCGACTCAATACAGTGCAAAATCTTTATATTTTCTCGTTTTTCAATCTCATCAAGCTTTTCAAGAATTGTTTTTCTCATAGATAGCGCTCCTTTCGCGGTTGGTTTTATTGTACAGCTCTCTTGGGTCTGCGTAGAAGTGAGGTGCTCGGACTTCGGTGGAAAGCCATTGATTTTGAGGAGAACAGGATCACCATCAACCACACGGTCACTGAGGCGCGTGTGGACGGCAAAACCGTTATCATTGCCTCCGAC
>JBGVFO010000112.1:0-8239 GCA_045121195.1 Eubacteriales bacterium
CCTTTTTATGTTGCAAAATGGCACGGTGCCGTACATTGGTACAAATTCCGCAACCTCATCCGTCGCCTTCGGCGCCACCTTCTCCCATTCTTGGAGAAGGCTCTCAATGCTCGCCATTTCGTCAAATCAAACCCACCGATAAATCAAAATTTGAGCACTTTCCGCTACAAAAGACCCATAGGTTGTGAAAAACCTACGGGTCTTTTTCTCATATGTAGCTGAGGATCTTCTTCATACTCTTGGGATCCAGCTTTTTCAGATCGATGCGATAGCGATTATCGTTGGAGTCGCGCATGAGAAGCACGTCCTCCTCCTGCTTGATGTCGCTATTTCGGTTGCGAATCTGAAATTCCACCACGCCGCGGTCGGTCTTGACCTTCCACTGAAAGGTGCTGGACTTGTCGATCACATGAATGATGCCTGTGATCTCGGGAATGAGATAATATTCCGCAAAGCATTCTTCAACCGCTGTGCGTGACGCCTCGTCCAGAAGATCCAACGACGAAAGCATAGCCACCTCGGTCTCCCCCTTCGCCAAGAAGGTAACATATCGGTCGGGATCGCTGAAGGGAAACAAACGGCGAGGCTCTACGTCCTCAAACACCTGCCCGTCGGCGGTTTCAATACGCACAAGATAGGTGTCGGTCCGAACGATTCGGTCCCTCGGCTGTATCATATAACGTGCCATACGCGTCCTCCTTATTCAAACCGCTCTTCGCGCTTCTGCTCGGTTACCTTATCTGCCATAGATTGGATCTGTACAAGCTTCCAATATTTGCCCTTCTTCGCAAGAAGCTCGGCGGGCGTGCCGCATTCGATGATCTTACCGTTATCCACCACTATGATTTTATTTGCCTTACTCAGCGTAGACAGGCGGTGAGCGATCATAATGGTAGTCCGTCCGCAGATCAACTGCTCGATGGAATCCTGAATCAGGCGCTCGGTCTCGGAGTCCACCGACGCCGTCGCCTCGTCAAACACAAGAATACTGGGATTTTTCAAAACGGCGCGGGCAATAGAAAGTCGCTGGCGTTCCCCGCCCGAAAGTCCCACTCCTCGCTCGCCCAGCATCGAATCATATCCGTCGGGCTGGCGGATGATAAACTGATGAGCGTTGGCAATGTCGGCGGCGTGGATCACATCCTCAACCGAGTATCTGGTATCTCCGTACGCAATATTATTGAATATGGTATTGTTGAACATCATCGGCTCTTGCTGAACGTAACCGATCTGGGAGCGATAATATTCCATATCAATGGTCCGAATATCGCGACCGTCCACAAGGATCCGTCCTTGGTAAGAATCATAATACCGCAGGAACAGATTCACAAGGGTAGATTTTCCCGAGCCCGTCGTTCCGACAATACCCACGATATCGCCTGCTTCGATCGTCAGATTGACGTTCTTCAAGACCTTCTTGGTGCGGTCGTAGGAGAAGGACACGTTCTTGAATTCGATCCTTCCGTGAAGACCGCCCTCAGGCTTGTTGCCCTTTCCGAAATCCGCCTCGGGCTCGGCATCGAGAATATCGAAGATCCGCTCCGCAGATGACAGGGCGTTCTGGTACGAGTCGCTGAGCGTTGCAAAGAAGTTGACCGGCTCGTAAAACATACTCGCGTAGGAGATAAATGAAACCAACAGACCCGCTGTGATCTCGCCCACACCCGCACTGCTTCCTCGGATGACCGCATAACCGCCCAGCACCCAGATGACGATGGAGCCAAGTCCAACGAAGACATTCACGGCAGACGGATAGATGCTGAGGATCTTACCCGCCTTGATATCGTTCTGATACCAATCCTCGTTTCTCTGCTGAAACAGCTCGGTAGCATTTTTCTCATTGGTAAAGGACTTAATGACACGGATACCGGGGATGGTATCGGTCAGAACGCTGGACACCGCCGTCCAACGGCGCCAGATCCGTCGGTAAAAGGGCGCGATCTTTTTGGAAAAGATACGGGCGCCAACCGCGACGAACGGAACGGGGAGAAGTGAATACAGCGCCAGACGGGGACTCATGCACAGCATGATCACGATAATACCGATCATACGGAAGAACTGCACGACGACCTCCTGGGTCACGCGAAGAATAAACGCCTTGAGGGTTGCCGTATCTCCCGAAATTCGGTTGACCACCGAGCCTGTTGAGGTTTTATCGTAAAACCGCATAGGAAGATGCTGGGCGTGCTCGTATACGTCGTCACGGATCGCCTTGACCAGCTTGTCTCCGCTTTTACGGAGCACGTAGGCGCGGAACGCGCCGAGAATATGCCGTACCAACAAAAACACCGTCAGCATAATACCGATGCGGATCAGCATCGGGAGCGCGTCCGCAGGGAAATTTCCCGCCGCGTCCTTAACAAGCACCGTATCGACAAGGGTCTTGGTCAGGTACGGTGGGATCAGCATCAGCGTCGTCGTACAGATGGAAAGGATCACCGAAGCGATCAACTCGGGAAGCTCCGGCTTCAGATACACCGCAAGCCGCGCAATGATCTTGCGCTTGTCCTCACAGTTGATACATTTAACACCGGGCGAGGAAAGGGTACGTCCACAGCGGGGACATACGGAGAGCTGCTTTTCGTAGGCGATAGCCACGATCTCCCGTTGAGAGGAAAGACTCTGCCCCGCCTTGATATTTTTCACGAACAGAACGGCCGCGTCACAAAGCGCCGCAATGCCAAAGGTATAGCGAAATACGTTCCGCGGCTGATTCTCTCCCTCGCAACGGACGCGGATAAAGGCATTGCCGTACATTCTCTTGGTAAAGATCTCGGCAATTTCGGAGTAGCGGACCCGCATCGGCTCATCGGTACTGTCAAGGTCAAGCACCGTCAGCGCGTCAGGCGTGAACACAATGGTGGTTTCTGCATAATTTCCCTCCGCATTCAACTCGCCCACAAGCGCGAAGACCACGGGGGACTCTTCTGTTCCAAGGGACTTGATCCGTTCAAGCCGCTCGGAGGATAGATGTTTGTTTACGAGAATTTCCGTATCCATAAAATGCCCTCCTATTTGATTTTTCGCGTCGATTTTACCACACCTTGCCCAATTCGTCAACCCCTATTCGCTGTATATATTGCAAAGAAAATCGTTCTCTCGGGGAAGTTTTTTGTATCATTTCACAAGTGTGGAGAGATAATTGGCGATAATCACGTTTAATCCCTCATTTTGCCCCCTTCCGCGTCATATAGTTTATCAAAGAAAAACGGAAGGATGTCGGTATGAACAATACGATTCAGCAAGTGATACGCCATACGGGGCTTAGTGAGGAGCAGGTGGAGCGCTCCCGCCGCGAGCACGGCACCAACGCTATGACGCCGCCGAAGCGCACAAGCTTTTTTTCTCACTTCATAAAAAATCTGAACGATCCCGTCATTAAGATCCTGATCGCCGCGCTGATCCTCAATCTTCTCTTTGTCTTTCGCACGGCGGACTGGGTGGAAACGGCGGGCATCGCCATATCGGTATTTCTTGCTACCTTTATTTCCACGGTGTCGGAATACGGAAGCGAAAGCGCTTTTGCCAGGCTAAACGAGGAAACGGAAAACTATCTGTGCCGCGTCAGGCGGTCGGGGCGTGTACTGGAGATTCCCCTCTCCGAAGTAGTTTGCGGTGACGTGGTCCTTCTTTCCGCCGGAGATCGGATCCCTGCCGACGGGTTTCTCATAAGCGGCAGGCTCCGTGTTGACCAGGCCGCCATGACGGGGGAAAGCCGCGAGGTGGAGAAAATACCGCGGCGTGGGGAAAAGCTGAATCCTGCAAGCGCATCGGCGGTCCTGAGAGGCTGCTCGGTGGTATCGGGTGACGGAGAAATGGAGGTGGCGGTGGTGGGTGACGCCACCATGATCGGCGCCATTGCCCGTGAGATCACGCTGGACACGCGGGAAAGCCCCCTGAAGCTCCGTCTTGGTAAGCTGGCAAAGCAGATCAGCCGTCTTGGTTATGCGGCGGCGATCCTTGTGGGACTTGCCTATCTCTTCAACGCCATCGTCCTTGACAGCGGTATGCGTACCGACGTGATGCTTTTGCGTCTTTCCGACGTTCGTTTTCTGCTTACCACCCTCCTCGACGCCTTTACGCTGGGACTTACCGTCGTTATCGTAGCCGTCCCGGAAGGTCTACCGTTAATGATTGCGGTAGTGCTCTCCTCCAACATCAAAAAAATGGTCAAAAACATGGTTCTCGTGCGGAAGCCCGTTGGCATTGAGTCGGCGGGAAGCATGAACATTCTGTTCACCGACAAAACGGGAACGCTGACTGAAGGCATCATCAGTGTGTCCGGTATTTTTACCGACCGTGAGGAATTTCGGTCGGTAAAAGACTTTCATAAATCAAATCGGCGGGCGTTTGAGTTATACCGTCTGTCCGCTATCAAAAACACGTCTGCCGAGCTATCGGGCGCAGACATCGTCGGCGGCAACGCTACCGAACGCGCCCTTCTTCTTTCGGTTTCGGCTTACGGCAAGGAAACGGCGTGCCGACTTCTTGAAAAAAAGCCCTTTGACAGCGTGCGAAAATGCTCATCCGCTTCTGTCACGGCAGGGGGTGGCATTACCCTGGTCAAGGGCGCGCCCGAGCGTCTGCTTGGGCGTGTGCGATATGCTCTTGATTCACAGGGGCGTACGGTTCCCTTCGATCACGCCGCCTTCTCCGCCAAAATGAACCGTCTGACACGGTCGGGAATTCGCGTCCTTCTCGTGGCGTATGCCGAGGGACTTGGTCGGGAGGACGGTGAGCTGACCCTGATCTGCGGCGTCGCTCTCTCCGACAAGCTCCGCGCCGAAGCCAAGCCCTCGGTAAGCTCTCTCCGCGCGGCAGGTATTCACGTGGTGATGATCACGGGGGACAACGTAGATACGGCGCGCAGTATCGGAGAGTCCTGCGGCATCGTCACGGAAGAAACGCCTCTTTGTATCGAGGGCGACGAGCTTGCCGCTATGACCGACGGACGGCTTGCCGATATTTTACCGAAGCTTGCCGTGGTAGCCCGCGCTCTGCCCGGAGACAAAAGCAGACTTGTCCGCGTGGCGCAGGAGCTGGGTCTTGTCTGCGGAATGACGGGGGATGGCATCAACGACGCCCCCGCCCTCAAGCGCGCCGACGTGGGCTTCTCTATGGGCAACGGCTCCCAGGTTGCCAAGCAGGCAGGGGACATCATAATTCTGGACAACAATCTCGCGTCTATTGTCCGCGCGGTGCTTTACGGACGCAACATCTTCAAAAGCATCCGCAAATTCATCGTGCTTCAGCTCACTATGAATCTGTCCGCGGTTGGCGTTTCTATGATCTGCCCGTTCCTTGGCATCGATGCCCCCGTCACGGTGGTACAGATGCTGTGGGTCAATATCATAATGGACACCCTCGGCGGTCTTGCCTTTGCGGGAGAAGCCCCACTTCCCTCCTCTATGAAGGAGCCCCCCAAGAGGCGCGATGAACCGATCCTCAACGGCTATATGATCAACCAGATCGTCCTTCTCGGAAGCTTTACCGTAGGACTTTCGCTGGCGTTCCTGAAGCACCCCGCCTTTACCTCTCATTTTCGGAATGCTCCCGACAACATCTATCTTCTGACCGCCTTTTTTGCGTTTTTTATTTTCGCGGGCGTATTCAACTGCTTCAACGCGCGCACCGATCGGCTCAAGCTGTTCTCGGGCATCTCAAAAAACCGCCCGTTTCTCGTCATTATGATCGCCATCGCCATCATACAGATCGGGTTCGTTTATCTTGGCGGATCGTTGCTTCGCACCGTTCCCCTTCTTCCCGACGAGCTAAGGATCGCGCTTCTTGCGGCGCTTCTCGTCTTCCCCGCGGATCTTGTCCGCAAGCTGATCTGGCGCTGGCTCATACGCAAGCCGAAATATTAAAATTTTCTTGACGGCGTCCCCGTTCTGTGATACAATTTCAACAGAAACACGGAAAGGAGACGCCTATGAAAAATAAGATCGCAGCCATCGTTTTCGCGATTGCGCTTTTTTTCCTGATCCTCTCCCTTTCCATTGGGCTACCCATTTACATTCGCCCCTTCTTTCACGCCCATATAGCCCCACTTGATCTTGAGGCGGAGAGCGGCTTCACCCGCGCGGAGATCATCGAGGCGTACAACGACGTTCTGGACTATCTCACCCTTCCCGGCAAGCCCTTTTGCTCGGGCGTGATGCTCTATTCCGAGGATGGTGCCGCTCACTTTGCGGACTGCAAGGTGTTGTTCGATCTCAACGCCGCCGTTTTGATCGGTTCTGCCATCGCCGTGACGGTGATTTTGCTCCTCTATCGCCAAAAAAAGATTACAAGCCTTCGGCTGGGAGGTTTATTCGCGGGCTTCTACGGTGCGGTGGCAGCCATCGCCGTTCCGTCGGCGCTTGGATACTATGCTTACCGAAATTTCCTTGACCTGTTCACGAAGCTTCACAAGCTTCTGTTCCCCGGCAAGTACAACTGGTATTTCGATCCCGCCACCGATGAGATCATCAACGTTCTTCCACCGCAATTTTTTATGAATTGCGCCATTCTGATCGGGGTCAGCATCGCCATGCTTTCTCTTGCGGTTATCGTTTTATCCCTGATCCTCAAATTCAAAAGAAAAAACGCCCAATAGGGCGTTTTTTTACGTAATATCGGTGATCTCCACCTCCGCCTCAAGGCAGACGGCTCCACCGTCGCAGGTGCGGAAATAGTACACACCGTCCCGCTCGGCGCGGTAAACGTCAAGGGTGTGACCGAGGGCAGCCTCCCGGACGAAGGACATGGTAACGCGACTCATTCGCTTTCCCATCATATCGGGCATAAAGTCGCAAAGCATATCGGGATATCGGGTATTATTCATATGCAGATTGTAGTCGATGTCGCTGTACGCGATTTTGCGCTCTCCAACCTTTTGAAGGGAGAGATCCTTGGGAATCGACACGCGGATGGGCGCATCCAGTATGAGGGGCGGCTCATGGCGGAATTCAAAGGGTGCGTTTGTGATCTTGACGGGACGTCGGCTCTCTACGTCCACAAGCGCCCACATACTGGTAGCCTCCGCCACCACCTCATCCCCCTCAAGAGCGCGAAAATCACGCTCGGTGGAAAAGCCCTTTCCCTCACAGGTAAAGGTCTCTACGGTAAGCTTGACGTCGGCAACCACGGGGCGATGAAAAACGATCGTCATCCGCGACAGGATAAAGCCGACCTTGTTCTCGTCGCGCATATCGTCAAGGGATTTCCCCACACTACGAACGTGCAGATCGGCAGTTTCTTCAAAATAGGTCAGCATGGCACCGGGACGAAGCACGCGGCAGGCATCGGTATCGTGCCACCGTGTTTCGTAAGATTTGGAATAGACCATAGACTTCCTTCTTTCTCAAAAATGGGATGCGGCGCACCGCATCCCACAGCGTTTCCTACCTGTATTGTAATACAAAAACGCAAAAAAAGCAAGGAAGTTCAAAAAAAAGTTAACCAAGATTGACGTTTTGGGTATCGGACTCGCCTCCCGCTATGGCTGTCGCCCCCGAGGACACCGCCGACTGCGCCGTATTGCGCCCCCCCACATCCAGTCCGAGGCTAACCGCGATGGCAGAGTTCACGATCTGCATCACGTCATCGTCAAGATGCCCCATCTTCTCCTTGAGGCGTCGCTTATCCAACGTTCGTACCTGCTCAAGAAGGATCACAGAATCCTTGGAAAGCCCTGCCTTCTCCGCGTATATGTCAATATGAGTCGGCAGATGTGTCTTGCTGAGTCTGGATGTAATCGCCGCCGCGATCACCGTGGGGCTATACCGATTGCCAATATCGTTCTGAATGATCAGCACGGGGCGCAATCCCCCCTGCTCCGAGCCAACAACGGGGCTCAGATCCGCATAAAAAATATCACCGCGTTTGACACTCATTCGCATCACCATTCCTTTACCTTTTCACACGCCTCTGCTACCGCAGGTGCTCTGTCATTATTGTTACCACAATATCCTACGGCTTAAACACTCCCGCGGCAATTCGGGAAACTTTATGCTTCCCCTATCAGCATATTGCCTTCGGGATTATTGTGTGAAGGAATGGAAAAAATATGCCTCGTCCAGTAAATTTTGATTTGTCGGTGAGTTTGATGTGACGAAATGGCGACATACAAACCTTGTAGGGGGCGACGTCCTCGGCGCCCCGAAACGAAAGGATTTGCGATTATAAAATTGGTGAAAGCCTTTTGTGATAAGGGTTTGAACGTAGCCATGAACAAAATCAAATTTCGTTGTTTTCG
>JBGVFO010000113.1:0-9632 GCA_045121195.1 Eubacteriales bacterium
CCGCGCCAGGGCTTTGAGGGCGGTCGGATCAAATACAATAAAAGATCACAAGAAACACGCCCGACAGAGCAAGATAGATCAATCCTACGTGAAGAAGAAACATTGGCACGCCGTGCCGCTTCTCCGCGCGCTCTACCTTATAATCGTAATACGTCTTCCGCTCGGTCTTCCGGAACGGAATAAACATATGCGCCGCCGTACGCAGGGCGTAGCCAAGGCCGTCAAAAAAGCCTGTGGTGGAGATCCAAAGCATCGCGCCAAACAGCGTGAACAGGATTCCCGGCACGAAAAAGGCGTCACAGAGAATCGAAACGGTATGGGACGGCGCTCCCGTAATCACAAACAACTGCTCCGCGCTCATCACCCACAGGGCGATCAACGCGCCGATCACAGAGCTGATTCCGTATTGCAAAAGCTTCTTCACCATCAGTCTCCAAATTCCTCTTGGTATTTTGCCTCCTCGGCATCGTTGCAAAGAACGTAGTGTCCCGGAAGCACCTCACGGAAGGTGGGCTGCTGCTCCGTATAATCGTGCTCACGAAGCGGATTGTAAGTGATACGCTTTCTGTTCTTCTCGTATGCGGGGTCGGGCAACGGAATTGCCGACAGCAACGAACGGGTATAGGGATGGATCGGGTGACGGAACAGCTCGTCTGCGTCGGCAAGCTCTACCATCTTTCCGAAATACATAACGCCGATTCGGTCGGAGAAGTACTTAACGACCGAGAGGTCGTGAGCAATAAACAGAATGGTAAGACCCAGCTCGTGGCGAAGATCGTTCAGAAGGTTGATGACCTGCGCCTGGATCGAAACGTCAAGAGCGGAAACGGGCTCGTCGGCAATGATCAGCTCGGGGTGCATAATGACCGCACGGGCAACGCCGATACGCTGTCTTTGTCCACCCGAGAACTCGTGAGGATAGCGGCCTGCGTGCTCACGCACAAGACCAACCGTTTCCAGCACCTGGTAGACCAGCTCGTCGATCTTCTTTTTGTCCTTCATGCCGCGGATGACCAGGCCCTCGGAGATGATCTCGCGAACGGTCATACGGGGGTCAAGAGAAGCGATGGGGTCCTGGAAGATCATCTGGATCTGGGTGATCAGGTCGGTATCGCAGTGCTTGTTATCGTACTTTGCGGAGGCGATCTCGTCCAGCTGTGTCTTGATGAACGCCTTCAGCTCCGCCTTATTCTCGGCGATTCTGGCGTCCTTATTGGGCTGACCGTCTGCCTTGATGGCTTCGATCGCCTTCTTGCTGTTCGCCTTTGCCTCTTTGATGGCGTTCTTGTAGGACTGGGTTCCCGCGCCTACGCGGACGCCCTTGAAGTAGATATTACCCGAGGTGATGTTGTAGAGCTTAATGATGGAGCGTCCCGTGGTGGTCTTACCGCAACCGGATTCTCCAACCAGTCCGAATACCTCTCCTCGCTTGATGTCGAAGGAAACGTTATCGACTGCCTTCAGGCTTCCGAAATGCTGGCTGAGGTTCTCTACGCGAAGCAGCACCTCGCCCGCCTTTACGTCAACAGGCTTCTTATTCATTTCACTCATTGTCGCCACCTCCTCTGCGCTCGTTCATTCTCGCAATACGCTCGGTAACGATCTTGGGGGGATCCACCTTGGGTGCGTCGGGATGCAGAAGCCAGGTTGCCGCGCTATGGGTATCGCTGATGCGGAACATAGGAGGCTGCTTCTCAAAGTCGATCTTGAGCGCATACTTGTTTCTGTCAGCAAACGCATCGCCCACGGGGGGATAGATCATATTGGGGGGCGTTCCGGGGATCGCCTCCAGCTTTTCGTTAGTATCAAGGTCAGGCATAGAGGACAGAAGCGCCCAGGTGTAGGGGTGCGCGGGGGTATAGAACACGTCCTCGGAGGTACCGTACTCTACGATCTTACCCGCGTACATAACCGCGATCTTATCCGCCATATTTGCCACGACGCCCAGGTCGTGGGTGATGAAGATGATGGAGAGATTTCTTTCCGCCTTCAGACGGTTGATCAGCTCCAGGATCTGTGCCTGAATGGTTACGTCAAGCGCCGTGGTGGGCTCGTCGCAGATCAGGATGTCGGGGTTTGCCGCAAGAGCGATAGCGATAACGATACGCTGACGCATACCGCCCGAGAACTCGAAGGGATACTGCTTGTATCTCTTTCTGGGCTCGGGGATACCTACCTCCTCCATCAGCTTGAGGGCGCGGAGCTTTGCCATGCCGCGGGTCACGCGGTTGACGAAGCCGGACGCGTTCAGCTTCAGGAAGTCGATAACGGCAACTGCCTCGTTCTGATAGTCGCGGGCATCACGCTTGGCAAGAAGTGCCTCGTAGTGCTCGCAAAGATTGGTGACGATCTTGCAGATGTTGTCCTTGGCGAGGGGCAGGTCGATAATGGCGGCGGGAACCACCTTCCAATCGGGCTCCTTACCCTGCTTTGCGGTCTGCTTGTCGTATTTCGCCTTCTGCTTGGCGTAGCGGCTCTCCTCGGTGTGGTTCTTCTTTTCGCCGCGGAAGTAGACCGCGATGGCGGAACGAAGGCTGGACTCGAAGGTATACGCCGCGCTGTCCTTGGTGATCTCCATAGGATCGATGGACTCTGCCACCGCCTTGATCGCCTTGTTTGCCGCTGCCTCGATCTCGTTCTGACGGTAGGTCTCGCCACGGAAGATCTCAAGGCACTCGCGAAGGGTCTTGACGGTCTGCTCCTTGATGGCGAAATGCTCGTTCGCGGACGCCTCAAGGGCTACGCGAACGTTTTCGATGAACGACAGCATGAAATGCTCGTCAAGATAGCTGCGAAGGAAGGGATTGAGCTCCGCTACGGGAAGCTCGGGCAGGGGCTGACCTGCGAAGGTCAGATAGTAGCCCATGGAGAAGAAGTTGGGAACGTCCTTTTTCAGCGCGTTCTCCAGGATCTCCTTGATGCGGGACAGTGCCGCCGCGATCTCGGAGAAATTCTCGGTCTTAACAGCCGTGGGGAGGGTTGCCATAGCGGCAGACGCGAGGGTCTGCAGTTCCTCGGCGTCCTCGTTTACCACGTACTCGTGAACCGAGTTGCGGGCAAAGCGAACCACGTCGTCAACGTCGCGCTTGGCATCCTTGAGAGCATTTTTTTCTATCAAGAACAGCACATTCTCCGCTTCGGAGGCGCCTTCGCTCGCACTATTGTACGCGTCGTTATACGCTCTCTCCAGCGCCAGATGCTTCAGCTCAAACTTATCGAAATCACGGCACATTGCGCCAAGCTTCTGTGCCATAGCGGTGTCGCCGCCGGCGACAGACTTGACCATTTCCTTCTCCAGAAGGGAGAGGTAAGAATTGAAGGTCTTGCGGCACGCCTTCTGACGCGCCTTGCCCTTCAGGAGCATTGCCTCGGTAAGCTGCTTACCGATCTTCATAATGGGGTTCAGGCTGGAAAGGGGGTCCTGGAAGATCATGGCGATTTTATCGCCGCGGATCTTATAGAACTCGTCCTCGGAGATCTTCAGAAGGTCCTTACCGTCGTAAAGGATCTCACCGCCCTCAACGATGGCGTTTCCCGCGAGAATACCCAGAATTGCCTTGGAGGTAACCGACTTACCCGAGCCGGACTCACCGACTACGGCAAGGGTCTCGCCCTCCTTCAGGTCAAAGCTGATGCCTCGGACTGCCTGTACTTTACCCGAAACGGTTCGGAAGGAGATCCGAAGGTCTTTTACTTCTAATTTGTTTTCCATCTTACTCCTCCGATCCTCTGAGCGACGGGTTGAAGGCGTCACGGAGACCGTTACCGAACAGGTTGAAGGAGATCTCCAGAAGCGCGATGAACAACGCCGGGAACAGAATAATATGGGGGTGGGTATACAGGTATCCCTGTCCCTGCGACAGCATCGTACCTACGCTGGTCAGCGAGGAGGACGTCTCCAGATTGACGATACCCAGGTAAGAGAGCATCGACTCGGAGAAGATAACGCCGGGGATCGAAAGAACCGCGCCCGTGATGATCGTACCGATCGAGTTGGGAAGAATATGCTTGAACATCAGACGGCTATCCTTCGCGCCGAGCGTTCTTGCGGCAAGAATGTACTCCTGACCCTTGAAGCGGTAGAACTGCATTCTTACGCGAGACGCCATTCCGACCCATCCCGTAAGGACAAAGGCGAATAGCAACGACGGTAGCACGCCCACCTTTTCGGCAAGGTGCATCTGGAACAGGGTTGCCACAACGATAAAGGGAACCGATGCCAGAATATCGGAAATTCTTTCCATGGTGATGTCGACGGCACCGCCGTAGTAGCCCTCGATGGAGCCGTAGATGGTACCGAGGGTCAGGTTAATGGCGGAAACGAACACAGCCAGCAGGAAGGAAAGTCTTGCACCTGCGGCAAGGCAGGTCAGAATATCCTGACCGTACGCGTTGGTTCCGAAGAGGAACACGGGAGAACGGTCATAGGTGTACTTATAGAATTCCTCGTAGTTGACGCGAACCTGATAGTTACCGCCCTGCACCTTACGGGCATAGACGTACCACTCGTCGCCGTTCGCGCCGCCGTTATCGCCCTCAATGCGAAGGCTGTCGTACTTTGCCTTATTGGGGTTGTCGCTGGTCATATAGTTGGGAATGTAGTCCCCGTTCTCGTCGCGGACTGCCGCGCCTGCGGAGCCCTGGGTCTCGTCAACCAGCTTATACCAGAAGTTGGCACCGCCGTTACCCAGAACGTACTGGGTCTTGTAGGTCTTGGGAATGGGGTACAGAACCTGAATTCCCGTTTCGTTCTGATATTCCTGAAGTGCCAGATACTCTGCCTCGGAAAGGTTCTGGAAGGCATAGCCTACCTCGGCATAGGTATCCAGACGGAAGGTATACCAGGGACGTCCGTCGGCGTCAAGTCTTTCGGTCACGTCACCGATGATAGCAGACTTACCGCTCTCTACGCCGATGGCGGCATAGTAATCGTAGCCCGCGGCATTCTTGGTTTCCGTTTTTGCGCCGTCCCAGAAGCCAAGCTCCGCGGTCAGCGAATTCTTGGGAAGACGGTTTGCGTAGTAGCCGTTACGGTCTGCAATGGTATAGGGAGATACCATGGGAACGATGATGGCAAACAGCACGAGAACGATAATGATAAGGGTCGCCGCAACAGAGCTTTTGTTTCTTCTGAAACGGATCCATGCGTCCTTGAAGTATCCGATCGGCTTGGTGTCAAGCTTCTTATCGTGGATCCGCTCGCCCTGATTGGCGAATTCAAATTTTTCTTTCGGAATATGCTGATATTCCACAAATTGATTATTCGTCATTTTTTCGAGCCCATCCTGATTCTCGGATCAATAAATCCGTAACTTATATCAATAACGATACCGGAGAGCAGACCGATCAACGTATAGAAGAAGGTCAAGCCCATGAAGAAATTATAATCACGCAGATTAATAGAGGTAATATACAGATTTCCTACACCCGGTATAGAAAAGATTTTTTCAATGATAAGAGAGCCGCCCAGAATACCGATGAACTCACCGATGATCATAGGCAGAATAACCACCATCGCGTTTCTCATTGCGTGGCGTGCCGTTGCCTGTGCCTTGGTAAGACCCTTGGTACGGGCAAGGAGCATATAATCACCCGTCAGAACCTCGGAAAGCTCGGCGCGGGTATATCTGGTAAGTCCCGCTACGACACCGAAGCCGAGTGCGAGAATTGCAGGCATCATTGACCAGAACATCTTAAAGCTCATCAAAGGAGCTTCCGCCTGCGACAAAATGACCAGGGGAAACCACTTCAGCTTAAAGCAAAGGAAGAACTGTACCAAGAAGGCGTATACGTAAGAAGGAACCGAAATGAACAGCATAACTGCCGTCGAAATGATATGGTCCTGCCACTTGTTCTTCTTCAGTGCGGCATAGATACCGAAGGCGAGTCCGATCGGGATCGCGATCAGGATCGAATACAGGTTTACCAAAACCGTATAGGGAAGCTTTGACATCAGAACGTCCCAAACGTTCTGCGCAATATACATTTGTTCGCCCATACCCCAGTCCCAACGAAGGATAACGGCTTTCAGAAAAATAAAAAACTGTACGGGTATAGGTTTGTTATAGCCCATAGCCTCGCGCTTTGCCAATACCAGATTGACATCTCGGTTCATTTCCTTGAGCGCAGGAAGGGGCAACAGTTTGATGAGCACGAAGCACATTGTCATGATGACGAACAACGTGAACAGCATCAACAAAACACGTTTGATTACATACTTTACCATTTTTATCTCCGATCTCATTCAGCGCTACACAAGCAAAAATCGGGAGGAAGGGCTTGGGCGCCCCTTTTCCGCCCGACCCCCATGCGGGTCGCGCTTTCTATTCACTTATAGGATCTGCACGCGCACAGGAGGCAGTAGCTTGATACACACAAAGCACGCCGCAAGAATTACAAGCAGCGTGAAAAGCATCCACAAAACACGTTTGATCACATATTTCAGCACAAATTGCCTCCATGCTTGGGGGAAGTCTTTTGAGCAAAAAATCGGGCAGACGGAGCCCCGAGGGGCTCCTTCGTGTCTGCCCGACATCTCAGCGTGTCGCGCTTTATGTCAATTAATAGGTAATCGTACCCTTAACTGCATTCCACTCCTCATCACTGTAGTTGAAGGTGATGTGTCTGATACCGCCACGACCGATGATCTGGAGATAGGTATCGGTACCGCTCTCAAGCTTGCGAGAAGAAAGAGACGCGCCGTTACGGTAGTACATAGGAACGGTTGCGAAGCTCTCAAGATATACCTGCTCGAGAACTGCGAAGATCTCGCATCTGGTTGCGTAGCTGTAGTCAGCGAAGTTGCCGAGAGCTGCGTATACGTCAGCTGCGGTATCGGGAGTTGCGGCTGCCCAGTCTGCCCAATCCTTAAGGGAAGCAGTGACCTCCTTGCCGTCGATGGTGAAGGTCACCTTAACGAGAGAGGTGTTGTAACCGATCTCCATCTGGTTTCCGGATCCATCGTATGCGTCAGTGTAGCACTGACCGAGCACGGAGAAGGGAGCCATTGCTGCGCCACCCCAGGTAGAGAAGATGATAGCAGTGTTACCTGCGTACATGGTCTCGTAGTAGTCAGCGTCAGCGGTCATGGTAAGAGATACCTTACCCTCGAAGCCGGTGCCTTCGCAAGCCTTCTTGAGCTGGCCGTCGAAGTAGTTGAACATCTTGACGTAGATCTCGTCAGTGTTGTATACACGGAAGTCAAGCTTGATCTCGCTCTTGCCGTCGTATACCTTTGCTGCAACTGCCTTGTCGTAAGCAACCTGCATAAGCTCCTGAGCGGCGGTCATATCGAAGCCGGTAAGAGCCTCGTAAGCCTCCTCAAGGGTCTCGAACTCGCCGTCCTCACCGTAGGTTACACCGTAAACTGCGCAAAGAGCTGCCTTTGCGGCGTCGTCGTCACGGTAAAGCTCACCGGAGAAGGGATTGTAGCAGTACATGTAGTTCAGAAGACCGAAGCCGGGTGCTGCTGCGGAGGTGTATGCGGTGGTGAAGTCCTGTCTGTCAAGAGCAAGAGAGAATGCCTGTCTGAACTCCTTAACAGCAAGGATCTGAGCGTTGTTGCCAAGAGCAACGAGCTTCTCATAATCGGTGTTGAAGGTGATCTTGGTGGTGTAGGACTCGGGGGTGTAGCGGATACGATCACTGGATGCGTATGCTGCCATATCCTCGGACTGAAGGCCTACGCCGTCGATGTCACCTGCAAGGAATGCCTGAAGAGCGGTCTTGTGCTCTGCGATAACCTGGCAAGAGATCTTGTCGGCCTGGAACTGACCAACGTGCTTGCCGTCGGTGTATCCGTACCACTTGTCGTTTCTCTCGAAGGTGAGCTGCTTATCTGCCTCGAAGTAGGTAAGCTTGTAAGGACCGTAGCTTGCGCTGCTGGCAACGGTGGTGCAGTAGGTGGAGGTGATGGTAACGCAGTTGTCACCGTCAGCGGTAAGCTCCTTGCCCTCTGCATCGAAGAACTTCTTGGATGCCTCGTAGAGATCCTTCTTTACGAGCCAGGTAGAGGAAAGGTTGTAGGGCATATAGAAGGTAGCCTCTTCCATGGGGTTAAGAAGAACGATTACGATGGTGTAGTCATCCAACTTAACAAGACCAACCTCGTCCCAGGTCACCTTCTTTGCAGTCTCGGAGGTATAGAGGTACTGTCCCTGGTAGGAAGCATATACCTGTCCGTCTGCAAGATAGGTCTCGTAAAGGTACTTTGCGGATACCCATGCTTCAGCAGCAGTTTCGTCTGCTACAGTAAGGTCACGGTACATAGTGTCATCCGCGATGGAAACGTACTTGGGAGCGGCATTGCCGGTTGCGTCAAGTGCGCCAACGCAACCCCAGAAATCCATATCAAGGTATACGGTGGTACCTGCAGCAACAAGCTCTGCAGGAGCCTTGGTGATGAGATTGTAAACCGTTTTGCCTCCATAGAGGTAGTTCTTCGCGTTGTAAATAACAAGGTCGCCTGCATAGTAGGAGTCAGCGCGGCGGTTGAGCATCTTGGGGTTGAGCTGCTGCTGCATCGAGTAGATGTAGTCGTCAGCGGTGATGGGCGTACCATCATCCCAGGTTGCTGCGGGGTTCAGCGCGATCTTCCAAGCCTTAGCGGAATCGCCTTCCTTGACGCCGAACTTGCCGACGTAGTCAGCAGTTACGTCAACGGGATAGTCAGCTGCCATCTCGGGAACGATAGCGTAACCGGTGCAATCCTCGTTCAGAGCGAAATCGTAGAAGCCCATGGTAAGGTACGCAAGAACGTAGCTGTCGTCATTGGTCTCCCAGGTGTGGGGGTTCCAGTTCAGGCCCGTAGTTCCACCCATGAAATCGTTGTAGGTGTAGAACTTCGCGTCGGAATAATCCTTGCCCGTGATGCCCGCATAGGGAACGGTTGCAATGGTTCCGCCGGTGGATCCGCCGGAAGCGGTGGTGGTGATGGTACCGCCGTTAAAGGTCGTGTACACATCGGGATCGTTATACTGATCCGCAAGAGTGAATCCTTCGTCGCCCGTCGCGGGAGCGTCGGTCTCGCTGCCACTCTCAACGTTGCTCTCAACGGGATCATTGCCACAAGCAACAAGAGAAAGAAGCATCAGCGCGGCCAGAAGGACTGCCAATAGTCTTTTCATGATGAAAATCCTCCAAAAATATTTTTTGTTAACGCAAAGCCTTCCTTTGGGACACCTTGAGTTATACAGATTTAATTATAACCACAATCCTTTCACTTGTCAATAGCAACCGCGAAATTTGTGTTGCATAAAATTGCAAAACTGTGAAAGCAGACACCCTTTTTCGATGCGCGTTTGCGTTTTTTGTGCAATTTAAACAAACTTTTTGAGCAAGCCGTCCCTCGAGCATCCCTGAAAACGGGGCATTTTCCTGTTTTTTTCTCCGTCATCCTTGCATATTTTTTGTTGGATTTGCATATTTCTTTCCTTTCACTCCGTTTTTTGGCGCTTCGACGTCCTCAACTTGCAAGTCATAACCACCGGCTAAGCCGGTGGCTTGCTCAGCCCTATAAGGGCATGCTACTGGCGGGGCTGAAAGCCCACTGAAAGATCTGCCAACCGCAAGCGGTCTCAAGCTACCGCTAAAGCGGTTAGCTTATTTTTTGCTTGCGCGTACTGGCTCACCCG
>JBGVFO010000114.1:0-4614 GCA_045121195.1 Eubacteriales bacterium
ACCCGAAAACAACGAAATTTGATTTTGTTCATGGCTACGTTCAAACCCTTATCACAAAAGGCTTTCACCAATTTTATAATTGCAAATCCGTTCGTCGCGGGGCGCCGAGGACGTCGCCCCCTACAAGGTTTGTATGTCGCCTTTTCGTCAAATCAAACCCACCTATAAATCAAAATTTGAAACGCCCCCATCAAAAAATGCAAAACAAAAAGACCGCTTTGGCGGTCTTTTTGTCTGGAGCTATCTTAGCCGTTCTTAGCAGCGTTGAAGCACTCGCTGCAGTATACGGGACGATCCTCACGGGGCTGGAAAGGAACCTGACATTCCTTACCGCAGGTTGCGCAGACTGCATCGTACATCTGGCGCTCGCCTCTGGTACCGTTTGCTGCCTTGCGAGCATCACGGCAGGGCTTGCAACGAAGAGGCTCGTTGGTGAAACCCTTTTCAGCGTAGAACTCCTGCTCTCTTGCAGTGAAGGTGAACTCCTGTCCGCAATCCTTGCAGACCAAAATCTTGTCGTTGTACATGAAATACCTCAATCCTTTTCGTGCGGTGTCAAGCACCACAACTATTAACCATATCATACACCAAAATTCTCGGTCTGTCAAGGCTTTTTTTGATTAAATTTTAAATATTTTTCAAGAATTCCCCTATTTTTTGTCAAAATTTCGTCAATTTTGCCGAAATTTTATGACAGAAGCTGTTGCTTATGATACTGGAGCATATACAGATCGTAATATTTTCCCTTCTTTTCCAGCAGCTCGAAATGGGTCCCCTCCTCCACGATCTCACCGTGGGACAGGAGAATGATCTTGTCGGCGTGCTGGATGGTGGACAGTCGGTGTGCTACCATCAGCATGGTGCCGATGTTCATCATTCGCTCAAGGGATTCCTGGATCAGCTGCTCGGTTTCGGTGTCGATATTCGCCGTCGCCTCGTCCAGGATCATAATTTCGGGCTTATGCACGATGGTACGGGCAAAGGAAAGAAGCTGACGCTGACCTGCGGAGAAGTTGTTTCCGCGCTCGCGGACCTCCTCGTCAAGCCCGTCCGAAAGCTTTTCGATAAACTTGTCGGCGTTGACGTAACGGCACGCCTCCATGACCGCCTCGTCGTCCACGCCCTCCT
The DNA here is from genome assembly GCA_045121195.1 of Eubacteriales bacterium. Classification (GTDB taxonomy): domain Bacteria; phylum Bacillota; class Clostridia; order Oscillospirales; family CAG-272; genus RGIG8775. The sequence goes on from JBGVFO010000114.1 coordinate 1,129, forward strand.
TACCCAGCAGAATGTTACTTCTGATGGTTCCCGAGAACAGGAAGACGTCCTGCAGCATCTGTCCGAAATGGCGGCGCAAAGAGGAGATCTTGATCTTGCGGACGTCGATGCCGTCGATGAGGATCTCGCCCTTCTGAATGTCGTAATTGCGGCAAATGAGGGACAGAATGGTGGTCTTACCCGAGCCCGTGGCGCCCACGAAGGCTACGGTGTCCCCTGCCTTCACGGTAAAGGACACGTCGCGAAGCACCCACTCGTCGGGCACGTAGGAGAACCACACGTGGCGGAACTCGATGTTGCCCTCCACCTTGTCAAGTTCGATGGCGTCGGGGGCGTCTACGATTTCAGGAACGGTGTCCATAATCGAGAAGATCTTCTCGGCGGACGCGAACGCCGACTGCAGACGGTTGAACTGCTCGGCGAGGTTCTGAATGGGGTTGAAGAACTTCGAGGTATATAGATAGAAGGTGACCACCGTACCGCTGGTGATGGTCTGTCCGAGGAAGGCGACGTCCTTAATGTAGCCCCGTCCACCCAGATAAAACAGGCAAAGCACCGAGGAGATGTACAGCATATACACCATAGGACGGAAGATACCGAAGACGAAGATCTCCCGCTGCTTGGCGTCGCCAAGGGTGCGGTTTTTGCGGTCGAACTCCTCCTGCTTGCGATCCTCGCGGTTGAAGATCTGGATGATCTTCATACCCGAAAGGTTCTCGGAGAGGAAGGTATTGATGTCGGTGGTGCCGTCCTTGACCTTGCGGTACGCCTTACGGGAGAACTTACGGAAGATCACCGTAAACAGAAGCAGGAAGGGCACGAAGCACAGCACCATCAGGGTGAGCTGATAGTTGACGCAAAGCATAGCGGCAAGCACGCCCACGATCACGAGGCAATTCTTTAAGAGGTTGACCAGAATGTTGGTGAACATCATAGAGATGGCGCCCGTATCGTTGGTCACACGGGTCACAAGCTTGCCCACGGGAGTGGTGTTGAGCTGGGCGTGGGACAAACTCTCGATGTGGGTAAACACGTCCTCACGCAGACGGGAGATGATCCTCTGACCCGTCTTTTGCAGCACGATGGCTTGAATATAGGCACAAATGAGAGACACCACCAGGATCCCCGCGTACACCAACACCATAGCCAGCAGGCGGGACATCTCGAAATCGTCCTTGATCATCTCCTCAATATAACCGATGACAAGGGGCGAAACGATATCGTATACAATGGAAAAGGTCATGACCGCGAACACCAGCACAAAGCGCATGGCGTAGGGCTTGGCGTAAAGCAGCAGACGGCGGACGATCTCCCCGTCCTTCATATTGCGGTCGAAGCCGATGGCTTCCTTGCGGTTTTTAATGGACAGGAAGGCAACGAGGAAGACGATCGAGAACAGACCGACCACGGCGCCCACGATCAAAAGGGGATAAAACTCATACATTGGTGCTTGCCTCCTCTCCCTCTTTTTCGTCCAGCTTTTGCAGATCCACCATCACGCGGTAGTCGGGACAGCTCTCGTACAGCTCGGCGTGGGTGCCAACGGCGGCGATCCTGCCGTCGTCAACGTAAATGATCTTGTCCATTCGCTCCACCGTGCTGATACGGTGGGCAATAAGAATGGTGGTCTTGCCCTCGCGCACGCGGCGGAGGTTCTCGAGGATCGCCTTCTCGGTCTTGACATCAACGGCGGAAACCGAATCGTCGAGAATGAGGATGGGGGCGTTCTTCATCAGGGCGCGGGCGATGGAAATTCTTTGCTTCTGACCGCCCGAAACGGTGACGCCGCGCTCGCCGAGCACGGTGCGGTAGCCGTCGGCAAACTCCACGATGTTATCGTGAATGTCCGACAGGCGCGCTGCCTGCTTCACCTCGTCGTAGCCGCCCTCGTCGGTGGCAAAGGCGATGTTGTTTTCAATGGTATCGCTAAAGAGGAAATTATCCTGAGGCACATACGCCGCGTGTCGGCGCACCGTGCGGATGGGAATGCGGTTGACGTCGTGTCCATCCAGAAACAGGGTTCCGTCGGGTACGTTGTAGGTACGGAGGATCAGATCCACGATGGTGGTCTTACCCGAGCCCGTCTTGCCGATGATGCCCACGTTCTCGCCTCGCTTGATCGTAAAGGATACGTCGCGAAGCACGTCAAACTCGCCGTCGGGATAGCGGAAGCTAAGACCGCGGAACTCAATGTCGCCGCAGAGCTCGTCCACCTCGGACACGTCCACGTCCACCACAGCGGGTCGGGCGTCAAGCAGCTCGCTGATACGCTTCAAGGACGCCTTGCCACGGGACTGCATATCGATCATTTCGGATACTGCCATAATGGGCCATACCGTCGCGTTGAAGTAGCCGATGAATTCCACCAGCTGACCCGCGTTGAAGGTGCCGTTCCATACAAGATAGCCGCCGTAGCCGAGGATCACGCAGATGACCGACTCCACGAAGAGGGTCACGGTGATGTTGAACATAACCGAAAGTTTGGTATACGCCACGTTGGCGTCCTCGTTTTCGCGGTTGAGTCTGCGGAAGGATGCCAGCTCGTAGCCCTCCTTGACAAACGCCTTGATGACGGCGATACCCGAGAAGTTCTCCTGGGCAAAGTCGGAGAGCCTGGAGAACGCCTCCTGACGGGTCTCCCACTTGCGGGAAAGATATTTTTCCAGAATCAGACCCGCCACCAGAAGCAGGGTCAGAGGAACGAGGGACAGCAGGGTCAGCCCCGCGTTCATCTTCATCATCTTGATGATGGCAAGCACGCCGAGGAAGAGGGCGTCGCAGAACATCATAACGCCCCAGCCGAAGCACTCCTGCACCGTTTCCAGATCGTTGGTAAAGAGGGACATCAGATTGCCCACCTTGTTGACCTGATAGTACTGGGTGGAAAGCTCACGGCAGCGGGAGAACATACGGCGGCGAAGATCCACCTCGACCCGCAGTCCCGCGCCGAAGAAGCAGATACGCCAAAGGAAGCGACCTACCACGAGGGCGAGAATGACGAAGATCATAGGCAGGCAGATCTCGTCCAGCAAAAACGCCATATCGAAGGTGTGCAGAACGCCGTCCACCTCGACCACACCGTCGTTGAGTCCGTTGACCACCATACGGTAAAGCTCGGGGATGACGAGCTGCATAAAGTCGACCATAACAAGGGACGCGATACCGAACAGTAAGGCGTGCAGGTATTTGAAATAGTATCGGTTGATATGTCTACCGAATATCATGGGGAACTCCCCCTTTCTTGATCAAACGCAGTTATATGCATTATAGCACTTCGCCGTCCCTCTGTCAACCGTTCCGCCTCAAAAATCCGCCCCCGCAACCAAAGGTTGGAGGGACTGCTCGGCGCACAGGTGAGAAGGGGAAACGGAAAGCGGGAATCAAGATAGAAACACAAGGCGTTTGCAGATATAAATTGATGTTTATCGGTGAGTTATGGCTACGCACAAAACCAACGATAATATCTAACACCGTAGGGGGGGGGGG
>JBGVFO010000115.1:0-3392 GCA_045121195.1 Eubacteriales bacterium
TTATATGAACGAAATATACGGCAATCCCTCAAGCCTACATTCCGTAGGACAGGAGGCGAACGAGGCGTTACAAAACGCAAGAGAGAGGATAGCAAAGCTCCTTGGATGCGAGCCGAAAGAGATTACCTTCACATCGGGCGGCAGCGAAGCCGATAATCAAGCCATCCTTTCTGCCGCAAGACTTGGCGAGAGAAAAGGAAAAAAGCATATTATTTCCACAGCCTTTGAGCATCACGCAGTTCTTCACACCCTTGAAAATCTCGAAAAGCAAGGCTTTGAGGTCACGCTACTTGACGTTCACGAAAATGGGCTTGTAACGGCAGAGCAAGTGGGCGAGGCAATTCGTGATGACACCTGCCTTGTAACAGTCATGTATGCCAATAACGAGATCGGAACGATTCAGCCGATCTCCGAGATCGGAGAAGTCTGCCGTGAGAAAGGTGTTGTCTTCCATACGGACGCTGTGCAGGCGGTCGGGCATTTGCATATCAACGTCAAAGAGCAAAATATAGATATGCTTTCTCTGTCCGCGCACAAATTTCACGGTCCCAAAGGTGTTGGTGTACTTTATGTCAAGAAAGGAATACCTTTGTCCACTCTGATTGAGGGTGGAGCACAAGAGCGAGGTAAGCGTGCGGGCACGGAAAACATCCCCGCTATTATGGGAATGGCGGCGGCACTTGAAGAGGCGTGTGCCAAAATAGACGAAAATACCGTCAAACTCACCGCACTCCGTGATAAGCTGATCGCGGGACTTTCCGAGATTCCACACGCCGCGCTCAACGGAGATGATACGCATAGGCTACCGTCAAACGTCAGCTTTTGCTTTGAAGGAATAGAGGGAGAATCGCTTCTTCTGCTACTTGACGATAAAGGAATTTGCGCGTCCTCGGGCTCGGCGTGCACATCGGGATCTCTTGATCCCAGCCACGTGCTCCTTGCCATCGGCAGAGTACACGATATCGCCCACGGTTCGCTCCGCCTCTCCTTGTCCGAGGAGAAAACCGAGGAGGAGATCGACTATACGATCAAAGCAATCAAGGAAGTTCTTGAATATTTGCGCGGCATTTCTCCCATCTGGCGAGACCTTGTCAGCGGAAAGAAAGAATTTATCATAAAGTGAGGAAAAGAATATGGCATTATATAGCGAAAAAGTAATGGATCATTTCCGCAATCCCCGAAACGTTGGCGTGATTGAAAACGCCGACGGTGTTGGGGAGGTCGGCAACGCCAAGTGTGGAGATATTATGAAGATATATTTGAAAATCGAAAACGACGTCATCGTTGACGTGAAATTCGAAACCTTCGGTTGTGGCTCTGCCATCGCTTCAAGCTCTATGGCGACCGAGCTTATCAAGGGTAAGCCCGTGTCCGAGGCACTTTCACTTACCAACAAAGCCGTCGTGGAAGCCCTCGACGGTCTGCCCGCGCATAAGCTTCATTGCTCGGTGCTTGCTGAGGAAGCCATCAAGGCGGCATTGAAGGACTACTATGACAAGAACGGAATTGAATATGACCACAAAATTTTCCCCGATTGCGCGTCTTGCGGACATTGTTGTTCCAAAAACTCTTGATTTACCTACCGACTTGTGGTATAATTAAAATATAAACAGAAGGCTCATTATGAAAATCATCGATTTATTGAAAAAAGACACGCTGTCCTTGTCCTTCGAGGTGTTTCCTCCAAAAACAGACACAGCGTTTGAAAGTGTAAAGCACGCAACCGAGGAAATTGCCAAATTGCGCCCCGCCTTTATGAGCGTGACCTATGGAGCAGGTGGCGGAACGAGTCAATATACCTTGGATATCGCAAGAAATATCAAGGAGCAATACGGTGTACCGACCTTGGCGCATTTGACCTGCGTTTCCTCCACAAAGGATACCGTTCACGCTCGCATTGCCGATATCAAGGCGGCGGGCATTCAAAACGTGATGGCACTTCGAGGTGACATTCCTGTGGGGTTTGAAAACGCAGACCGCAGCCTATGGGATTATAAGCACGCCATCGAGCTGATCCGAGAATTGAAGGAATCGGGTGCGGACTTTTGCGTCGGCGGCGCGTGCTATCCCGAGATCCACCCCGAAAGCGCCAATCAAAAAGAAGATATCAAGTATCTTAAGGAAAAGGTGGAGGCAGGCTGTGAATTTCTGACAACGCAGATGTTCTTCGATAACAACCTGCTTTACAATTTCCTTTATAAGATTCGCGAGGCAGGTATCTCTGTGCCGATCATCCCCGGTGTTATGCCCATCACCAACGGAAATCAAGTAGAAAGAGCGATCAAGCTGTCGGGCTCCTTTATGCCGCAACGCTTCAAGTCGCTCGTGGACAAGTTTGGAACCTCTCCTGCCGCGATGAAGCAGGCAGGCATTGCCTACGCCACCGATCAGATCATCGATCTGTTTGCCAACGGAATTACCAACGTACACGTTTACTCGATGAATAAGCCCGACGTAGCGGCGGCAATACAGCGGAATCTGTCGGATATATTGAGTTAATTATTTTCAAGGAGAATACATATGATCATATCAACAAGAGGAAGATACGCCCTGCGCGTAATGCTCGACCTTGCCGAGAACGGAAACGGCGACTATATCGCTATGAAGAAAATCGCCGAAAGACAAGGAATCTCTCTAAAATATCTGGAGCGCATCCTGCCCGTGCTGACACAAAACGAGATCATCGAGGGTGTTCAGGGCAAGGGCGGTGGCTACCGTTTGACGAGAGCGCCCGAGGAATACAAGGTTGGCGAAATTCTCCGCTTGACCGAAGGCGACCTCGCACCCGTATCCTGCCTTGAATGCGGAGCAGAACCGTGCGAAAGGCGTGGCGACTGCCGCACCCTTCCCATGTGGACGAAGCTCCACGATATGATCGGAGAGTACCTTGACAGTGTCACGCTTGCTGATCTTTTGGATGGAAAGGCATGATTATTTATAAAAAAGATTTTGATAGAAAACAGCCCCGCTCCGAAATGGAGCGAGGGTGCCTTGCAACTTCTTGTAATTATTTTTGCAAAACCTATTGACAATTTTTGCTTCTTGTGGTATAATATAATGCTCAATTTTGATATGTCATACTTTTCCATTATTAGTATTGCCCACAGGATTGATACATATACAACCGAATAATATATTTCGCGTGAATACTTGCGGTGGAGAACGAACCTCGTGCCGCATGACAAACAAGACAGAACGCGCGGCATCATTAGCCGCTGATCAGTAATCTATTTCACAAGAAATCCGTCGCCACCTGCCACGTAATGCGGCATTGAATGCACTTGCATTCTCTTATCGAAACGAGCTTTTAGACTCGTACTTATACATAGGCGCGGGACATTTTTTAGCGAACGTGCGCCGTTCGCTTTTTGGTGTTTCCCGTGATCCGTGTG
>JBGVFO010000116.1:0-2673 GCA_045121195.1 Eubacteriales bacterium
GTCGACGACCTTTCCTTTAAGTCCGAAGCCTGCGTGATCGCAACCGATAACGATTTTCTTTTCCATGATAGTACCTCTGTATGTAACGTTATTTTTGATTCCTTTCTTTTTCCAGCCTCTCACGCTCTGCCTGGGGCAGACGGAGATAGGTGGGGACCAGCTCTGCGTCGGTGGTGCGGTCGCCTGCCTCGTACGCCGCAAGGGCGCACATAGCGACCGAGTAGCCGCTTTGGTAGATCAGCTCCTCCGGCGTTTCTTGCAGATTGCAGTCGGTGAGTGCCGCGCGGGTCATATCGTAGCCGTCCCCCGAAAGGTAAACGGGGGTGTCACCGTAGGCGGCAAGCTCCTCGGAAAGCTCCGAGAGAGAGATGGCGCGGTCGGGACAAAGACGCTGAAGCTTGCCGTTCTCCGCGCGGAACAGGGAGTTGTAGACCTGGGAACGGCGGGCGTTCATAACGGGGCAGAGAATGCCCGAAAATCCGCGAAGATTATAAGCGAGAGCCTCAAGGGTGGACACGCCGAGGGCGGGCTTGTCCTTGCCGAAGGCAAGACCCTTGACGGTCGCCGCGCCGATGCGCACGCCCGTAAAGGAGCCGGGACCCTTGGCGCAGGCGAAGAGATCCACGTCGTCTGCCGTCATGCCGCCGAGGGACAGCACCGCCTCTACCGAGGGGAGCAGGGTCTCACTGTGGGTGTTTCCCGTGTTGAGGGTAAAGGAGGCAATCAGCTTTTCATCGCGGCAAAGGGCAACGGAGCCCGTTTGTGCCGTGCTGTCAAGGGCGAGAATGATCATAGCTTCCTCCTTCAGTCGCTGATAAGCTGTACGGTGATCTCCCGCTTGTCGGGAGCGCTTACGCCGCATTTTTTAATCTCGATTTTGAGATAGGTCTCGGGGAGTGCGTAGCCGATGTTTTCACTCCATTCCACCACGCAAAGACCGCGGTCAAGATAGTCGTAAAAGCCGATGGATTCCAACTCGTCCTCGCTCTCAATGCGGTACATATCGAAGTGAAAGACCGAGCAGGGCTTTGCCCGATATTCGTTGACGAGGGCGAAGGTGGGCGAGCGTACGGCGGCACCGGGTGCCAGCACCTTTGCCAGCCCTCTGACGAAGGCGGTCTTGCCTACGCCGAGGTCCCCGTAGAGGGCGATAAAGCGGGGGAGAGAGGCGTCGTTTGCCAAAAGCGAGGCGATCTCGCCGCCAAAGGCTTCGGTCTCCTCCACCGAGTGGGTTACGGTTTGTTGTATCATAAAGGTTTGACCTCATTTTGTCGGTTCTGTATCCAAAGGATACCTATCATCCCATTATAACACACGGATCTTCAAAAGTAAAGGGGAGAAACCGAATTTCGAGGTTCAAATTTTGATTTGTCGGTGTGTTTGATGTGACGGAATGGCAACGAACAAACACTGTAGGGGGCGACGTCCCCGGCGCCCCGCGACGAACGGATTTGCGATTATAAAATTGGTGAAAGCCTTTTGTGATAAGGGTTTGAGCGTAGCCATAAACAAAATCAAATTTCATCATTTTCGGGTCGCCGAGGACGTCGACCCCTACGGTGTTAGGTTTTTTCGTTCGTTTTTGCGTAGCCGTAACTCACCGATAAACATCAATTTGTTTATGTTTTATGACACAATCGTTGTAAAAAACCAAATAATTTCATTTTTTCTATTGTATTTTTCGGCGCTTCGTGCTATAATGAAAAAAACGGCTTCGGAGGTGCGCTATGATCGCCATAGATCCCTATCATCTTGCAGGTCTTGATTTGAATCTGTCCTCTGTCGTCGCCATGGAGCAGCATTGGGCTGACGGCGACGCGTTCAGCTATTGGGACGTGGGACGCCCCGATCACGGACTTTGCTTCGTCACGTCGGGAGAGATCCTCTACACCGACACCGACGGGCATCAGAGAAGCGCCCTTGCGGGGGACGTCTTCTATCTGCCCAAAAGCAAGCGCTATCGGGCAGAATTCTCCGAGGCGGTCTGCTGTACCCTCATCAACTTTCTCCTCACCGACAATATGGGGCGGGAGCTGACCTTAGGGGACGATATCGTCTGCATTGCCACCGATCTGCCTGCGGAAGTCAAGGACCTGTTCCACCGCATTCCTCAATGCTATCGCGGCGGTGGCGGTATTATGGAGCTAAAGGCGATGGTGTACAGCCTGATGGCAAGGCTCTTTGCCCGTCTTCCCGAAAAGGGAGAGCGCAATATGATCGAGCGGTGCGTCGCCTATATCCAAGCCCATTACGCGGAGATCGAGGGGATCGCCGAGCTTGCCGCTATGTGCGGATACGGTGAGACCGCCTTCCGCAAGCATTTCCGAGAGGAGATGGGCGTCTCCCCCGTTCACTACATCAATGCCGTCAAGATCGAGCGCGCCTGTGATATGCTGCGAAGCAGCGAAATGACGGCGGGCGCCGTAGGCGAGTTCCTCGGCTTTTATGATGTCGCCTATTTCCACAAGGTGTTCAAGCGCTATACGGGTATGACCCCCGGCGAATATTCCCGCGCCCAACGCGAAGGGAAATAATATTCAAATTTTGATTTGTCGGAGAGTTTCGCCAAACGAAACGGCGAGAAGCAAACCCTGTAGGGGTCGACGTCCTCGGCGACCCGAAACGAGGGAATTCGCAATTGCAGAGTTGGTGAAATCCTTCTGTGATGAGGAT
>JBGVFO010000117.1:0-22494 GCA_045121195.1 Eubacteriales bacterium
GGAATATGATAGACCCATTACTTTGAAAGACATTGAGGTTCTCCGTTCGATTGGGCAAAAGAGTATCAATCAATTTACATCCGCAGAACTCAAAATAGCACAGAAGTGGGCTTATATGTTCTACAAGGAACTTGGTGTGAAATCTCCGTTCTTTAGGGCTTCGTTTGGAGAATGGAGAGCGCACGATATATCTCCGGCCAATATCGTTTCCTTTGCTTACGGTGAACAAGGAAAAATCAATCCCAAGAAAAGGGAAGTGTACAATCCAGAGCTGAAACGAAAAATTATCGTTGATGATGCTATCATTGAGGATAGTTACCACTATGCCAACATGAATGGCGATAAGAAGCAGATAAGAAAGCTCCTCGGTAAGGTTGATGAGATATTGGAAAAAGCCATACTTCTTGACACGAGTGTGTCTAAAAAATCTTCCGAACACAAAAAAGGTAGTACACAATTTATGCACTACCTATACACCCCGGTTTCTATTAATGGTGCACCATTCATTGCTAAACTCGCGGTTGAAGAATATGATCTAACAAGTCAAACACGAGCATATAATCTGCAAAGAATAGAATTGTCGGATTTGTCTCGTGCGCAATTTTATCAAATGATTGAAAAAAATCGCGAGATATACGCCTACAAATCCGACGCGTTAAGTGTAGCACAACTTTACGAATTTGTCAAGAGCAAAGACGGGAATTTTTCTGCCGCTCCTCCAATTAGTCAATATGTACTGAATGATGATGGAACGCCAAAGGTGTTTTATCACGGCACGGATGCTGATTTCAATGCATTTAGCTACGGTACTATCGGGAATGCATCAGGCGCGGAAATTTTGGGAGAGGGTTTCTACTTTACAGACAAAGAAGAACTGGCAAAGAAGTACGGAAAGAACATAAAAGCGTGCTATTTGCGGATGACCAATCCTTATATTGCAACTGAAAGCGATCTATATAACCTTGATGTTAAGCAGCTTTCCGCTCAACATTATGATGGTGTTATCCTGCAGACCCCAAACGGAACTGTATATATGGTGCTTGAGAATACACAAATCAAGTCGGCAGAAAAAGCAGGTACAGACGGAGCCAATATCGGAACTTTTGACAGAGCAGAAACCGATATCCAGTTCCAATACCGCCGAGTGGATGCGGAGACGGATCGGCAGACGCTGGCGAAGGCGGCGCAGTCTATGGCGCGGAGTGAGAGGGACAACGAGATCGTTCGTTCGTATCTCGCGAAGCTTGACGAGTACCGTGCCGGGCAGAAAGAGTTGAACGAGATCTCGGACAAGCTTGAGGCTGACAACTGGGGCGAGGTGAAGCTGGAGAGCACGGAGCGGTACCGTTTGCTTGAGCGCAGAGATTCCTTGAGGAAGACGCTTGAGGAGGCTGACGCTTCACTTCTTGAGATGGAGGCGATGTCGGTGCTTCAGAACCTTGTGGAAAAGGAGCGGCAGAAGGCAGCAAGCGCAACGCTGGAGGCAGTTACGACAAAGCAGACGGCAAAGGCGAGAGAGGAGAAGCGACAGGCACGTGAGCTTCGCGTGAAGCATCTTGCCCGTGCTGAGCGTGCGGTATCCCGCATTTACAAATGGGCCACGCACCCGACCAAGAAGGATCACGTTCCCACGGCACTTATGCCGCTTGTGAATCAGCTCTTTGAGGTGGTGGACGTTACCCACCATTTCGCGCAGATCGAGAAGCTGGAGGCGCAGAGAACCGAGGTGAACATCCGCATTCAGGAATTGGAGCGAAGTGGCGCCGATCAAGCGACCATTGAGGCGCAGAAGGCATTCCGTTCGGATCTTACCAAGCGCATTATGAAGCTGGAGGGTGTGCAGCACAATCTGACCTGGGACGTTCGTCTTAAAAACCTGCAAGAGGTCATGTCTACGGTGGAGAATGCGCCCGATTTCAACATTGAATTTTGCGCGAAGCTGTATGACGATATCGCGGCGCAGATCAGCAAGCTGAAGACGGACGGAAGAAACCGACTGTTTGAGGCGACGCCCGAGCTTCTTCGCGTCTATGCGGAGGCGCTTGAGTCGATCTCGCACACCATTGCGGAGGCAGGGCGGCTCTACGGCAACGAACGTGCCGCGAACGTTGCGACCCTTGGTGAGCAGAGTATCCGTGAATTTCAGCATGAGAAGCGAGATGCGGAAAAGTCGGCGCTTACGGCGAAGCTCCGCAGGACCTTTGATATTGACGCGCTGAATCCCGCGTATTTTGCCAAAAAGCTGGGTCAAAGCACCGAGGCAGTGATGAAGGAGATCTTTGACGGATATTACCGGACGATTGCGAATATACGCGTGGTGGACGACTTTTTGGAGGGGATTCGCGAGAAATACCACGTTTCCCAATGGACGGGGGAGAAGGAGAAGCTTCACACGGTACGCCTTGAGAAGGGCGGGTCGGTGACGCTGACCACGGGGCAGATCATGACGCTGTACGCGCTTTCTGACCGTCCTCAGGCGAAAAAGCACTTGTACGGACGCGGTATTCAAGTGTTTTCGGGGGACATCAACGAGGCGATCAAGCGGACGCAGCCGTGGCGGGAGCGCGTGGGGGATGAGGTTAAGCGTTTGGTGGGTAAAGAAACCGCTGACCTCAGCGAATTTGCCAAGCAGTTGTTTGGCAACTCGGACGTGAAGGCGGTGACCGAGGCGGACGTGAAGGCGATCTGCTCTCAGCTTACGGGTGAGCAGATGGCGTGTGCCAAGGAAATGAAGAAATTCCTGCACGACGTGATCGCCCCCATGGGAAACAAGACCTCGCAGACGCTATATCTTTACGATATGTTTACCGAGGAGAACTATTTCCCCATTGAGTCGGTGAGCACCTTCTTGCGGATGACCGAGAAGGATCCGAATGAAAAGGGAATCGCGGCGCGGTCGGTGTTCTCGCTTCTCAATAAGGGCTTTACCAAGAATTTGCAGGAGCAGGCGGGCAATCCCATCGTGATCCGCGACGTGTTCGACGTGGTTACCGAGCATTGCTTCGATATGGCCAACTACGGCGGTCTTGGCGTGGCTGTCAGCGATACCATTCGGTGGCTCAATTACAAGCAGGTGGTGGAAACAGGGCAAGCGCCGACAACTGAACAAGCCACAGTTTTGCCCAAGGAACAGGTTGACATTCGGGAAAAAGCGGGGTATAATGAAGAAGCACTGACCGATGACGAAATGGGAGCAGTCCTTTCCTACAAGAGTGGTCAAAGCTACATGTTGAATGCGTTGCTTAGAGAAAATCCAAATATAGACGAGCTTCCAGAACGGTTTCGAGAAGTTGTTGACAACCTTGATGCCGCACTCAGAAAGCTCCCTGCGTATGAGGGGGTTACTTACCGAAATATCGTCTTTGATGACAACGGCGGAAAGGAAGAATTTGATCTTTTTGTGCAGAAGCATGCTGAAGGACAGCTTGTTTACTACTCGGCCTATACGTCAACATCAACTGACGTTGATGGATATCCCGTAGAAGGTGATTTTGTTGTTCATATGCAGATTCACGGAACAAACGGAAGAAATCTAGACGGATTTGGAAACAATATGGAAAGCGAGGTGCTTTTCCAAAGAGAATCAGTGTTTTTTGTTCAAAAGGTGGAATACGATGAAAACGGCATTCCTACAATTCATATGCAGGAGGTAAATGAAAATGGCACTGGACAACTTCGTTCCGATCAACGCGGCGCAACAATGCGCGACATGCAAGCACTCGATACCGATGAGTATGGCGTGCAAGGCGTTTCCCAACGGAAGGCCGAAGGAGATCATCAGCGGGCGCTGGGATCACAGGGAACACTTCCCCGGGGACCACGGGATTCTGTACGAGCCGAAGGATCCGAACTTCGTGGTGGAAGCACCTTACGCGAAAAACAAGGTGAAATAAGCTCTAACGAAGGCACGACGGTGCGCCAGGCGATGGCGCAGGCGTGGGGTGTGGGTGCCGAGGCGTACATCAAGAATCTGCTTCGCTCCATTGAAGGGGAGCTGAAGGGCACGGACGGTGCGCGGCTCATCAACAAGGCGGTGCTGTTTGGAATCTGATGCGATATTTCCCACAGCTTTTTCTGGTATTGAACGGCACCTTCCGCATCCGCCGTGGGTTAGAATAAGAAAAAGCCGAAGGTTTTCCTTCGGCTTTTCTGTCGTCTGCGAGAAATCGTATTGCCAAGCAAGACAGGTGTCCAATACATGATTGGAAGAAAAAAGGACGCCTCCTTGGGTGGTGTTGGAGACGGTTTGAAATCGCAAGTCCAACGGTACCTCATCAGATGCATCCGTGAATATAATATATCAAATCGCGTCGATTGTCAAGGGCAAAAGAATAGAAATGTCGGATTTGTCTCGTGCCCAATACGCTCAACAAATAAGTGAGAATAAGGAAAAATACGCCTACAAATCCGACCTGTTAAGTGTATCACAGCTTTACGATTTTGTCAAGAGAAAAATGGAAGTTGACCTCATGGCGCCCCCCCGACCCATAGCGGATCGACGACAAGCACTAAGCCAACTTCCACTTATAGTATACCAAATACTATGAAAATGTCAACCCTGAATTTTCTTTCAAGATAGAACAACCCTGCCGTTCAATACGGAGCCAACCACCAAAGCGGTGAGGGAATCCGCGGCAGGGAAACTCCACAACTCATCGATGTCAACCCCGACGCAAAATTTTGATGCAAGCGCCGTCTGCATCCGCTTCGATTAGAATAAAAAAGCATTACGCTTTTGGCGTAATGCTTTTTTCGTTGCTTATTGGTATTTCTTTTTCAGAATAGTATCCATAAAGAACTGCCAGTCTTTGCGGGAGAGGTAGTGGGTGCCCTCGCGGAGCTGATAGCAAACGTCACCGTCATTGAAGGCGGCGCCGATAACGGGAAGACGGTCGGGCGCCACAAGACCGCGCTTGCCAAGAGTTTTCCATACCTTCGAGGCGGCGAAGCAGGAAAGATATTGCGAATCGGGATCCGCCCAGGTGTCCTCGATTGCCGCGCCGATCAACAGCGTGCGGGGAGCTACGGTAGCCAGAAGCATATGCTGGTCGAAGGTCAGAAGCTCCTCGTTGACGTATTTGAGATAGTTCTCACAGAACCAATAGGGGAAGCGGTTGGTAATGAAATCGATGTGCTCGCCCTCCTTCTCACGGGTGATGGCGTCACCGCTGCAGCCCGCGCCGTTGGAGCAGACGAACTGAAAGCGCTCGTCAAGCATTCCCGTCACGAGGGCGGTCTTTCCAAGACGGGAGTGACCGATCACGGCAGAGTAGTTGAGGTCAAGCTCCTCGCGGGTCTCGGCAAAGTCCATCAGGCGCTTGTTTGCCCACGCCCACATGGCGATCTTGCCGGGATCGTCGGGATTCTTGCGAACGCCGTCGGGATAGAGAATTCCCGCCAGCCCGTTTGTAAAATCTCCGTCATCGGAGGTGACGTCCTGATAGCAGACCTTGAGAACGGCGAAGCCGTTGTCAATGATCTCCTCGGCGGGAGTATAGCGGCTGGGACATTCGGGGGCGAAATCGTTGTGGATAAAGAAGGGATACTTGCCCTTCTTCTTGGGGAGAATAGCCTGGAAGGGGAAGGAAAATTCCTTTCCGCAAACCACGGTGTGCGCCGTTACCGTATATTGGAATGCCTTGCCCGCGGCAAAATTTCTTGTCTTATAGTCCAAGGGCGCGATCTCAAAGCGAACCTCGGTAGGCTCGGGAACGGGACGGCCGTATTCCTCGTTGAGAAGGATCTCCTTCAGCTCGTTTCTGACCGCGGACCATTCCTCGGCGGAAAAATCGCGGATTTCGGGGACCCGTCTTTGTTCTAAAATCTCTTGCAGCATAGTAAACCCTCCGCTGTTTTATATTCCAGGGCTATTGTATCAAATTCCGCCGCGATTGTCAAGCATAAAGCCTTGTTTTTTCAAAAAAGTACGGAAAAGAGTTGAAATATTATAAAATATAGTGTACAATGTATCTGTGTAACTATTTCTAAAATGAGGATGTATATAGATGATACCGCAAAAAAGCTTTCCCGCTCCGTCACTGGAGCTGAATAGCATACAGACCGATCGGTTTAAGACCGAGACCCTTTCCGTTACGGTCAGTCTGCCCCTGGATAAGTCGGTAGCACCTCTTTACGGCTTGGTGCTTTCCACCCTGAAGCGGGGCACGGAAAAATACCCGACCCAGGGGGATATCAATCGCAGACTGGATGAGCTTTACGCCACGGGTGTTTCCTTGCGCTTTGAGCGGGTCGGAAGCAACTGTCTTCTCGGTGTTTCGGCAGAGCTGCTGGACGACGTCTACACCGACGGCGCAACCGATATTTTTGACGGCACACTGGACGTAATTACACAGGTGCTGTTTCATCCCCTTACCGATGAGAGAGGACTCCTTCTCTCCCGTTTTGTGGAGAGCGAAAAGGAGATCGCCTGTGATCTGATCCAAGCAGGCATCAACAATCCAAAAAGCTATGCCTCTCTTCGGTGTCGGGAGATCATGTTCGGGGACGAGGACTGCTGCGTATCTCTTTTGGGAACGGTGGAGCAGGTTCGTGCCGCGACGCCCGAGGTGTTGACGGGGCTCTATCGGGAAATTTTCCAAAACTGCAAATTGTGCGCGTTTTACATAGGCTCCAAGAGCAAGGAGGAGGTAGGAGAGCGGCTGTTACGAAGTCTTGCTCCATATCTTTCCGAGCCCAAGCCCTTCCTGCCCGACAGGAGAGGCTGTCGCGCGACCGTTTCCGAATGTAAGCGGGTGGACGAGCGCTCCGACGTTGCACAGGGCAAGCTTGTAATCGGTATGCGCGCAGGCGTCAACGTTCTGGATAAGGACTTTTTCGCGATGCTCGTCTTTGCGGAGATCTACGGTGGCTCGCCCATCTCCAAGCTCTTTATGAACGTGCGCGAGCGATTGAGTCTTTGCTACTATTGTAGCGTTACCTATAAAATTTACAAGGGAATTCTGTTCGTTTCCTGCGGTGTGGATCCTGACAAGCGAGAGCAAGCCGAGGCGGAGATCTTCCGCCAGCTGCAGGAGATCCGTCAGGGACACATCTCCAAGGCCGAGTTTGATGCCGCGATCCGATCGATCGTCAACAGCTACCGTTCTATCTCCGATCTGCCGTCTACGCTGGAATCCTACTACGCGGGCCGCGATCTTTTTGGCGTTTCCTGCACGGTCGAGCAGCTCATTGAGCAGATCACAGCGGTTACGGTCGAGGATGTGATCCGCGTTTCCGAGAGGATCGCGACGGATACGGTCTATTTCCTTTGGGGAGATGCCAAGGGCGGTGAGGAGGACGAGGATGAATAATCTGACTGTTTTTGAAAACGCCGTTCTTCGGGAAAAATACTATCGCTTTTATCATGAGAGCGGACTCGCCGTATACGTGTTTCCCAAGGCGCATTCCATGACCTGCGCCTTCTTTGGGACCCGTTACGGATCGGTCGACAACTGCTTCCGCATCTGCGGCGAGGAGGCGTTTACGACTGTTCCTGACGGCATCGCGCATTATCTTGAGCACAGAATGTTTACGCAGGCGGACGGAAGTGACATTACCGAGCGCTTTTCCGAATACGGATCCGACTCCAACGCCTATACCACCTATGCCAAAACGGTATATCTTTGCAACTGCACCGAAAAGGTAGAGGAGTCGATTGCCGCACTTCTGGATTTTGTGACCGAGCCGAACTTTACCGAGGAATTGGTAGAGAAGGAGCGGGGGATCATCATACAGGAGATCCTTATGGAGGAGGACAATCCCTATGACCGTTGCTTCCGTCAGTTAATGGAGGCGATGTACCACGTCTGTAGCGTGAAGACCGACGTGGCGGGAAGCGTCGCTTCGGTTTCCGAGATCACGGCAGAGATGCTGAACCGCTGCTACGAGGTGTTTTACAATCCAAGCAATATGGCGCTTGTCGTATGTGGAGATATTACCCCCGAGGCGGTATCCCGTGTGGTCGACCGTTCCTTGCCGAAGCACTTTTCCTCTCGGCAAATAGAACGGTGCTACGCAGAGGAGCCGAGCCACGTGAAGTCCTCTTATACGGAATCACAAATGGTGGTCGCCAAGCCCATCTTTTCCATCGGTATCAAGGATCCCGTTTTGTTGGCCGACGGAGAGGAGCGGATGCGAAGATACGCCGCCATGTCGATCCTTTGCGACGTGGTCTTCTGCCGTTCGGGCGCGCTTTATAACGCGCTCTTTGAGGAAGGTCTGATCTCACCCGATTTTTCATTTTACTATACCTGCTCGGCGCTGTTTTCGTATACCGCCGTGTCCGGTGAAGCGGAGGATCCCGAGGAGGTTCTTGGAAGGGTCAAAGCCTATATTCGGGCGCTTTCGGAGAAGGGGATCGACGCGGCAGACTTTGAGCGAAGCCGTAGGGTGCTTTATGCCGAATTCGTAAAGGACTTTGACTCGACTGAGGAGATCGCGTACAATATGATCGATTTTATTTTCGACGATGCCGATCTGCTTTCCTTCGGGGACAAGCTGATGAAGGTGTCGCTCAATGATGTAAACGAACTTTTGGGAACGGCATTTCTTGATGAATACGTTTCACTTTCGGTGATTCAACCGAAAAGAAAGGAGAACCAATGAAGGAACAGGTAACAGTTTCCTTTCCCGGATTGGGAATAGAGGAATTTGATATGAATAAGATCGCGTTTGCGATCGGTAAGCTTGAGATCCGATGGTACGGAATTTTTGTCACCCTCGGTATGGTGATTGCCGTGCTGTATACCTTTTACCGCGCGAGGAAGAAAAATGTCAGCACCGACGATCTTCTTGATCTCTCCCTTTTCACCATCTTTTTCGGTGTGATCGGCGCGCGGCTGTACTACGTGATCACCTACGGTGGATATACTTTTTGGGAGATCTTTCAGATCTGGAACGGCGGACTTGCTATCTACGGCGGTATTATCGGCGGAATTCTCGCGATCTACGGCGTTTGCCGCTATAAAAAGTTGAATTTCCTCGGTATGATCGACTGTATTGGTCCCGGTGTAATGATTGCCCAGGCAATCGGCAGGTGGGGCAACTTCTTCAACGGTGAGGCGCACGGCGGGATCGTGGAAGAGGGAAGCGCCCTGTATTTCCTTCGTATGGGTCTGTATCCCAACGAGCTTACCTCGGGAATGGCATACGTTCATCCTACCTTCCTCTATGAAAGCCTTTGGAACGTGGTCGGCTTCCTTCTCATCAACCTTTTCTACAAGAAGAAACGGTTTGACGGCGAGATCGCGTTTTGGTATCTGGCATGGTACGGCTTCGGAAGGATGCTGATCGAGGGGCTCAGAACCGATAGTTTGATGATCGGTCCTTTCCGCATCTCTCAGCTGGTGGGACTGCTTTGCTTCCTTGGCTGCGGAACACTCGCGGTATGGGGAAGGATTCGCACATACAAAAAGAAGCAGGCGACTTCGGAAAGCGAAGAAACTGCGGTGAATGAAGAAAACGAGGAGACGGAAAATGGCGAAGATCATTGACGGAAAGGCGATCTCTGCACAGATCCGAAGTGAGCTGGCGCAAGAGACCAAGGAATTCGAGAGGGAAAACGGCTTTTTGCCCGGACTGGCAGTCGTGATCGTGGGAGAGGATCCCGCTTCTCAGGTCTACGTGCGTAACAAGCGTCGTGCCTGCGAGGAGGTCGGATTCTACTCCGAAGCATATGAGCTGCCCGAAAATACGACGCAGGAAGAGCTGGAGGCTCTGGTCGATAAATTGAATGAAGACTCCAAAATCCACGGAATCCTGGTTCAGCTTCCGCTTCCCAAGCATCTGGACGAAACGAGAGTGCTTCTTAAGATTCGTCCCGAGAAGGACGTGGATGCCTTTCATCCGTATAACGTGGGTAAAATTATGATCGGCAATTACAGCTTCCTGCCTTGCACGCCCGCAGGCGTGATGGCGCTTCTGGAAAGAAGCGGCGTGGAGATCGCAGGTAAGAATTGCGTGGTGATCGGTCGCTCCAATATCGTGGGAAAGCCGATGGCGATGCTTCTGCTTCACGCCAACGGAACGGTTACCGTCTGCCATAGCAAAACCAAGGATCTTACTGCGGTCTGCCGCGAGGCGGATATTTTGGTGGTCGCCATCGGGCGCGCCGATTTTGTCGGCGCCGATATGGTAAAGCCGGGTGCCGTGGTGATAGACGTGGGAATGAATCGCCGTCCTGACGGCAAGCTGACGGGAGACGTGAATTTTGCGGAGGTAGAGCCTATCGCGAGCGCTATCACCCCCGTGCCGGGCGGTGTTGGTCCTATGACGATCACCATGCTGATGCAGAATACGCTGACGGCTGCGAGAAGCGTGACAAGATGATTACGATCAGAATTGCCGACTTGAATATTCGGCTGAAAAACCGTTATCCATACGTGGCGATGCTTTGTCGGGATTATATGACCGAGGATCCTCGGATCGACTTTGAGGTAGAAGCCACCGAGGCGGATATTTCCGAGGAAATCAAAAACGCGGAATGCGAGTCAAGCGAGGCGTATGCGGAGGCGGTTTGCCTTCACAGACGGATCGCCGAGCAGCTTTGGCGATATGATGCCTTCCTCCTGCACGCCGCTCTGATCGAGTGCGACGGAAAGGGTTATGCCTTTGCCGCGCGAAGCGGCGTAGGAAAATCCACGCATATCGGACTGTGGAAAAAGAATTTTGGCGAGCGCGTCCGTATTGTGAACGGCGATAAACCTATCGTTCGAGTCACGGAAAAGGGAATCATGGCATACGGAACGCCGTGGAACGGAAAAGAGGGCTTCGGTGAAAACCGTTCTTGCGAGGTCCGCGGGATTTGCTTCCTTGAACGGGGCGCAAAGAATGAAATCGAATCGATTTCGATGGAGGACGCCGCCATGCGGCTGTTCCCACAGGTGTATCTTCCTACCGATGCCTGTGCGGTGGACAAAACGTTGACGCTGATCGACGAGTTTGTAAAGCGCATTTCGTTCTGGCGCCTTCGTTGCAATATGGAGGACGGAGCGGCATTGCTTTCTCACAGCAAAATGACGCAGGAGTAGTACAGAAAGGATTTTTACATATGAAGATCAAGGATGGATTTATTTTGAGAAGCGTAGGCGGAAACCGTATGGTTGTGGCAACGGGCGAGAAAAGCCGTCAGTTTGGTGGGATGATCCGACTGAACGAAAGCGGAAGCTTTCTTTGGGAACGGTTGACCGAGGAAACGGATCGAGATCTGCTGATTGCCGCCTTGCTTGAGGAATATGACGTGGACGAGAATACCGCAAGAGCGGATGTGGATAGATTTCTAAACACGCTTCGCAAGGCAGGTGTGCTGGATGAGTGAGTTTCCTATGGAAGAGCTGGCGCCGCTGATTGCCGAGGTGATTGGTGAGGGCGGCGAATTCCGCTTGTATCCCAAGGGAACCAGTATGAGACCGTTGATTCGACAAGGGCTTGACTCAGTGGCCCTCGCTGCCCTCAGTCGGGCGCCCAAAAGAGGCGATATCCTTTTGTATCGCCGTGAAAACGGGCAGTACGTGCTTCACCGCTTGATGCGGTGTGAGAAGGACGGCACCCTTTGCTTTAGCGGCGATAACCATCTTGAGTGGGAGCATGGAATCACCGAAAATCAGCTTCTTGCTATGGCGATTGCGGTTTTTCGGGGGAATAAACGGGTTTCTATGGGCGACTTGAGAATGCGTTGCTATAGCAGGCTTATGACGGGAGATCTGTTCAAAAAGACGTTTCTTTTCGCGCGACGGATCTTTGCAAAGCTCAAAAAACGTTAAGAATAAAAGCTATCACAAATTTGACAAATCGTTTTTCGGAAAGGGAATTGTTATGAATGACATCAAGAATTTTGGATTCCGCAATAAAGCAGGCGTCGTAATGCCTGTCAGTAGCTTGCCTTCTCAATACGGCATCGGAAGCTTTGGTAAGGCAGCTTATGATTTTATCGATTTTTTGGACGCAACGGGACAGAAATGCTGGCAGGTTTTGCCGCTGAATCCCACGTCCTACGGAGACAGTCCTTATCAGTCTCCGTCCTCCGTTGCGGGAAATCCGTATTTCGTTGATCTGGATATTCTTGCAAAGCGTGGACTTTTGAAGAAGGAGGAGCTCGCCGAGCAAAAGCATGATACCAAGCGCGTTGACTACGGATGGCTGTTTTCGGCAAGATACAGCGCGTTGCGTCTTGCCTATTCGCGCTTTGCTCCCGATAAGACCTACAAAGCGTTCGTGAAGAAGAACGCCTCCTGGCTTGAAAATTACGCCCTCTTTATGGCGCTGAAGGTTCACTATAATTATTGTCAGTGGACGCTTTGGAGCGAGGAGCATCGCGATTATAAAAAGGCACTTGCCCATAAGGATGAGTTTGAGGCAGAGATGTCCTTCTGGCGATGGGTGCAGTATGAGTTTGCCTCTCAGTGGCAAGCCATCGTTTCATACGCCCACAAGAAGAAAATTTCTATCATCGGAGATATGCCGATCTACGTTGCCCATGACAGTATGGACGTGTGGGCTGCGCCCGAGCAGTTCCTTCTGGACGAGAATTACAATCCCAAGGTGGTGGCGGGATGTCCCCCCGACGGCTTCTCCCCCGACGGTCAGCTTTGGGGCAATCCCATTTATAACTGGGACTTGATGGAGCAGCAGGGCTTTACGTGGTGGATCGACCGCGTTGGCGCCGCGTTCCAGCTTTATGATATTCTTCGTATCGACCATTTCCGCGGCTTTGCGGGATACTATAATATTCCCTACGGAGAAGCAACGGCGAGAAACGGTAAGTGGGATTCCGCTCCCGGAATCGCGCTGTTCCGCACCATTGATAAGGCGTTCCCCAAGGCGAAGATCATTGCCGAGGATCTTGGCTTTATCACCGACGACGTGCGGGCGCTTCTTTCCGACGCAGGCTTCCCCGGCATGAAGATGCTTCATTTCGCCTTTTACGATGAGGACAGCGAATATCTTCCCAGAACCTACGATACCACAAACTGTGTCGTTTACGCGTCGTCCCACGATTCGGATTGCACCCTTACCTGGTTGAAGAATCTTTCGGGAGATGCCAAGGCGAGATTCAACAAAGAGTGCCCGCGGAATAAGGGACAGAGTCGCACTTATGACGTGATCGAGTTTGCCTTCCGGAGCATTGCCAATCTTGCCATCGTTCCCATGCAGGACTATCTGCTGCTTTCTAACGAGGAGGGCAGAATGAATACCCCCGCAACGGCAGAGGGGAACTGGGCGTGGCGGATCAGTCCCAGATATAATACCAAGGCACTTCGGAATAAGATCCTTGCACTTACCCAAAAGACAGGCCGTAGCAAATAAGACCGAACCGATTACATAACGGAGGGTTTTTATGAAAAGAACAAGGCGTATTGCTTCTTTGCTTCTCGTGCTGGTGTTGCTTTGCTCAACCGCTCTTGTTTCCTGCGGAGAAGGCACTCTTGACACGGAGTCCGAGACCGAATACCGGATGCCCGAAGACAAATACCGTGAGCCTCTTCTTGACGGCTATAATCAGATAACCTTCTATTGGACCCATTCGGGCGAATACGAAAATTGCGATATGTGGATCTGGTGGGACGGCAAGGATGGCGCGGGGTATCGGTTTCACGAGTGCGACTACGGCGCAAAGGTGGTTGTGAACATTCCCGAGGGGGTCGGGCAGATCGGCTTTATCGTCCGTAAGGATTGCTCTGATCCGGGCGGAACCTCATGGGGCAGCGCCACCAAGGATTTTGAGCAGGACAGATTTGCCGTTATCGAGGGCAAGGAAACCGTAATTTATCTGAAATCAGGCGTGCAGGATCAGTTTGTGAGCAAGGATGGAGGAAAAACGCTGGAAATGATGAGAAAAATTATTTTTTCGGGGATGATGGATGAGCGGAAGCTCCTTTACAGGATTACGCCAAAGGCGATCTTCTCCGATAACAGTCAGATCAAGGTATACAAAGAAGATAAGGAAATTGAGGTCGTTTCTGTTTCCACGCTGGGAAGAGAGGCGACGAGCGGCTACGTTGAGATCGGGGAGCCCTTCGATCTTACGGCAAATTATCGGATCGAGCTGGAGGGCTACGGCGTTCAAGCCGTGATCCCATACGGCATATTTGACAGCGAATACTTTGCCGAACGGTATCACTATGACGGCTCCGATCTCGGTGCTACGCCGAGCGGAGATTCTACCACCTTCAAGGTGTGGGCACCTACCGCTTCTCGCGTGGTACTCAATCTTTTTGAAGCGGGACACGGTGTGGATGCTTACAAGCAGGTTGAGATGACACAAGGCGAAAAGGGCGTGTGGTCGCTTACCGAGGCTTGCGGTCACGGAACCTATTATACCTATTCCGTTACTACCGCGGTCGGTACCCAGGAGGCGGTTGACCCTTATGCGAAGGCGGCGGGCGTCAACGGCAATCGGGGTATGGTGGTCGATCTTTCCAAAACCGATCCTACGGGATGGGAGGATGACGCGTTCCGGAAGACGCTTGGCAGTTATTCCGAAGCAATTATCTGGGAGGTTCATGTAAGGGATTTCTCGGGAAAAATTGCTTCGTCGCAATACCGCGGCAAGTATCTTGCCTTTACGGAAACGGGACTTGTGAACGAGCACGGTCAGCCGGTTGGGGTGGATTATCTCAAGACGCTCGGTATCACCCACGTGCATCTTTTGCCCGTATATGACTATGCGACGGTGGACGAATCCAATCCCGACGCCCCCTTTAACTGGGGCTACGATCCCAAAAACTACAACGTTCCCGAGGGAAGCTACTCCACCGATCCCTATGACGGTGTTGTCAGGATCAAGGAGTTCAAGCAGATGGTGATGGCGCTTCACAAAGCGGGAATCGGTGTGATCATGGATATGGTCTATAATCACACCTACGATGCCAACAGCTCCTTCAATCGGATCGTTCCGTACTACTATTATCGCTACACCAATACGGGCGTGAATTCGTCCGCAAGCGGTTGCGGCAACGATACGGCATCCGAGCGCTATATGTTCGGAAAGTTTATGACCGAGTCTACCGCTTACTGGGTAGAGGAATATAACCTTGACGGACTTCGTTTTGATTTGATGGGACTTCACGATCTTGCGACGATGCAAGGCGTGGAGCAGGCGGTGCACGCCGTAAATCCCACCGCGATTCTTTACGGCGAGGGATGGCCTATGGGCGCAACCCTTGACGGAAGTCCGCAGGCTAACCAGTCCAGCATCAGCAAGATCGTTCCCGCGGAAAACGCCATCGGCGGCATCGCCGTATTTAATGACGTGATCCGCGATGGACTGAAGGGAAGCGTTTTTGAAAAGACAGGTCGCGGATATATCAACGGCTCGCCAAAGGGAACCCTTTCCAAGATCCTTTTCGGTATCCGTGGCGGTCAGGGAATGGGTCAGGGCTGGACGGTGGAAAACCAAATGGTTATCAACTATATGAGCGCACACGATAACAACACGTTATGGGATAAGCTGCTTCTTTCCAATCCGGGTAATACGGAGGAGGAGCGCGCTCGTATGAACCGTCTCGGCGCGGCGATCCTTATGATCTCCCGCGGCACTCCCTTCTGGCAGGCCGGCGAGGAAATGCTTCGCACCAAGGGCGGCGACGAGAACAGCTATCAGTCAAGTGACGCGGTCAATAATATTGATTGGTCGGTTCTGCGAGACGGCACGCTTCAGTACGAAACCATGCTCTATTATAAGGGCTTGATCGAAATGCGTAAAGCGTATGATATCTTCTACAATAACGAGGAGATCTCTCATACCGATCTTGGCAACGGCGCGGTTGCCGTTACCTTCACCAATGCTGACGGCGGCGCGGCTCTTGCCGTTATCAATCCCAACACCACGGCGCTCTCTTATACGCTTGACGGGGAATGGAATCTTGTTGCGGATTCTGATCGGGCGGGCCGATCGGCTTTGGCAAGAGAAAGCGGCTCGGTGACCTTGAATGGCATCAGCCTTCGCATTTACGTGAACGATACTCTGCTTTCTTAAAAGGATCCCCCCTCTTACGGCGTAACGGTGGGGCTTCGATAACTCTTTTCCGGAAACAACATTTTTGGCTCTGTCAAGGAGGCATATATGAAAAGCTTGAATAGGCTCTTTGTGTTTAGCACGGTGATGCTGTTAGCGGTACTGGGACTCGCGGCTTGCGGCACAAAAAAGAACGTCGATTGGTCGCCGAACAGGCGCGATCTTGACATTGGCTCCGATACCCTACACGTAAAGCGGGTGGAAAATCTTCCCGAGGATTTTATTTTGGGAATGGACGCGTCTTGCGTTCCCTCGCTGGAGGCAAGCGGCGTTACCTACTACGATTATGACGGCACCGAAAAGGACGTGTATCAGATTCTTGCGGAAAACGGCGTCAATTACATTCGCGTTCGTATCTGGAACGATCCCTTTGATGGGAACGGGAATGGATACGGCGGCGGAAATTGTGATATTGAAAACGCTATTGCCGTCGGTAAGAGGGCAACCGCGTACGGAATGAAGCTCCTGGTCAATTTCCACTATTCCGATTTCTGGGCGGACCCCGCCAAGCAAATGGTCCCCAAAGCATGGAAGGGAATGACCATCGACCAAAAGACCGAGGCGCTTTATCAGTACACGAAGGAGTGCCTTGAAAAGCTTGTGGCGGCAGGCGTTGACGTCGGTATGGTGCAGATTGGAAACGAAACCAATGGCGCCATGTGTGGGGAGGTGAGCACCTCTCTCGGAGGCTGGAAGAAGATCACACAGCTGATGTCGGCAGGCTCTCGCGCCGTGCGGGAGGTTTGCCCGAATGCGCTTGTCGCCGTGCATTTTGCCAATCCCGAGAAGGTGACCAACTACGTAAGCTACAGTAAAAATCTCGAATATTACCAGGTAGACTATGACGTGTTTGCGTCCTCCTACTACCCCTTCTGGCACGGAACCCTTGAGAATCTCTCCTCGGTGCTTTCCGAGGTTGCCGAAACCTACGGCAAGAAGGTGATGGTGGCAGAAACCTCCTATGCTTATACGGCGGAGGATACCGACTTTTACGGGAACACCGTCGGCGAAGGCGGTGGGATCGTAAAAAGCTATCCCTTTACGTTGCAGGGACAGGCGAATCTTGTCCGTGACGTGATCGATACCGTCGTCAATCATACGACGAACGGAATCGGCGTATTTTATTGGGAGGGTACATGGATCTCGGTTGGCGGCGAAGACTATGAAACCAACCGCGCCCTTTGGGAGAAGCATGGCTCGGGCTGGGCTTCCTCCTACGCCGCGGAATACGATCCCGACGATTCGGGACAGTGGTACGGTGGCTGTTCGGTTGAAAATCAGGCGTTCTTTGATGAGGAGGGACGGGTTACCGAAGCCCTCAAGGTCTTTGCACTCGTCCGAGAGGGCAATGTTGTGGAAAACAAAGCCGACGCCATCGAAGACCTGAATTTGATCTTTGATTTGAATGGCGACGTGGTGCTTCCCGATACGGTGAATGCCATTATGCTGGATAACACCAAGCAGGCAATTCCCGTGGAATGGCATAACGTGAATATCGCCGCTATGAAAAGCGGAGGCGTTGCCAAATATAATATTGAAGGAACTGCCGGAGGAATGACGGCGCGTTGCTACGTTTCTATGGTTGAATACAACTTTCTTAAGAATTGGAGCTTTGAGGAAGGGGCAAGCGGATGGACGGCTACCGCGATCGGAAAATTCGATGAGCTTGCCGTTGAGGATAAGGTCAGCGATTCCTTGACAGGTACTAAGCACTACCATTTCTGGGGTGCATCCGCAAACTCGGTGGAGTTCACCCTGGAGCAGACCGTATCGGATCTTGGGGCGGGAAGGTATAACTATTCCATCTCTATTATGGGCGGCGACGGTGGAGCCACCGATATCTACGCCTACGTGAAAATCAACGGGGAGATCGTACAGAGAGCGGCGACAGAGATCACCGTCTATAATGAATGGCATACCGCTACCGTAGAAAATTTTGCGTGCGGAGAAGGAGATACCGTGACCGTGGGAATCTACGTGAAGTGCGCGGGTCCCAACGCGTGGGGGAAGATCGACGACGCGACCCTTACTTCGGTCAAAGAGTAGGAGAAAATGATGAGACAAGCAAGAATAAAGGGGATCCTTGTGATATTGCTGGCGGCGATCATACTGCTGACGGCAATTATGGCGACGGGGTGTGGGAAAACGCTCGCGCCTGCCGCCGATCCCGTTAACGATAATTACAGAACCTTTTATCAGATATTCGTGGGTTCCTTTTCCGATTCCAACAACGATGGTATCGGCGATATTCGGGGAATCATCAATCGGTTCGATTATCTGAATGACGGAAACGTCAATTCGGAAACCAGTCTTGGCGTTCAGGGAATCTGGCTTTCCCCGATCTTCACGTCGCCTTCCTATCATAAATACGATGCCAAGGATTATTATCAGATCGATTGGCGATTTGGTACGGAAGCGGATCTCGTGGAGCTGATCGCCCTTTGCCACGAGCGCAACGTCAAGCTGATCCTGGATCTGGCAATCAACCATACCTCGAATCAGCACGAGTGGTTTCTTCAGTTCAAGGAAGCCCGTATGAACGGAAGCGCTGACAACAAGTATTATGATTACTATACCTGTGTAACGGCCGCGGAGCAGAGGGGCGGCGTTACGTACCAGAAGATCGCCGGCATAGACGGCTACTTTGAGTGCAATTTCTCAGGAGATATGCCGGAGCTGAATTTTGATAATCCCGAGGTAAGGGAAGAGGTAGTCAACCTCGCCAAATATTACCTGGATCTTGGTGTTGACGGCTTCCGCTTTGATGCCGTGAAGTACATCTACTACGGAGATACAGAACGCTCGGTAGATTTTTGGAAATGGTATATGGCGGAGCTTCGCGCGCTGAAGCCCGATATCTATTGCGTAGGAGAGTGCTGGTCCGGAGAAACCGAGATCCTGGATTATTACGCCGCGATGAACTGCTTCAATTTTGCCACCTCTCAGGCGGAGGGCGTGGTTGCCTCGGCAGCGAAAGGGAATTCTATTTCCAATTATACGAATTATATCGAGTCCTTCCAAAAGAAGGTATCCGCCGCCAATCCCGAGGGAATGGCGATGCCGTTCCTTTCCAACCATGATATGGATCGGATAGCAGGCGCCTTCGTGCTGGAGAACAATATGCGTATGGCGGCGAATCTGTACCTTCTTTCTCCCGGCTCTCCCTTCCTTTATTACGGCGAGGAGATCGGAATGAGAGGCTCACGCGGAAGTGAGAGCACAGACGCCAATCGGCGACTTGCGATGCTTTGGGGCGACGAGGATCTGGTTCGCGATCCCGTTGGCTCGACCTATCCCGAAAGTAAGCAGATCCAGACGACGGTTGCGGATCAAAAAGAGGACGAAAACAGCCTTTACCGATATTACTGTAAGCTGCTTTCGATCCGACACAGGTATCCTGCTATCGCGCGTGGCGAATATAACGCGATTGACGGCGGCAACCGAAGGCTGGGCGGCTTTTTGATCTCCTACGAGGGGGAAACGCTTCTTCTGCTTCACAATACCTCTACCGAAGCCCTTTCTCTTGATCTTAGCTCGTGTGCAGAGCTTGACGGATATGAATTTTCCTCCGTGCTTGATTCCATAGGTACGGGAGAGGCAACACTCAAGGGAACCGTGCTTGTCGTAGCCCCCCAATCAAGCGTCATTATAGGAGAGTAAGGCTCTTTTTCCTTCGTTTGCAGATAGGATAATTTAATTGGGAAAAGTTTGTTTTACAAATTGCAAAAAAAGAAACAAATAATTTGTTCAAAGTGCCGAAAATCCACCTTTGGTTGATATTGCGGTTGACAAATTCCATAAACAATGTTACAATATTGTTACAATTTATATGTGCGTCACGCGACGCATAATAAAAATTTTTAAGGAGGAATTTTCCTATGAAAATGAGTAAGATTCTTACACTCATTCTGGCTGTCGTGATGGTTGCAGCTTGCTTCGTAGCTTGTGGCGATGACACTCCCGACAACCCCGCTGAAGGCCTTGAGGGCACCTACAATATCACGATGTGGGTATCCGAGAAGGAAGGCGTTTCCGCTCAGTTCCAGGAGCAGATCGACGCTTTCGAGGCTAAGTATCCCGGCATCGTCATCAACGCTCAGATCGAGGGCGTTACCGAGGCTGATGCAGGCTCCAAGGTAGTAAATGACGTTGCTACCGCTCCCGACATTTTCTGTTTCGCACAGGACCAGCTTGCACGTCTTGTACAGGCTGCCGCTCTTGCAACGCCTCCCTCTGGCATTGCTAAGGATATCAAGGAGTCTAATGACGCAGGTTCCGTTGCTGCCGCTACCGTTGCAGGTACCCTTTATGCGTACCCCATGACCAGCGACAACGGTTACTATCTCTACTATGATACCAGCATCATCTCCGCAGAGGACGCTGATAGCCTTGAGGCTATTATCGCCGCTTGCGAGAACTCTGGCAAGAAGTTCCGCTTCGCTCTTGAGAACGCTTGGTACACCGCATCCTTCTTCTTCGCTACCGGTTGTCACTCCAACTGGACGATGAACGAGGCAGGAGAGTTCGTATCCATCGACGATACGTTCAACTCTGCTGAGGGTCTTATCGCTATGAAGGGTATGCAGAAGCTTGCTAAGTCCTCCTGCTACGATTCCGACGCTGACATCTTCACCGATGCAGGCGCGATCGTTACTGGTATCTGGAATGCAGGCGCGGCTGCAGAGCACTTTGGTGCAAACCTTGGTGCAACCGACCTTCCTTCCTTCACCGTTGACGGCAAGTCCTATCACCTTGGATCCTATTCCGGAAACAAGCTTATGGGCGTAAAGCCCCAGACCGATGCCAACAAGGCAGCCGTTCTTTCTCTTCTTGCTCAGTATTTGACCGGCGAGGAGTGCCAGGCACAGAGATTCGCAAGCTTCGAGTGGGGGCCCTCTAATAAGGCAGCTCAGGCTTCCGACGCTGTTCAGGCTAACGTATCTCTTGCAGCACTTGCAAAGCAGAATGAATATGCGGTTCCCCAGGGTCAGATAGGCGGTTCTTGGTGGGATATCGCAAAAGTTCTTGGCGCAGATGCTAAGAATGCAAGCACAGATGAGGATATCCAAAACGCTCTTAACAGCTATGATACAGCTATCGGCGCATGGCTCAACCTTACTCCCGAGCAGAGAAGAGCATGGACCGTTATCGGCCAGGTTAACGGATCAAGCTGGGATGTTGACATTGAGATGGTTGAGGAACCCGCCAACACATGGACAGCAACTGTCGAGCTTCCCGCAAACGGTGAGTTCAAGGTTCGTCAGGGTTATGCTTGGACACACAACTTCGGTGTAGATCTTACAGATAATCAGGGTGCCAACTTCAAGGTTACCGAGGCTGGATCCTACAAGATTGTATTCTCGTGGGACGGTAGCAACTACGGTGACGTTAAGGTTGAAATTACCAAGGTTGGTTGATAAGTCAATCTAAGTTAATAAATTAACTGAGGATCGGGTGAATCCTTCGGGACTCACCCGATTCCCACTGTAGAGGCATTGTTAGCCGAGATACAAGGACGACATTTGTCTTGTGTATCGGCTAACAATGCCTTCTCATTATAAGAAGGAGTTCATATAAACTCGGTTTATATTTTGCTTATGAAACGATTGAATGATTTAGAGTATCTGAAGCTGAATAAATTTCAGGCATTTCTATATAATCTCAAACTCTTTCTTTGCGCCATTCCGACCTTTTTCAAAGGGGTTGGACGCTCCATATTGAAATTCTTTCGGGAGTGCGGTCTTGGCATAAAGAATGAATTTGTCGATATCGGCACGA
This sequence comes from Eubacteriales bacterium, assembly GCA_045121195.1. GTDB lineage: Bacteria > Bacillota > Clostridia > Oscillospirales > CAG-272 > RGIG8775. Next base: position 21,791 of record JBGVFO010000117.1, read on the forward strand.
CGTTTTCCAAAGGAAATTGGGCTGTCAAGCTTTCCTTCTTCTTGTTTGGATTCGGAAATCTGTATTACGGTCAGATCCTGCGCGGTATTCTTTTCCTTTTGTTCGAGCTGATCTTCCTCGTCTATATGTTTGTCCCCTTTGGCGCGGGACAGCTTGGAACGGGCTTGCATTGGCTTGCCAAGGGCAATTGGTTCCGGGTAGGGGAAACCATCGGAACGCAGCAGGGCGGAAATCAAGTCGTTGAGCATCCGATCCTTGGTGAGATGACCGTATGGGTGGATGGAGATGACTCGGTTAAGGTTATGCTTTACGGACTTCTTACCATCATCTTCATTGTGGCGTTTATCTATACGTGGAGAGTACAGGTCAAGCAGTGCCGTCTTTGCATGAACATCATAGCCGGCGGCAAGAAGATCAAGAGTGGAAAGGACGACTTGAAGTCCCTTCTTGACGACCAGTTCCATAAGACGCTTCTGGCGCTTCCTATGACGGGAATTCTTGCATTTACCGTGCTCCCCATCATCTATATGGTGCTGGTTGCCTTCACCAATTACGATGCCCAGCACGACGGTTATTCCAATCTCTTCAGTTGGGTTGGATTTACACATTTTAACGAGCTGTTTAATTTTGGTAAGGGCGGACTTGGTCTTGCCTTTGGCGAGATTCTTTCCTGGACGCTGATCTGGGCGTTCTTTGCCACCTTC
>JBGVFO010000118.1:0-6045 GCA_045121195.1 Eubacteriales bacterium
CTGGATTCCGCATACGCCAAGGGCTATATAGACGCGCTTCGCCGCCTTCGCGACGAGTTCGGACTTGCCGACGACATCAGCGTTATGGGTGTGGCGCGCAACCAGGAGATCTTTTGTGTGAAGAAGCCCGAGGAGGACGCCGAGTCCGATTGGCAGGATATTCTTTCGGTCCTCTCCCCCGCCGTAGACCGCTTTCTGGCGGCAAGAGAGGCGGAGGGTGCCAACATCGAACGGGACCTTTGCGAAAAGGTGGCTTCCATCCGCGACATCACCAAGACCGTCGCCGCCCTTTCCGCGTCTGACGTGGAGAGCTATCGTGAGAAGCTCCGCGCAAGACTGTCGCAGATGCTCTCCGACAACAAGATCACGGTGGACGAGAACCGTATTCTCACCGAATGCGCCATCTTCGCCGACCGCATTGCCATTGACGAGGAGCTGGTGCGTCTGGGCTCTCACTTCGACGCGTTCACGAAAATGCTGGACTCCCGCGAGCCTATCGGTCGAAAGATCGACTTCCTGATCCAGGAGATGAACCGCGAGATCAACACCATCGGCTCCAAGTGCCAGAACGCAGAGATCGCGCATCTCGTGGTGCAGGTCAAGACCGAGATCGAGAAGATCCGCGAGCAGATACAAAACATTGAGTAAGAGGAAACGGATATGAAATTTATCAACGTAGGCTTCGGAAATATGGTAGCCGCCGAGCGCGTGGTCGCGCTGGCAAGCCCCGATTCGGCACCCGTGAAGCGTCTGATCCAGGACGCCAAGGATGACGGTCGCGCCATCGACGTCACCTGCGGCAGACGTACCCGCTCGGTTATCGTAACCGACTCAGAGCACGTGATCCTGTCCGCCATCCAGACGGAGACCATCGCAAACCGTCTTGACGATAAGGACGACGGCACCGACGAGGAGCCCGAGGAAGAATAAGAAAAAGGATTGCCACTATGAAAAAAGGACTTTTGATCGTTGTTTCCGGTCCCGCGGGAAGCGGCAAGGGCACGGTAAACGGAGCGCTTTTGAAGCACGAGGGCTTCGCCTTCTCGGTATCCGCCACCACAAGAGCCCCCCGCCCCGGCGAACAGGACGGCGTAAACTACTACTACATCTCCCGTGAGGAGTTTGAGCGCCGCATTGCGGCAGGAGAAATGCTGGAATACACCCGCTACTGCGACAACTACTACGGAACCCCCCTGCGTGAGGCAGAGCAGGTTCTCGCAAGCGGCAAAAATCTCATTCTCGAAATTGAGGTTGAGGGCGCCATGAACGTCAAGGCAAAATACCCCGACGCGGTGCTCATTATGCTGCTTCCTCCCAACCACGCCGTACAGGAGGCGCGTCTGCGCGGTCGCGGCACCGAGACTGAGGATAAGATCCTTCTGCGTCTTGCCCGCACCCGTGAGGAAGCCAAGGTCTTCCACGAATACGATTATATCGTCTATAACTACGACAACCAAAGTGACCAAGCCGTGTCGGACATTCTTTCCATCGTCCGCGCCGAGCAGCTTCGGCAATCCCGAAATCCCAATGCGGCAGTCGACTTTTTTGCTAACGAAAAATAAAGATTTAGGAGAATATTATGATTTACCCTACCTTCACCGAACTCACCAAGGACCAATTCAACAGATATCAGCTTGCGCTTGCCACCGCTAAATGCGCCCGCATCGTCACCGACGAATACGTGAAGCAGCGTGAGGACGCCGAGAAGGCGATCTCCAGCGGCAAGGAGTCCGAAAGACCTCTGCAGACCATGATCGACAAGGAGCTCAAGGACGAGAAGGCGGTCAAGATCGCCATCAACCGTATCTACAAGGGCGAGTATTCCATCGCGGAGATCGAGGAACCCGCCGCAGAGGAGTCCGTTGAGGAAACCGAAGAATAAGCAAAGCGTCATTTGAAGTCGGCATTGCTCCGAGCAAACGGCATCCGCCGCGTTGTCGGTCAATGCTGACTTTATTTTCAGTACCGAGAAAGGAGTGTGTCAATGTCAAAGGAATATACTAAGGTCTACGTACTGGACGTTCCGTACGCCATTGACCGCCCCTACGATTATTTTCTCCCCCCCGACCTTCGGAGCAAGGTCACCCGCGGCTCCTTCGTCACGGTCCCCTTCGGTGCGGGTAACCGCAGGCATCTGGCGCTGGTCGTCGATCTGTGCGATAAGCCCGACGCCGACGGCTTTGCCGTCAAGCCCGTGCTTTCGGTCTGCCCCGACGCCCTTCGCCTTGAGGATGAAAATCTCCGCCTGTGCGAATTTATGAAGGAGATGACCCTTTGCACCTACGGCGACGCCATCCACGCCATGCTCCCCTCGGCGGCTCTGTCCCGCTTTGAGGAGCTTGTTGCCGCAACCGACAAGCCGATGTCGGAGGCGCCCCGCGGTCTTGGCGCCCAGGCGCTCTTCGTATATGAGTATCTGAGGGGGCGTAAGCACGCCTCTATGACGTCACTCCGCACGAAATTCGGCGCTAAGGTGGAGACCACCGTTCGCAAGCTTTGCGAAGCGGGCTACGCCACAAGGGAGATGGAGGTCAAAGACACCGAAGCCGGTGTTACCAGCTATTCCTGCCATCTTGCGGCAGACGAGAGGACTCTGCGCGCCGCGCTGTTTTCCAAGTCCGATCCCGGCGTTCCCCGTTCTCCTAAGCAATGGGCCATCGCCGCGGCGCTCCTTGAGCACGGCGACATGGCGGAGGACGATCTTCTCAAAACCGCCAAAGCGACCCGTCAGCAGCTAAACGCGCTGGTCACCCGCGGCTTTGTGGAGCTAAATAAGGAGATCACCTACCGAATCCCCTACGAGCTTCCCGAAACGCCCGCCAAGGCGGAGATCCGACTCAACGACGAGCAGCAGATCGCCTTTGACGCGCTTTCGGAAATGCTGAAGGCAAACGCGCCCCGCGCCGCCCTTCTCTACGGCGTAACGGGAAGCGGAAAGACCAGCGTGATGCTTGCTACCATCGACTTAGCGCTTTCTCTTCATCGCGGTGTCATCGTTATGCTTCCCGAGATCGCGCTTACCCCCCAGACCCTCGGCATCTTCTGCGCCCGTTACGGTGACCGCGTGGCGGTCATTCACTCCGCCCTTTCCCAAGGGGAGCGCATCGACGCCTACACGAGGATCAAAAACGGGGACGCCGACGTGGTGATCGGCACACGCTCCGCCGTCTTTGCTCCCGTGAAAAATCTCGGCATGATCATTATGGACGAGGAGCAGGAGCACACCTACAAATCCGACAGCAATCCCAAATATCACGCCCGTGACATCGCCCGCTTCCGCGTTACCGAGAACCGCGCGCTTATGCTTTTAGCATCGGCTACCCCCTCGGTGGAAAGCTACCAGAAGGCGGTCGAGGGAAAATATACCCTGCTGACCCTCAAGAAGCGCTACGGAAGCGCCAAGCTTCCCGAGGTCACCATCGCCGATATGCGGGAGGAGGTGCGCTCGGGTAACATCACCCCCATCGGACAGACGCTGGCAAAAGCGCTAGTGCAGAATTCCGAGGCAGACGGACAGTCGGTCCTCTTTCTCAACCGCCGCGGCTACAACAATTACGTTTCCTGCCGCAAGTGCGGCAAGGCGGTATCCTGCCCCCGATGCAGCGTTTCTATGACCTATCATACCAAAAAAGGAAGCTATGACGACGGCACCCTAGTCTGCCATTGGTGCGGTATGCGAACACCCGTCCCCAAGACCTGTCCCGAGTGCGGCTCGGAGCATATCAGCTTCGTGGGCTACGGCACCCAGCGCGTGGAGCGCGATCTTGCCGAGCTGATGCCGAAGGCGCGGATCCTCCGTATGGACACCGACACAACGGCGAAGAAAAACGCCTACGGAGAGCTTCTCGGAAAATTCCGCCGTCACGAGGCGGACGTGCTTCTCGGCACCCAGATGGTGACCAAGGGACACGATTTTCCCGACGTGACCCTTGTGGGCATTCTTCTTGCCGACGCTTCCCTGTATCTTGACGATTTCCGCGCCGCCGAGCGCACCTTTGCCCTTCTGACGCAGGTGATCGGCAGAGCGGGACGCGCAAAACGGGCGGGACGCGCCATTATCCAGACCAACAACCCCGACCACGAGATCATCCGTCTAGCCTGCAAGCAGGACTACGAAAGCTTCTTCGCCCGTGAGATCAAGCTCCGCAAGATCCTCTCCTTCCCCCCCTTCTGCGACATCGTGCTGATCAACATCGTTTCGGAAAGTGAGACCGAGCTGGCACTCGCCTGCAAGCGGCTCTACGACGATTTCCGCACCAGCGCCATGAAGGATTACGCCGATCTGCCTATGGTGGTCTTCGGTCCCTTCGAGGCGCCCGTCTATAAGGTGGACGGAAAATACCGTATGCGAATGGTGATCAAATGCCGTCTCGGCAAACGCACCCGCGCGCTCTTTTCCAATCTTCTTACCGATTTCAGCCGACGGTCCAAGGGAAAAACCACCCTTGCCATCGACTTTAACCCCACTAACCTTTAAGAAAGGAACTCATTATGGCTAAGCTGAACATTATCAAATACGGAGACGAGACCCTCCGCAAGGTCTCCCGTGAGGTGACCGAGATCACCCCCCGCATCCTCACCCTGCTTGACGATATGGCAGAGACCATGCACGAGGCGAACGGCTGCGGTCTTGCCGCCCCTCAGGTAGGCGTGCTGCGCCGCATCGTCGTCGTTGAGGTAGAGGAGGGCGAGCTGATCGAGATGATCAACCCCACCATCATCGCCTTTGCGGGCGAGCAATACGAGCAGGAGGGCTGTCTGTCGGTTCCCGAGGAGTGGCCCTTCACGAAGCGCCCCATGCACGTAACGGTCCGCGCTATGAACCGAAAGGGCGAGACCTTTGAGGTCAGCGGAAGCGGACTTCTTGCCCGCGCCTTCTGCCACGAGATCGACCACCTTGACGGCAAGCTGATGATCGACCGCAAGGCACCCGCCGATAAGATCCCCTCCGAGGAGGAGCAGGAGGAACGCAGAAAGGCAAGGAAGCGCAGAAGATGAGAATTTTGTTCATGGGCACTCCCGATTTTGCCCTTTTCTCCCTCAAGGCACTCTGCGAGGCGGGCGAGGACGTTATCGGCGTCGTCACCCAGCCCGATAAGCCAAAAGGACGCGGATACACTCTGACCCCGCCTCCCGTTAAGGTATACGCCGAAGAGAAAGGACTTCCCGTTTATCAGCCGAGCACCCTGCGCGGCGAGGAATTCGCGGCTCTTCTCGATACCCTTGCGCCCGAGCTCATCGTGGTCGTGGCATACGGCAAGATCCTGCCCGAAAACGTTATCCATTATCCCAAATTCGGTTGCATCAACGTCCACGGATCTCTTCTTCCTAAATATCGCGGTGCGGCTCCCATGCAGCGCGCCATTATGGAGGGCGAGAGGGTCACGGGTATCACCACCATGTATATGGACGTAGGGCTTGACACGGGCGATATGCTTCTCAAGTCCGAGGTAGTTATCGAGGAAAACGATAATTTTGAGGACATTCACGATAAACTGGCGACTTGCGGTGCCGAGACCCTGCTCCGCACGGTTGAGGGTCTTAGAAACGGAACGGTTGCCCGCGAAAAGCAGGACGATTCCCTTTCCACCTACGCCGCCAAGATCGAAAAGGCAGATTGCCTCATTGATTTCACGAAGACCGCCGAAGAGGTACACAACCAGATTCGCGGACTTTCTCCCATTCCCCTTTCCTTCACCCATACCCCCGACGACAAGCTCTTAAAGGTAACCGAGGCGAGGATCGCCGCCCGCGAGGGCGTAAAGGGCGAGGTAGGACGCGTCGTTTCTCTTGAGCATGGCATCGAGGTAGCTTGCGGAAACGGCTCCGTCCTTCTTCTCGGCGTCCTTCCCGAAGGCAAGGGACGAATGACCGCCGCCGATTTCATCCGCGGCAGAAAAATCGCCATGGGCGATATTCTGAAGTAATTTTCAGCCTATAAATTGATGTTTGTCGGGGAGTTTGTAAAACGAAATTGATGGTTTGTAGGGGCGACCATTGGTCGCCCGCCATGAACGACAATTACCCAACGAACGGGCGATCAAT
>JBGVFO010000119.1:0-2163 GCA_045121195.1 Eubacteriales bacterium
GGGCGCCGAGGTAGCGAAGCGGCGACACGGTAGTGAATGACTGCCGGTGGCAGTCAGAGCCGTGGCGTGACCGAGTCTCAACGAGACCGTCGCCCCCTACAAGGTTTGTATGTCGCCATTTCGTCACATCGAACACACCGACAAATCAAAATTTCAACGGTAAATTGATGTTTTTCGGTGAGAACGGCTACACGCAAAGCGAACGAAAAAATCTAACACCGTAGGGACCGGCGTCCCCGGCGGTCCGAAAGCGTCACCATTTCGGTTTGCAAGAAACGGCGCATAATTGCTTGTTTTATATGGATTGAATACCAATTTTAAACGATAAAATTCCTCGTTGCGGACCGTCGGGGACGCCGGTCCCTACAGTGATTAAGCGTCGCCATTTTGCAACATAAAACCCACCGATCAATCAAAATTTGAACGGTAAATTGACGTTTATCAGCGCAACGTCTTTTCCGTAGGGGCGAACTGTGTTCGCCCGCCATATACGGCAAAGGCCCAACGAACGGGCGATCAATGATCGCCCCTACGGGTTTGTGCGTCGCCGTTTCGTCACATCGAACCCACCGATCAATCAAAATTTGAACCCTCAATTTTCCACTTTTCATTTTCAATGTTCCATTTTTTACGGAGGCGTCTATGAAACGAATATTTTTGATCGTCCTTGACAGTGTGGGAGCCGGTGAGGCGCCCGACGCGGCGGCATTTGGCGACGTAGGCGCTCACACCCTGCGGAGCATTTCCGCGTCGCCCCGCTTCTCGGCAAAAAACCTGCGCGCTCTGGGTCTTGGCAACATAGACGGACTCGGCTTTCTCGGCACCGTCGACGAGCCTCGCGGCGCTCACGGACGCCTTCGGGAGCTGTCCCTCGGCAAGGACACCACCATCGGTCACTGGGAGATCGGGGGCATTGTTTCGGAGCGCCCACTTCCCACCTATCCCGAGGGATTTCCAAAGGCGCTGCTTGACGAATTTTCCCGCCGCACAGGTCGCGGCGTTATCTGCAATCTGCCCTATTCGGGCACCGAGGTCATTGCCGACTACGGCGAGGAGCATCTTCGCACGGGCGACCTCATCGTTTACACCTCGGCGGACAGCGTCTTTCAGATCGCCGCCCACGAGGACCTGGTACCGCCCGAGGAGCTGTACCGCTACTGCCGCATTGCCCGTGAGCTTCTTGTGGGCGAGCACGGCGTAGGGCGGGTCATCGCCCGACCCTTTATCGGCGAGGCGGGGCATTTCACCCGTACCGCCAACCGACACGACTTTTCCATCGAGCCGCCCCGTGACACCCTGCTTGACGCCCTCAAGGCGGCGGGCCGCGAGGTCATCGGCATCGGCAAGATCGGCGATATTTTCGTGGGACGGGGTCTTACCGAGTCCCACTACACCCATTCCAACACCGAGGGCATGGAAATGCTTTCGGAGATGGCAAAACGGGACTTTACGGGTCTTTGCTTTGCCAATCTTGTAGACTTTGATATGCTTTACGGACACCGTCGGGACGTGGACGGCTACGCCGCGGCGCTCGCCGCGTTCGACGGCTGGCTTGGGGGCTTCCTTCCCACCCTCGGGGAGGAGGACGCGGTCATCGTCACGGCTGACCACGGCTGTGACCCCGCCTTCCTTGCCAGCACCGACCACACCCGTGAGTACGTTCCTCTTCTCGTGGCGGGCAAGGGCATCGCGCCCGTAGATCTCGGCACGATAGACGGCTTTGCCACCGTTGGCGCAACCGTTGCCGAGGCGCTGGGCGTCCCCTTCCGCGGCGACGGACAGAGCATGTTAAGCACCCTTCTTCGAGGATAATATGAAGCTGAAACGAAGCATTTTTACGGCGTTGCTGGCGGCAATGCTTTGCCTTCTGGCGCCCATCTCGGTGCCGATCGGGAGCATTCCCATGTCCCTTTCCATGTTCGGCGTGGCGCTGGTCGCCATGCTGGCTGACCGCCGATGCGCCCTTATGGCGATCATTCTCTACGTGGGGCCTGGCGCCCTGGGACTGCCCGTATTCGCGGGCTTCTCGGGAGGCGCCCACGTGCTTGTGGGCCCCACGGGTGGCTACCCCTTTGGCTACATACCCATGACCCTTGCCATCCGCACCGCCTGCGACAATATCGAGGGGCGGAGCAGCCGCGGCACCCTTCGCATCGCCGCGGG
>JBGVFO010000120.1:0-10653 GCA_045121195.1 Eubacteriales bacterium
TCGCCGTTTCGTCACATCGAACCCACCGACAACTCAAAATTTATCCACTTCTGTCGAATGGGTAGACAGGAGCGGGGACGTATGATATACTGAAAAAAACAACAAAAAGGAGAACGCCATGGACAAGATCGCAGTTTTGATCCCATGCTATAACGAGAGCCGCACGGTGGCAAAGGTGGTAGACGATTGGATGCGCGCCCTGCCCGACGCCATGGTCTACGTATACGACAACAATTCCACCGACGGCACGGCGGAGCTTGCCCGTGAGGCGGGCGCCGTGGTGCGGTACGAATATCAACAGGGCAAGGGCAACGTGATCCGCCGTATGTTCCGCGAGATCGACGCGGAGGTCTATCTGATGACCGACGGCGACGACACCTATCCCCCCGACTGCGCCCGTGAGATGGCAGATCTTGTGCTTCACCGCGGCGCGGACATGGTCATCGGCGACCGCCTTTCCTCCACCTATTTCACCGAAAACAAGCGCCGATTCCACAATTTCGGCAATTCTGCCGTCCGCTTCGCCATCAACACCCTGTTCCGCTCTCGCGTGCGGGACGTGATGACGGGCTGTCGCGCCTTCAGCTACGAGTTCGTCAAGACCTTTCCCGTCCTTTCGGCGGGCTTTGAGATCGAAACCGAAATGACCATCCACGCCCTTGACAAAAATATGAAGCTGGATCACGTGGTGATCCCCTACCGCGACAGGCCCGAGGGAAGCGTATCCAAGCTGAACACGGTGCGCGACGGACTTCGCGTGCTTCGCACCATCGGGGGACTGCACCGCACCTACAAGCCCGCCTCCTTCTTCGGCATTATCGCGGCAGTGCTGATGCTTCTTGCCGTGGGCTTCTTTATCCCCGTGCTTGCGGATTATCTTCGCACGGGGCTTGTGTTAAAGTTCCCGACCCTGATCGTGTGCGGCTTTACCGCCATTGCATCCCTCTTGTCCTTCTTTACGGGGCTTCAGCTGGAAAACGCGGTGAAGAAGAACAAGCAGGACTTTGAGCTGGCGCGCATCGACGCCAACCGTCATTTCCGCGCCCTTCGCGGAGAAGGGAAGCGCCGTGACTGACCGACTGTTTGACCGCACCGAGGTCACGAAAAGCCTTGTTGCCGCCCTCGTCGCTATCCTGACCGTCCTTCTTTGCGTGCTTCCCATGGGGGAGTTACCCCTCTGGAACGGCGAGAAGCCTGGGCATCGCAACCAGTACGAGCTGATGGCAGAGGCGATCCTTGAGGGGCGTATCACCTTCGACTACGGGGACGAGGACGCCCTTCTGGCGCTGGACAACCCCTACGATCCCGAGGAGCGCAAGGCGGCGCGGGTCCCCTACCATTGGGATCACGCCTATTACGACGGACAGTACTATATGTATTTCGGCATCGTGCCCGTGTTTCTTGCCTTTTTGCCCTACCGCCTGCTGACGGGGGAGGCGCTGACCACCTATCACGCCACCCAGCTCTTCGTGGCGGTGGCGATCGTGGGCATCTTCGTCCTGTTCCGGACGCTCCGCCGACGGTTCTTTCCGTCCCTTCCTTACGGAATCTGTCTTTGTCTTTCGGTGGCGTTCTCGGTCATGAGCGTTTGGTATGCCACCGCCGAGCCTGCCCTCTATTGCACCGCCATCACCGCCGCCATTATGCTGACGGTGTGGAGTCTGTATTTCTTCATCCGCGGGGTGTGGGTGGAGGAGAGGGAGAATCGGCAGATCGCCCTTGCGGCGGCGGGCGCCCTTCTCGGTGCTCTCGCCTTTGGCTGCCGTCCCCCTATCGCCCTGACCAATCTTTTGGTGATCCCCGCCCTCGTCGAGTTCCTTCGGGGACGGAAATTTACCGTGAAGCTCCTTGGAAAATTGGCTTTGGCAGCACTTCCGTACCTTGTTGTGGGCGTGTCACTGATGGTCTACAACACCGTCCGCTTCGACGATCCCTTTGAGTTCGGACAGGCGTATCAGCTTACGGTCGCCGACCAGTCGCAGTACCGCGTGACCTTGAACGGCGAGATGCTGAAGCGCATCGTGAAGGGTCTTGGCGAGATGTTTTTCGATGATAACGGCAGGACCGCCGCCTTCCCCTTCGTACGGACGAACGGCGTGTTCCTCAATTTCCCCATTCTCTTTTTGAGTCTTGGGATCGCAGACCCCCGCGCCTTCCGCGCTATGCGGGAGAAGCGGCTTTCGTGGCTGATGTTGGGGCTTGCGGTCACCGTCCTCGTTATCACCGCCTTTGACGTGATGTGGAGCCCCTATCTTCTTGAGCGCTACCGTATGGACGTCTATTTCCTTATGGGACTGCTGTGCTTCCTTGCGGTGGGGCTTTGGTACGAGTCGGCGGACAAGTGGACGCGCCGCGGCATCGTTACTCTTGTCGCCGTTCTGTCGGCGGTGACGGTGATCTCCGCGTTTTTGCTCTATCTCTGCCGCGTGAACGTGTCCTATCCCGACCGCGTGTCGGCCATCGCCGCGGCGCTTGGCTTGGGGTAATGCTATGAAAATAAAAGAGCTGTATCAAAAATACCGACAGATCTTCTGGTATCTGTTTTTCGGGGTCTGCACTATGATCCTCAATACCGTGTGCTACGCGGTGCTTTACGAGCTTCTCCACGTGGGGAACGTGCCGAGCACGATCCTTGCGTGGCTTGCGGCGGTCATCGTCGCCTTCGTCACCAATAAGCTTGTGGTGTTCGAGAGCCGCGGCGACGCCTCCCGTGGACTTTTCGAGCTTGTGTCCTTCTTCGGATGCCGCGTGGCGACGGGGCTTCTTGACGTGGGCATTATGTGGCTTGCGGTAGATCTCCTTTCGGGAAACAGCGTTTTCTGGAAGCTGATCTCCAACGTCATCATTACCGTACTCAACTATATCGTCAGCAAATTCTTTATCTTTACCAACCGAAAGGAGTAGAATTATGTCAGCAAAATGGATCTGGTACCGCGGGGAATTCGAGGTGTATCACAATCTTGCGGTACACACCCGACGGGAGCAATACGGAACGGTATGCCCCGCCGTCTGGGACGTTCCCACCGTCTATCCCATCGTGGAGTTTAATAAGACCTTTACCGCCGAGTGCGACGGCGAGTTTACCTGCTGCGCCCACGGCGAGGGACAGGTGCGTATCGACCGTGATATGTATCCGCTGAACGCTCCTATTGCCGTGACGGCAGGGGAGCATACCGTTAAGGTGCGGGTGCAGAACCGCGTCGGCTTGCCCTGTATTTATATCGACAGTCCGCTTCTCGTCACCGACGAAAGCTGGAGCGCCACCCTGCACGAGCGCGGGGAGGCGGTATCGGTGGGCTGTGAGCCTGCCTTCACCCGACCCGACGACGACCCCACCGACTTTCCCTTTGCCGTTGACGTCATCCACCCCGAGAGGGAGGAGGCGGTGGAGGGCGGCATTCTCTACGATTTCGGTCGGGAGGTCTTTGCCTCTCTGATGCTGGAGGGGATGCGGAAGGACGCCACCTATACCGTCTACTACGGCGAGAGCCGCGGCGAGGCGCTGGCGGGCAAGGGCTTCCGCCGTTGTACCGTTTGGGAGGCGCTTTCCGGCACCTCACGGGCGGGGCTTGACGCGCGGGGCTTCCGCTACGTCTATATTACGGGACCTGCTCGCGTGGGCATCCACGCCATTACCGAAATGCTTGACGTAAAGCATCGGGGCGCCTTTTCTTGCGACCGTCCCCTCGTGGCGCGCATCTTTGACGTCTGCGCCTATACCTTCCACCTCTGCGCCCGTGAGTTTTACTACGACGGCATCAAGCGCGACCGTTGGGTCTGGGGAGGCGACGTCCGCGAATCCCTGATGATCGGCGACTATCTCTTTGCCGACCGCGGACTTGGCAGACGCTCTCTGCTGGCGCTCCTTCCCAAGGACAGGGTGATCTCCCACGTCAACAACATCAACGATTATTCCTCTCTGACCCTCATTTCGGTATGGGAATACTATATGTCCTTCGGCGACGCCGAGTTCGTCCGCACCTATTGGACGCGCATCCACCTTTTGTACGATTTTGTTCTGTCCCGACTGGATGAGGAGGGGCTTATGGTGTCCCGAAAGGGAGATTGGATCTTCATCGACTGGTCGATCATGGACAAGTCGGGCCCCCTTGCGGCGGAGCAGATCCTTCTGTGGTACGCCCACCGCTGTATGGCGAGGCTGGCACCCCTTGCGGGGGAGGACGCCGCGCCCTACGAAGCGCGCGCCGAGGCGCTCCGCGCCGTGATCCTCAAGCGGTTCTGGCGAGAGGAGAAGGGGTGCTTCATTGACTGCGATACCTCGGGCAAGGAGCACGTGACGCGTCACGGCAATATCTTCGCCGTTCTCTTTGACCTTGTGGACGGGGAAAAAACGAGGAGCATTTACCAAAACGTTCTGAAAAACGGTGCCGTCCGTGCCATCACCACCCCCTATTTCAAGCTTTACGAGCTTGCGGCGCTTTGCCATATGGGACATCTGGACGAGGCGCAGCGCTTTTTGGAGGACTATTGGGGCGGTATGCTCGCCCTTGGTGCTACCACGGCGTGGGAGCAGTATGATCCCGCACAGCGCGGGGAGGAGCATTACGCTATGTACGGTGAGCCTTACGGAAAATCCCTGTGCCACGCCTGGTCCTGCGGTCCTATCTATCTTCTCGGTCGCTACTGCCTTGGTGTTTCTGCCGACGCGCCTGCCTACGAGCGCTATACGGTAGCGCCAAAGGGCGGGGCTTACAAGCACTTTGAGGGCGTCGTTCCCACGGTGCGCGGCGACATCCGCGTCAAGGTGGACGGCGATCGGGTGGAGGTCCTGTCCGCCTTCTCGGGAGGAACCTTGGTCTGGAAGGGCAACCGGTATCCCATTCCCGCGGGCAAGACCCTTGTGATCGAAGGCTGATCGCGTTCAAATTTTGATTGATCGGTGGGTTTTGAGGTTGCTATGCAACCTCGATAACAAATCGGTTTCGCGGCTAAACACCGCGAATTGCTAACGCAACCCCGATTTGTTACGCCGAACGAAACGGCAACGCACGAACCCGTAGGGGCGATCATAGATCGCCCGTTCGTTGGGTAATTGTCGTTCATGGCGGGCGACCAATGGTCGCCCCTACAAACCATCAATTTCGTTTTACAAACTCCCCGACAAACATCAATTTATTAACAAAAGGCTCTGGATTTCTCCGGAGCCTTTTTTCTTATGCCGCGAGGGGATCGGTTTCCTTATCGGGGAGCACATCCAGCATATTTTCGATAAAAATGCCGTAGCCGCGCGTGGGGTCGCCTACGAGGACGTGGGTGACGGCGCCCACCAGCTTACCGTTCTGAATAATGGGAGAGCCGCTCATTCCCTGCACGATACCTCCCGTTTTTTCCAGAAGGCTCGGGTCGGTCACCGTAACGGTGAAGCACTTACCGCCGTCGGCGTTTCGGTTGATGTCCGAGATGGTGACGGCGTACCGTCCGATGCCACTCTCATCAAGAGTGCAGAGAATATGCGCCTCACCCTCCCGCAGCTCGTCCTTGAGGGCGATGGAAATGGGCTGACAGGCAGGCGTAGGCGCCGAAGAGAAGATTCCGTACACGCCGCAGTCGGTGTTTCCGAGGAGCATTCCCGTTTTGCCGGGGTTAAAAAAGCCACGGATCTCTCCGGGCGTGCCGCTCTGTCCCTTGGTGATGCCGCTGATGGTCACATCCACCACCGTACCGCGGCAGATGGGGATGAGCGCCCCCGTGTCGGTATCGCAGATGCCGTGTCCCAGCCCCGCGAAATAGTTGCTTTCGGGGAGGATAAAGCTGACGGTGCCGATGCCCGCGCCGCTGTCCCGAACGAGAACGCCCGTCTTATAGCGTCCTTCGCCGTCGGCAAGGGTGGGCGTGACCGTGACCTCAAAGGCGCGGTCGCCGCGCAGACACCCGAGCACCAGCGGTTTGCCGCCCGATGCCTCCACCGCCTCGGTGAGAGCGGCGGCGTCTGCCAGCTCCCGTCCGCCCACGTGGGTGATGACGTCCTTTTGCCGAAGCCCTGCCTCCCGCGCGGGATTGACCGACTTGCCGTCGCATTCCACGTCGGAAAAGCCCACGACGGTGACGCCGCTCGTAAAGAATTTCACGCCGAAGGGCATGCCGCCGGGATAGACGCGGAGGCGCTTGTAGGCTTCTGCCGTGGCCGTCTTGACGGGAATCAGGTCGAAGAGCTTGTACTGTACGGCGATCTCCTGCCGAGGGGCGCCCGTGCCGCAGGGGCGTGCTTCGTCTGCCACCACCTGTGGGGACGCGGCGAGGTAGACGGGAAGCTCCTCGCCCTCAAAATAGGAAACGCGGTCGGGAATGGCAGCGTCGTATATGCCGAGGAGGGTTGCCGAGAGGAGCACCCACGCCGCAAGGACAGAGAGGAGGACTCGCGCCGTTTTCTTTCTTCTGATTGGGTTGTGGTTCATTGTGTTGGCTTCCTTTGGATATTGATGCCTTGAATTTGGGGATTGATTTGTGTGCAATAATACTGTGCGCCCACCCGTCGGATTTTATGTGTAACAAATTTGATTCGCAAAGGCAAATTTTGATTGATCGGTGGGTTTGATGTGACAAAACGGCGAGCATTGAGAGCCTTCTCCAAGAATGGGAGAAGGTGGCGCCGAAGGCGACGGATGAGGTTGCGGAATTTGTACCAATGTACGGCACCGTGCCATTTTGCAATATAAAAAGGCGCAACCTCACCACCCGCTTCGCGGGAGCCTCTCCCATTCTTGGAGAGGCCTTGCAACGTACTGCGAACACACCGATAAACATCAATTCACCGTTCAAATTTTGATTGATCGGTGAGTTTGCATATACGAAAAGGTAACGCACAAACCCGTAGGGGCGATCATTGATCGCCCGTTCGTTGGGTAATTGTTGTTCATGGCGGGCGACCAATGGTCGCCCCTACAAACCATCAATTTCGTTTTACAAACTCCCCGACAAACATCAATTTATCGTGTAAATTTTCATTTTTTCAAGACAAGTGACGGGATTTGTGGTATTATAATATGTAGCACGCGCCGTTTCTATACGCGCGGCAATACGGGAAAGGAGCGGAGACATGGTCGCGGACGAACAAAAGGCGCGCTTTTTGCAGGTGTGCGAGGACGTTATTGAACAGGGACACGCGGAAATGGGGATCGGCACCTACGGGGAAAAGTATATGCACCTGATCCTCAAGCGATTTTTCTGCGAGGATCCCGATTGCCACGAGGTAGGAATTGGCGATTTTTTTGCCGACGCTATGGTGGACGATACCATCTACGAGATCCAGACGGGCAGCTTTTATCCCCTCAAGAAAAAACTGACGTATTATCTGACCCGCGAGGATAAGCGGGTGGTGATCGTCTGTCCCGTTGTGGTCAGTAAGCGCCTGTTTTGGGTGGATCCCGTGACGGGGGCTATCGACGGCAAGCCGCGGCGGGTGACGCAGGGACGGGCGCATATGCGAGTCCTTCGGGAGATCTACTGGCTTGCGGAGCTGCTGGACTTCCACCGTGTGACCCTTCGTCTTGTGATGCTCTCGGTGGACGAATACAAAAAGCTGGACGGCTTTGGGGCGGACAAAAAGAAAAAAGCCTCCAAGATCGAGCGGATCCCGAGAGAGCTTTTGGATATTGTAGATATTACCGGCGTGGAGGGCGTTGCCCGTACCTTTTTGCCCGAGGGCTTGCCCGAGGTCTTTACCGCGGCGGAGTTTTCGGCGCTGACGGGGGCAAAGCGGCTGGCACTTTCCGCCGATCTCAAGGCGCTGGAGGTCCTCGGCATTATCGGACGGGAGGGCAAGCGCGGTCGCGCAAGCCTCTACCGCCTCTTTCAAAATAAGACGTAGAATTTTCAAGGATCGATAAAAAAGCCCGCCCGCAGACTATGTCTGCGGGCGGTTTTGATCGTAATTAGGCCTTTACGCGGGCGGCAAGGAAATCCTTCACGCCCTGTACTTCGGTGAACAGGCGAACGCCTTCGGGGGTTTCTACGACGAGGGTAGGTGCCTGACGCAGGCCGTAGCCGCGTGCCAGCTCCTCATTGTCCTCGACGAACAGCTTTTCGAATTCCACGCCGTCCTTCTCAAGAAGGGAAGCGGCGATCTTGCACTTGGGGCAGGTCCTGGTAGCGAAGAGCATCACGCGACCCTCAACGGTACCCGTTGCGACCTCCTCGGCGCGCTTGCCGAGAATACCCTTGGTAATTGCCTCGTGGTCGATGTTGTAGACCAAGCGATCCTTGTATTCCTGGGACTTACCGTCGTTCCAGTTCTGAACGGGACGGTAGTAACCGGTGATACGGCTGTAGATCTCGGTCTTCTCACCGCAGTGAGGACAGGAGTGAACCTCGCCGGCAAGGTAACCGTGAGTGCGGCATACCGAGTAGGTGGGGGACATGGTGTAGTAGGGAAGCTTGTAGTTTTCCGCGATCTTGCGAACCAGATTCGCAGCAGCCTTCCAGTCGGGCAGCTTCTCACCAAGGAAGGTGTGGAATACCGTACCCGAGGTGTAGAGGGTCTGAAGATCGTCCTGTACGTCAAGCGCCGAGAAGATATCGTCGGTGTAGCCAACGGGCAGGTGAGAGGAGTTGGTGTAGTAAGGAGCGTCGCCCTCTTTCTTGGCGGCGGTCTTGATGTCGCCGAAGCGCTTTACGTCGTGCTTGGCAAGACGGAAGGCGGTGGACTCGGCGGGAGTCGCCTCGAGGTTGTAGAGGTCGCCGTACATCTCCTGATAGTCGGAGAGGCGCTCGCGCATATGGTTAAGCACGCGCTTGGAGAACGCCTGGCACTCCTCGTGGGTCATATCCTTCGCGATCCACTTGGCATTCAGACCGGCCTCGTTCATACCGACAAGACCGATGGTAGAGAAGTGGTTGTTGAAGGTGCCGAGGTATCTTCTGGTGTAGGGGTACAGACCCTCGTCCAGAAGCTTGGTGATAACGGTACGCTTGATCTTGAGGGAGCGAGCGCTGATGTCCATGAGTCTGTCAAGACGGTGCATGAAGTCGTTCTCGTCCTCTGCGAGGTAGGCGATACGGGGCATATTGATGGTAACAACGCCCACGGAGCCGGTGGACTCACCCGAGCCGAAGAAGCCGCCCGACTTCTTGCGGAGCTCACGAAGGTCAAGACGGAGACGGCAGCACATGGAACGTACGTCCGAGGGCTCCATATCCGAGTTGATGTAGTTGGAGAAATAGGGGGTACCGTACTTGGCGGTCATCTCGAAGAGAAGCTTGTTGTTCTCGGTTTCCGACCAGTCAAAGTCACGGGTGATGGAGTAGGTGGGGATGGGATACTGGAAGCCGCGGCCGTTGGCGTCGCCCTCGATCATAGTCTCGATGAAGGCGCGGTTGACCATATCCATCTCTGCCTTGCAGTCCTTGTACTTGAAGGGCATCTCCTTGCCGCCTACGATCGCGTACTGCTCGCCGAGGTCAGCGGGAACCGTCCAGTCAAGGGTGATGTTGGAGAAGGGAGCCTGAGTACCCCAGCGGGAAGGTGTGTTCACGCCGTATACGAAGGACTCGATGCACTTCTTGACCTGATCGTAGGTGAGGTTATCAGCCTTTACGAAGGGAGCAAGATAGGTGTCAAAGGAAGAGAATGCCTGCGCGCCTGCCCACTCGTTCTGCATGATACCGAGGAAGTTGACCATCTGGTTGCAGAGGGTAGCAAGGTGCTTTGCGGGTGCGGAGGTGATCTTACCGGGGATACCGCCAAGACCCTCCTGGATGAGCTGGCGAAGGGACCAACCTGCACAGTAGCCGGTCAGCATGGACAGGTCGTGAATGTGAATGTCTGCGTTGCGGTGTGCGTTGGAGATCTCGTCGTCGTAGATCTCGGACAGCCAGTAGTTGGCGGTAACGGCACCCGAGTTGGAAAGGATCAGACCGCCGACCGAGTAGGTAACGGTGGAGTTCTCCTTTACGCGCCAGTCGTTGACCTTCACGTAGTTGTCCACGACCTCCTTATAGTCAAGGATGGTGGATTTCATGTTACGGATCTTCTCGCGCTGACGGCGGTACAGAATGTACGCCTTGGCGATGTCCGCGTAGCCTGCCTGAACCAGAACCGACTCAACGCTGTCCTGGATGTCCTCGACGGCAACAAGACCCTCCTTTACCTTGTTTTCAAAATCGGCGGTGACCTTCAATGCCAGAAGATCGATCACCGAGGGATGATACTGCTTGTCCTGCGCCTCAAACGCCTTTACGATAGCGGCGCTGATCTTGGAAAGATCGAACTCAACGACCTTGCCGTCTCTCTTAATGACCTGATACATAGTGCTCTCCTTTCAAATCGTTTTGGTTTTTTAGCGGATTCGAGCGTATTATATCACAACATATAGTGTGTTGTCAATATCCTTTTTACAAAATAATGTATTTTGTCACTCTGCACGAATTTGAGGCAAATTTTTTGTCATTTTGACAAAAAACGACTGTTTTGCTGAAGCGCGCCCCATTTTTCGAGCAAAAATCTTCCATATAATAAAGCGGATCTGCCATAAAAAACGATGCGCCGGATGGTACAAATTGATGTTTGTCGGTGTGTTACGGCTACGCCGAAAACGAACGAAACCCTCTAACACCGTAGGGGTCGACGTCCCCGGCGACCCGAAAACAACGAAATTTGATTTTGTTCATGGCTACGTTCAAACCCTTATCACAAAA
>JBGVFO010000121.1:0-2172 GCA_045121195.1 Eubacteriales bacterium
CCAGTGGGCGCCCGTTGGGGGGTTCTGGCCGTTTGTGGCGGGCGACCAGTGGGCGCCCCTACAGTGTTTGTGCGACGCCGTTTTGACATCATAAACCCACCGATAAATCAAAATTTGAAATATCGCGGTTATTCGGGTAGCTCTACCCCGAAGGTGGATTTTCGATAGTCGCCGGGGGCAGTTCCCGTCTGCTTTTTAAAGATGCGGCAGAAATAGAAGGGATCGTCATACCCGACGATCGCCGCCACCTCGCGAACGGAAAAACGGGTGTTTTTCAGAATCGACTGTGCGTTGGAGATGCGAAGCAGATTTCGGTATTCTACCGGGCTCATCCCCATAGTGCGGCGGAACAGACGGTAGAAATACCCCTCGCTCATACCGCAGAGAGCGGCGTAGACCTCAATGCGCTCGTTCTTGTTCCAGTCGTGGCGCAGTGCCTCGATGCCGCGGCGAATGGGGTAGTAGGTCTCCCGTCGATTACCGTTATGAATGTGAATGGCGTCCAAAAGGGAGTAGAAATCGGCTTTTCTGCGGAAGAGGCTTCCGGTTTCTCCCACCTGGTGTACCGATTCGGCAAGACGGTGAAAATAGGTGTCGAAAACGCCGTCGGGACCTTGGGCAAGAAGGAAAATACCGTCCGAGAGGCGGATCCCTTCCCCATTGTCGTCGAACAGACGAAAATTGACGGTGATGCTATCGATACGAGTTTCAACGCTTCCGCCCTGAAAGGCGGCGCGATAACAGATTCCCTCGGGAATGTAGAGAACATCTCCTTTGGTAATATCGACGCGTGTGCCGTCGGCGGTCAAAAAGAAGCCTTGCACGTCTGTGAGGATCAGAAAAAACGCCGACGTGGCGCGCGGCACGGTTTCGTATTGAGAAAATTGCTTGCGTTCCGCCCATACGGCAGGAAAGACCTCCAGGCTGCGGACGTCAAGATTCATATGCGAAAGTTCGGAAAAAGAAACGGTTTTCATATCGGCTCCTTGCGGTTTGATGTTCTTATCATACAATATTTGTGCAGAAAAGTCCATATATTTTTCAAAAAAACATTGGCATTTTGGAAATCTGTGTTATAATGAAGCTATGGAATACATATTGATTTTGATCGTTCTGCTCTGTCTTGCGCTCAAGGGATACTGTGGAAAAAAGACGAGCCAAGCCGTCGCGCTCATAGGGGACGCGTTTCGGTTTAACTTTACCCGAATGCTTTTTTGCCTTGTCATCGGTACGGTTCCGGTGCTGGTAGAGGGCGCAGGTTTTGCCATTGATTGGAGGATGGCGGCGATCTGCTTGCTTTCGGGTGCAATGAACGTGGGCTTCGTGGTGTTTTGGATCTTCGCGGTGCGTAAGATCGCCCTTGTGACGGTTGACGCGGCGCTGACCTTAAGCTCGATCCTTCCCGCGGTGCTTTGCCTCGTTCTGTTCGGCACTCCCGTTAAGTGGGGAAGCCTCCTTGGCTTCGCACTGATCTTCGGCGCGGCGTGCTTGCTTGCCAGCTACAGCCGTCAGCAGAAGGGCGGCTTCAGCCTTGGCGCCTTCCTTTTGATGGTTCTCGCGGCGATCTGTGACGGACTGATGGCGTTCAGTCAACAGCTATACCGTCGGTACTGCGCCGATTATTCCAACACCGTCTTTCAGTTTTACACCTTCCTGTTTGCCACGCTCATCTTCGCGGTTATCCTCGTTAGCTGGCGGGCGTCGGGCAAGGAGAAGCCCTCGGCAGAGTCCACGGCGCGCTTCAAGAAGGCGGTGCCGCTCATCGTCATTATGGCGGGCTGCCTGTTTGCGGCAAGCTATCTGCAGACCTTCGTTACCAGCGCCTACGGAGTCAACCCCGACTATCTGTACCCCGTTATCAAAGGGGGCTGTCTTGTGATCTCCAACTGTATGGGAACGCTGTTCTTCGGTGAGAAGATCACCGTAAAGAGTGTCATCGGCTCGCTCATTACCATGGCAGGTATCGCCGTCATGTCCTTGCTGTAGAATACAGCTTTCAAATTTTGATTGATCGGTGGGTTTGATTTGACGAAATGGCGAGCATTGAGAGCCTTCTCCAAGAATGGGAGAAGGTGGCGCCGAAGGCGACGGATGAGGTTGCGGAATTTGTACCAATGTACGGCACCGTGCCATTTTGCAACATAAAAAGGCGCAACCTCACCACCCGCTTCG
>JBGVFO010000122.1:0-3575 GCA_045121195.1 Eubacteriales bacterium
GTTTGAACGTAGCCATGAACAAAATCAAATTTGGTTGCTTTCGGGTCGCCGGGGACGTCGACCCCTACGGTGTTAGAGGGTTTCGTTCGTTTTCGGCGTAGCCATAACACGCCGACAAACATCAATTTACTGAATATTTCCCGTCCTCTATGGCAACAGTAAGGGTATAGTGCTTTCAAAGGAGAGGAAATATGAAATTTTTGCACATACTCACCGTACTTACCCTGATCTGTTTTCTGATGCTTTCGATTCTGCCCGTTCACGGTGAAGCGGAGATCTACGACAACGTGATCCGCTTCCACGTATTAGCAAACTCGGACACGGCGGAGGATCAGGCGCTGAAGCTTCGGGTACGGGACGCGGTGTTAGACGAGCTCGCCCCCTTCCTTGCCACGTGCCAAAGCCGAGAGGAGGCGGCGGGGGTGATCCTGTCCCGAGAGAAGGAGATCTGCGCGACGGCAACCAAGACCCTTCGCGCGGCAGGGTGCGAGGATTCGGTTACGGTAGAGCTTTCCGAGGAGAGCTATCCCGAAAAGCGGTATGAGAGCCTTTGCTTTCCCTCGGGCACCTATCTCTCTCTCCGCGTCAGCATCGGAGAAGCCGAGGGGCAAAATTGGTGGTGCGTTCTGTTTCCCTCCATCTGTACCTCTGTGGCGACGGTGAGCAAGGAGGAGGCGGAGGATGCCTTCGTGGCGGTGGGCTTTACCCCCGAGCAATACCGCATCATCACCGAAACCGATGAGGTGACCTATAAGATCAAATTCAAATTTCTCGAATTTTTCCAGTCGGTCTTTGCAAAAAAAGAAAGCCTCGCTTGAGGCTTTTTATTTTTTGACAGAAAGAATACGCCCTTCGGTTACGATGGCATCCACCGATACATCGTGAGGCTCGTGGGGCAGGGAATCCGCGAGAAGCTCCTCGTAGATCACACCGATCGCCCTTGCGCCACATCTCCTCAAATAGCGGTCGTAATAGCCGCCGCCGTATCCGATGCGGTGTCCCTCGCGGTCAAAGGCGAGAGCGGGAACAAGGATAAGGGCGTCCGTAAGATCGGTGACGGGGATGGCGTCCTTCTTCGGCTCACGGATGCCGTACGCGCCAGCTTCCAGCTTGTCAAGGTCGCTCACGTAATAGAATTCCATATTGCCCTTTTCCTCGCCGCAACGGGGAAAGGCACAGGGAAGTCCGCCCGCCCTTGCCGCGTGGAAAACGGGGCGAAGATCAATTTCCGCGCCCTTGGGATAAAAAAGAAGCAAGACTTTGACGCCGTCAAGCAAAGGAAAAAGCCTCTCGCAAATGCTTTTATTTCGCTTTGCCCGTTCCTCTTGTGAAAGAGCCGCCCGCCGCAACCGAAGCTCGGCGCGAAGAGCGGCTTTTTGTTCGTGTTTCATGCTTGCACCGCAGCCTTCAGCGCGGCAGCCTTTTCCTCGCCGCAGAAATACGCGACGATGGCAAGACCGAAGTCAAGGGCAACGCCCATACCGGCGGCGGTGATGTAGCGCCCGTCGCGAGCCACCTTCGCGGTGGATAGGATGGCGCCCCCCAGATCGTCCTCGAAGCCGGGGAAGCAGATGGCTTCCTTGCCGCGAAGATCTCCTCGCTTGCCGAGGATCATAGGCGCGGCGCAAATAGCGGCAACAAGCGCGCCCTCGCGGTTGGCGTCGTCAAGCGCCTTGTGAACGATAGAAGAGGCGTCAAGATTGGTGGTTCCGGGCATTCCACCCGGCAGAATCACGGCGGTGGGCTTTTCATCGACAAGCTCCTCGGCGGTCATATCCGCCTCTACCGTGATGCCGTGAGCGCCCGTAATGCGGCTTCCACCCACGCCAACCGTTTTGATGTCCAGCCCTGCGCGGCGAATAAGATCGAGAGGACAGAGCGCCTCTACCTCCTCAAAGCCGTTTGCCAAAAACATATAGATCATGGATCTCTCCTCAGTTTGCAAAATATTCGCCCAGCCTTGCGCGCTCCACGGCAGTTTCCTCTCGGGTCGCAAGATCCTTGATCTTGACCGTGCCGCCTGCCAGCTCGTCGCCGCCCATGATCACCACGTGGGAGTAGCGATCCTTGACGGCAAAGTCGATCTGCTTGCCGAACTTCTTGGTGCCGAGATAAACGGTGGCAGGAACACCCACGCCGCGCAGCTCGTCTACAAGCGCCAGATACGCCTCATAGGGAACGTCGTCAAAGCGGGTCACCAGTACCTTGCGCTCGGCGGTGTAGAGATCGGGAACGAGATCGTGGGTCACAAGGAAGTTCTCAAGGGTCACGTCGCCCATGCCGTAGCCAACGCCTGTAATCTTGGCATTCTTCACGTACAGACCGACGAGATTGTCGTAGCGACCGCCGCCGAACATGGCGCGGTTGTTCTCAGGCGCCTCGTCGAATACCTCGAATACCGTGCCCGTATAGTAATCAAGACCGCGGATGATGCCGAAGTCGAACATACAGTATTTGGCAAGTCCCGTCTTCTCGAGGGCGTCAAACAGGGAAGAGAGCTCCTGCGAGCCTACCGAGTCGGGGCAAAGCGCGGTGGCGGACATAACGTCCATGGTGTAAAGCCCGTCGATCTTTGCGATCTGCTCGGCGGAAAGCCCAAGCTCGCAGAGATCCTTTTCATACGCCTCGCGAGTCACCTTGCCGCGACGGTCAACCACCTTGGACACCTTGCGGGAGCCCTCCTCGTCGGTGCCGCAGATGGCGGCGATGACGTCGTTGAAGAAGCGGCGGTTGTTGATGTGTACGCGGAACATGCTCTCGTCCGCGCCGAAGGCGCGAAGAACGGAGATGGCGCTCTCAATGGCGTCAAGATCCGCCTCGTAGGTGTCGCATCCGAAGATGTCCACGTTGAGCTGCCAGAACTCACGGAGTCTGCCGCGCTGGGGACGCTCGTAGCGGTACATATTGGGAATAGAGAACCACTTGAGAGGGTAGTTCAGCTCACCCATCTTGGCGGCAACCATGCGCGCCACGGTGGGGGTCATCTCGGGACGGATGGCAAGATCGCGTCCACCTCGGTCGGTGAAGTTGTAGGTCTGCTCGCGGGCAAGCTCATCGCCGCTTTTTGCGGCGTAGATCTCAAGGGACTCCAGCATAGGACCGTTGTATTCGTCAAAAGCGGCAAGCGTAAGGGTTTCGCGGATCTTTCCGAAGAACCAGTTGCGCAGCTTCATTTCGTTGGGATAAAAATCACGGGTGCCCTTGTAGGGCTGAGTGGAGAGTTTCTGATTGCTCATACAAAACCTTCTTTCATAACGAAGTGGTAAATCACAATTATTATAGCACAATTCCCGCGGGTTGTCCATAGCAAAACACAATTTTATTCGCCCGATGCTTGACAATCGCCGATGAATGTGTTAAAATGTACAAGTCATACGGAGGGTTATCGAAGCGGTCATAACGAGGCGGTCTTGAAAACCCGCGCGTAACTGTTCCTTTTGTTCCCTCAAAATCCTTGTAATATCAAGGGTTTTCGGCATTTTCCATCATACAAAAATTTCATAGTTCTCTCGCGAAATTCTCTCCAAATTCCGGAGCATTTCGCTAAAGATACCCTACGGAGGGTTATCGAAGTG
>JBGVFO010000123.1:0-3275 GCA_045121195.1 Eubacteriales bacterium
ATTACGGGAGAGGTCAAAACCTTCTTGTAAGAAGGTTTTAACAATTCCCAGAACTTTTCTGGCAGGGGATAAAAAACAAGATAATATGCCTGCATAGACATAACAATCGCTCCCGCCAGTTCTCAGGGACCACCACCCTGAGAACTCTACAGAACGATTTGTAGCCGACAGAGAAATGGGACACCCTAAAAAACGCTTATTGATAGCGAGTCTTTGCCGAAGGCAAATGCGGGGCGCGTCTGCTGAACAAAATGGGGGGCACCTTGTTCGCTCATACTCTATAAAAACTTTTTCCAGAAAAGTTTTTTTGCGGAGCTTTTTTTCCAAAAAAAGCGACCTCTCCCGTAACCGTTCTCCCCGATAAATCAAAATTTGAATACAAAAGAAAGGAGCCGTTATGATCCGTGTTGACGTTCGCGTGCCTCTCGTGTACGACGAGGCGCTTGTAAGAACCAAGGTCGGCGAGGTGCTGCAATCCCCTCTGCCCGACGAGATCCCGTTGCGGCTCCTTCGTCGCGCCATCGTAGCGGACGACGTCCGCGACATTCATTATAAATTGTCGGTGCTTCTGTCGTTACCCGAAAATCTTGAGATCCGTTTCACCAAGCGCCGTGACGGTGTCTTTGCGGCACCGCCCCTCGCCCTTCCGATCCCAACCCGTTCCCTTCCCGTCCGCCCCGTGGTGGTGGGTAGCGGCCCCTGCGGTCTGTTTGCGGCTCTCACCCTCGCCGAGGCGGGGGCGCGTCCCATCGTTCTTGAACGGGGCGACGCCGTTGAGGAGCGCGTGAGGGCAACCGACCGCTATTTTGCGGGCGGCGATCTCGACCCCGAAAGCAACGTGCAATTCGGTGAGGGCGGCGCCGGCACCTTCTCGGACGGCAAGCTGAAATGCGGCGGTCTTGACGCCTACAAGTACAAGGTTTTATCCGAATTCGTGGCGGCAGGCGCCCCCGAAGACATCTTATACGATGTAGCAGCGCACGTCGGCACCGATCGACTCCGCGAGGTAGTCGTGGGTCTGCGCAAAAAGATCCAATCCCTCGGCGGTGAGTTCCGCTTCCGCACCTGCCTTACCGATCTGGTCCTCCGCGACGGACAGATCGTCGGTATCCGCTATCGCGACCGCGACGGCGAAGGCGAGCTTACCTGCTCCTCCCTGATCCTCGCCATCGGTCACAGCGCCCGTGACACCTTCCGTATGCTTGCGGACAGGGGGCTTCCCATGGAGGCGCGGGGCTTCGGCATCGGCGTTCGCATCGAGCATCCGAGGACCTATATCGACAAGCTTCGCTACGGCGTCGAGCCTCCGAAGGAGCTGGGTGCCGCAAGCTATCACCTTGTGGAGCATCTTCCAAACGGACGGAGCGCCTACAGCTTCTGTATGTGTCCCGGCGGCTCGGTGGTGGCGGCGTCGAGTGAATGTGGCTCGGTGGTCACCAACGGCATGAGCAACCGCGCGCGGAACGGCGACAACTCCAACGCCGCCTTTCTCGTTTCGGTGCGACCCGAGGATTTTGGCGGCACGCCTATGGGCGGTCTTGCCCTGCAGGAACAAATAGAAAAAAGGGCGTATGCCCTTGCGTGTGACGGACGGGCGCCCGCCCAGCGCCTTGAGGATTTCGTCGAAGACCGCGAAACGGTGCGCTTTGGCGACGTGCTTCCCTCCTATCCGCGCGGCACGGTGATGGCACGCGCCGAGGACTATCTGCCCGCGTTCGTCACCGACACCCTTCGCGCGGCGATCCCGCGATTTGACAGGTTTATGAACGGCTTTTACTACCCCGACGCGGTACTGACGGGTCCCGAGACCCGCACCACCTCCCCCCTCCGCGTTTTGCGGGACGAGGCGATGGAGGTGCCCTGCATCCGCGGTCTGTATCCCGCCGGTGAGGGCGCAGGCTACGCGGGGGGCATCGTTTCCTCCGCCGTGGACGGCATCAAGGTTGCCCTCGCGGTTTTGGAACAATGACAAATGAAAAAGCAAAAGTCTGCCGACCTTGGCGTGATACTCTTATCGGAGTATCACGCCAGTTTTATTCGCCTGCGGCGAGTTTTATTGCTTTGCAGTGATATTCGGCTTACGCCGAGTGGTATTCGCTTCGCGAGTTTCAGGGCGAATAGAATACCACTGAAGCCGCAAGGCTTCAATATTACTATTGCGGCAGCAATAATATCACTCTTTGCGAAAGCAAAGAATATCACTAAAAAAGCAGAAAAAGAGAGAGCTTCACGGAATTTTGTAACCGCGTTACTCTCTCTTCTGTTTTTATTGCAAGTTTCGCATTTGTTTAACAAATGCACAGGGCTATGCCCATACCCCTATTTTATTTCTCCGCTAAGAACATCGTCCCTTGTCGGCAGACTTCTTTTTTATTCTTCGGTTTTAAGGCTTCGCATCCAGCCCGCGGCAAGTCGGGGCCACTCGGCGATGCGGTCGTTGATCATC
Organism: Eubacteriales bacterium; assembly: GCA_045121195.1. Taxonomy (GTDB): domain Bacteria; phylum Bacillota; class Clostridia; order Oscillospirales; family CAG-272; genus RGIG8775. The sequence goes on from JBGVFO010000123.1 coordinate 2,447, forward strand.
GTGGGAGAAGAGGCGGTGATCTCGTTGGCAAGCGCCATTCCGTGAGGGCCTTGAGGGAAGATGTGCGCCTCAAAGGGGATACCGTTCTCGGCGAGCGCCTGTTGCATATACACGTTGTTGAGAATATTCACCGCGTTGTCGGTGGAGGTGTGCCAAAGGAAGGCGGGGCAGGTACGCTCGTCCACGTTGCGCTCCACAGACCACTCGGCGATCTGCTCCTCGGTGGGCTCGGTGGTGCCGAAGGCATTGTGGAAGGTGCCCTTGTGGGTCTTGTCAAAGTAGCAAAGGACGGGGTAGCAAAGCACCATGCCCGTGGGGCGGTTTGCGCCGTACTCGATGCCCGCCGTCTTCCACACGCACTCCTTGTGCCACATGGTGCCCAGGGACCCTGCCAGATGACCGCCCGCGGAAAAGCCGAGGACGAACACGCGGTCTGGGTCTACGCCATATTTCTCCGCGTTTTCGCGGATATGCGCCATGGCAAGCGACGCCTCAACAAGAGGACGGGGGAACTTGGACTTTTCCTTGATGGAATAGTTGAGCACGAAGGTGCGGAAGCCCTCTACCGACAGCGCCATGGCTACGTCCTCGCCCTCGCGGTCGCCGCAGACAAGCTGGTAACCGCCGCCGGGAATGACCAGCACCGCGTCGCTCTTTTTCTTGCGCGTGTCGTATAAGTAGGTCGTGAGCGTGACGTTCTCGTCGTCCGCGCACAGATGAATCTTCTCGTGAATCATAATGCTTCTCCTTTGTTGGTGATAAATTGGGGTTTGTCGGGGAGTTTGTAAAACGAAATTGATGGTTTGTAGGGGCGACCATTGGTCGCCCG
>JBGVFO010000124.1:0-5259 GCA_045121195.1 Eubacteriales bacterium
CCCTTTACGGCGTCGGCAAATCTCTTCTCGGGTCTGTAGGCGTTGATCTCGGAGAGCTGCTCCGCGAAGGCGATGGCGCGACCGGTGCGGGCAATGCACTTGTGCGCGTTGCCGTCCACAACGATGTTATTGGACACGAAGATCTTGCAGCCCGCGATGCTGCCGAGGCAGCCGTTCTCCAGCACCTCGCCGTTGTCGGTCGCCACCGCAAGCTTCGCCTTGATGATAAGGGACGCGATCTCGGGGGACACCTCAAAGACGATGTCGGAGGAGTCGGTCACGTTGTTGATGTAGAGAAGCTTGCGCGCCTCGATGAAGCTGTCAAGCAGATTCTCGGCGGTAGTCGCCGCGTTGGTCACCGTCTGACCTGCCTCGGCGTAAAGACCGTAGATATACTTGTCCGCCTCGTTGGCAAGGGCGTTTGCCGCCACCTTCATTGCGGCGCTCATCAGCTTGGGCGTGGACTGGGCGCGGTCGATGTCGTCGATCTGGAAGTTAAAGCACTTGGCGCGGTCGATGACCAGCTCGCGGACGCTGTCGTCCAGGGTCTGGGGCGCGGAGAGGTCGGTGTCCTTGGTGTAATCACCCACGTTGATGGCACCCACGCCGCAGATCTTGACGGCAGAGCCCTTCTCGCGGATGTCGCCCTCGTATTCGCGGTTGCAATGCTTGACGCCGATGTACTGCTTGTCAAGCTCGGAATAGAGATTCTCGCTCCATACGGTAGGAATAAAGTTCTTGATTGCCATAATTTTTGTTTCCTTTCTTTTTTGTTTTTTCTATGTCAACGGGTGAGGGGGGTAAAAATTGAAAATGGAAAGTGGAAAATGGAGGGTGAAAACGCAAGCGTTTTCGGGGATAAATTGATGTTTGTCGGTGAGTTGAAGTATCCATTGTAGGGGCGACCAATGGTCGCCCGCCATGAACGACAATTCCCCAACGAACGGGCGATCAATGATCGCCCCTACGGGTTTGTGCGTCGCCGTTTTGTCACATCAAACACTCCGACAAATCAAAATTTGAATATCAAATCCACCTTTTTCTCTATTTTTTCTCCCCTCCCCCGAAAAAATGGGGGTCAGGTCCAATGCTTCATGGAAGCGGTGATGCGGGCGTAATTGGCGCGGACCTCGGCGGGGGACATCTGTCGTACCTCGTCGGGGGACAGAAAGCCGTCCGCCTCGGTGTCGGTGCGCCCCCACGCCCCCGCGGCGTTCCGTCGGTTCGCCTCGTCGGCGGCGCTTCTCCGCAGTGCCTCGCGGCGCTCGTGAAGGGCGTACGCCGCCTCCAGGGGCAAGCCCCCTCGCGCCGCCTCCCAGACCGCGTCGGGAATCTCCCCCTCTGCCACCTCGGGATAAAGCGCGCGGAAGGCTTCGCCCATCACAGGCTCCGACGCCGCCTGCTTCTGTCCCACGATGAGGGACTTCAGCTCGGCAAGCTCGCACCGCAGGATCTCAAGAGGATCAAATCCCTCATCGGATGCCGACGTCGGCGCCTCTGCCGTCCCTGCGGACTCCTCTCTTGGCGTATCGATCTCCTCGGTCGCCCCGATCTCCTCGGGAAGAGCCTCGAGGGTATCATTCTGCTCCTTCACCGCCGTCGCCTCCCTTCACCGTGGACACCGCAAGAGAATCTCTGTCGGAGAGAATGCCCTCGGGCAGGTGCGCCACGTACGCGGCGGCGCTGATGTGACCGCCCGCCAGCAGCTTATCCAGGATCTCCACCGAAGCCGACTCGCCAAAGCCCGCCGCCTCGGACACCTCCACCTTGGCGCGTACAAGACAGCTCTTGATGGCGTCAAGACCGGTGCGCGCCGCCGTATTCCCCGCCTCGTCGGTATAGGGAATGAGGCGCACGTCGGTATAGTAGGCGCACATCATATCCGCCCAAATGAGTGCCAAGGACTCGATACAGCCCGCAAGCGCCATGGTCACCTGCTCCAGGGTCACGCGGGAGGTTTCCTTGAGCGCTAAGATCGCGCTCGTGTTGGTGGGGTCGATATTGCCCAGCGCCGTTTCGGTAGCCCCCGCAAGCTCCTTGGTCGCCGCCACCGCCATATTGATCAGCTCCAGATAGCCCGCCTGCATCTCGCCCGTGCCCACCACGGACACGGCGTCGGACACGTTGGCGGCGCCCACCACCGCAATCGCCTCGCCCACCTCGTTGGACCATTCGGGAATGCGGCTCTTATCGTACACCACCTTGGAAAAGGCGGTGTCGGTCATATGCTTCATCACCATGGCGTAGGCGCGGTTGACGTACTGCTGATTGGGCACAAGACCGCTAACGGGAGAAGCGCCGTGGAAGCTGTTCTTGGCAGGCATCCAGCTAAAGTGCGCGATGGGATACAGGCGCATATCGGTGACGGCGGTGCGGATCACCACCTCACGGGTGGATTTCTCGAACACCACGCGACCGTCCTCTCGCCAGAACTTCATCAGATAGGTCGCCTTGCCGCCGCTTCCGTCCTCCAGCTCGGTTTCGGCAAAGTCCCCCGAGAAGCCGTCGGTGTCGCGGTCGCCTACGATCTTAGCGATCTCCGCCACGGGAACGCCATTTTCCTGCGCCTCGCGGCGAAGGGATGCTACGCTCGCCCGTCCCGACACGATGACGTAGTCCTGGGACTGGATGTCCGCCTTGTTCATATCGGCGGCGAACAGATTGACGCTGTCGATGCTCTGTACCCCGATGTCACCGCGGAACAAACCGTCCCCCTCGGCAGAGGGGTCCCAGTAGCACATCAGCGCGCCGTCCCCCGAAAGCGCCGCGTCAAGGAGTAGCTGATAGATCATATTGTCCATCTTGCATCGCTCCCAGCGGTAGCGAGCGTTGCCCGTCAGAAGCTCCAGCCCCCGACGGATGGCGCGGACGCTCACCGATTTTCCGTTGAAGGGTAGATTCTCGTCGGTGTAGCTGATGGCGTACTTGCCCGACGCCACGGTACAGATCAGATAATCGGTAATGCGCTTGACCAGATTGAAGACGGGCTTGGGCAGATCCACCGCCGTGCCGCGCCATTGATCCCCTCGGTAAAAGCGCTCGTTCCGACGCACCGTTTCGTAAAGCCCGATGCGCCGCTTATAGTCCTTCCCCGCCTCGTACTGCCGCCAGGTGGGGGTCATATTGGTTTCTTTCATAGTTCCTTCCTTTCTGTTTACGTTGCCGCGTGAACGCACAAGCCGAGAATACGGCAGGGCGACTTGCCCGTGGCGCGGAGGGTGACGGACAGTCGGCGGAAGCGCCTTGACGCTACCTTCGCTTCATAGCACCGCGCCCCATCGCCCTTTCCGTGAAGCACCGCCTCGTCAAGAAGGGTGCCGTCGATCAGTCCCACCGCAAGCGCCCCGCCAAGCTCCGCCTCCACGAAGACGCGCACGGCGCGCTTGGTCGCCTCGGCGTCACCAAAATCGGCGCGGCGGCTCTCATAGGTCGCCACGATCTCCCGCTCGCCGAAAACGCAAAGATCGGTGCTTCGCGCCCCGTCGAAGAAGCTTACGGCGTTGCCCGACAGGAAGCCCACCCTGCCGTCCGCCTCAAGAAGACGACGGGCGCCGACGCCTACGTAGCTGTACCAGCGCGAGGCGGCGCAGTCGTAGAGGAATACCCTGCCCTCCCCGTCCTCGGGGTCGTACAGCCAAAGGGTATCCTCTCCGCACACGTAGCCAAGACGGGCTCGGGCGAGAGCGCCGTCCGGCAGCAGAGGCGCCACGGCGTCGGAGATCCTCGTCACCGAGGCACTCACGTCAAGCTGGGGATCGATCCGCCAGCGGTAAACGCCACTCGCCGATACCGTGACGGGCGCGTCACCGCCCGTAACGGCAAGTCCCCCCGTCGAAACACAGCCCACGGTTCGGGACAGAGAGCGCAGGGGAAGCACCGTGGTTTCCGCGGCAAGCGCCCGAAGCTCCTCGGTGATCCAGGCGTTGTCCGCCGTGCAGATCATCATGCGCTCCCCCACCCGATCCACGGCGGTGATCGCCTCGCGGCTCTCCAGCGTCATGGCTCCGCCCTTGGGAAAATACAGTCCCGTTGCGTTCGGATGCTCCGCCTGCGCCGCCGCAAGGGACGCCGCGTCCACGGGACGGGACACGAAAAGTCGCGCGCTGTCGCCGCCACCGTAAAGCATCACGCGAGAGCCTTGGAAGGCCTCGTACCGCGCCGCACCGCGGCAGGCGCGAAGAATGGCGTCGTGGTAGTAGGACGGATCCACGGTGGCGTATACGGTAATGGGCTTGGTGGAGCGAAAGGGACTCGTGAAGGTCATGGACGTGCCGTCCGCGGAAAGCGTCCGCGCGTACGTGCGCTCCACGTCCCCCTCCACCACGCGATCCACCGACGCCAGCTTCACCCCGAAGTACAGGGTGCCGAACATGGTACCCGCCACGTAATGAAAGCGGATCTTGTCCGACGCCAGATTGATGGGCTCGTTGATGGGATTGGTCTTCAGTTCCGCGTTCCAGTCCTTGCCGTACAGCGGCACGTAGCCGCGACAGACCTCGAAGGACGCGCCCCCGAGATAGCGGTAAAGCTCGGCGCCGTCCACGAGATAGATCTCGCCGTCGTAGGAGAAGAAGGATACCTCGCCCTCGGCGGTGAACAGCACCTCGGCGCTCTCGGCAGAGCCGTCCGCCGCCGAAACGCGGTATACGGAGGTCCCCACCGCCGCCAGAAGAAAGGTCCCGTCGGCATCGCGGAACACCGCGGCGCCCCGCACCGCGCCGTCGAAGGAGCGAAGCACCGAGAAGCCGCTCCGACGGCACAGAGAGCCGTCGGGAAGCACCTTGAAGTTTTTGAGGTCGACGGCAACGCCGCCGTCGCCGCAGGGCGAGGAGGCGTCGATGCCCCCGAACGCCGTTACCTCCGCGGCTCGTATGGTCTTTTTATGATTGACAGTTGCCATGTTTACGTTCCTTTCCTGTTTCGTCGGCAGAAGGGTGGTGAAGATAAAAGGGTGGGGTAAGAGGATAGATAAATTGATGTTTGTCGGGGAGTTTGTTAAAGGAATTTGATGGTTTGTAGGGGCGACAATTGGTCGCCCGCCATGAACGACAATTCCCCAACGAACGGGCGATCAATGATCGCCCCTACGGGTTTGTGCGTTGCCTTTTCGTATCTGCGAACTCACTGATCAATCAAAATTTGAACGGTGAATTGATGTTTGTCGGTGTGTTCGCAGTGACGTTGCAAGGCCTCTCCAAGAATGGGAGAGGCTCCCGCGAAGCGGGTGGTGAGGTTGCGCCTTTTTATGTTGCAAAATGG
>JBGVFO010000125.1:0-2511 GCA_045121195.1 Eubacteriales bacterium
GAGTTCTCAGGGTGGTGGTCCCTGAGAACTGGCGGGAGCAATTGTTATGTCTATGCAGGTATATTATCTTGTTTTTAATACCCCTGCTAGAAAAGTTCTGGGAGGTGTTGGAACCTTCTTACAAGAAGGTTCCGACCTCTCTCGCAACTCCCCCGATCAATCAAAATTTGAACCAACCAAAATACCAAGAAAGGTATGAAGCTATGAAATTAACAGGAGCAGAGATCATCGTAAATACCCTCATTGAGCAGGGGACTACCGACGTGTTCGGGTATCCGGGCGGTCAGGTGCTGAATATTTACGATGCCTTATACAAGTACAGTGACAGGATCAACCACGTGCTTGCGGCACACGAGCAGGGAGCGGCGCACGCCGCTGACGGCTATTCCCGTGCTACGGGACGCGTGGGCGTGGTCATTGCCACCTCGGGTCCCGGCGCCACCAATCTGGTAACGGGAATCGCTACGGCGATGCTGGATTCGATCCCCATGGTTGCCATTACGGGCAACGTGCCCTGCGCCCTTATCGGCAAGGACAGCTTCCAGGAGATCGACATTACGGGCGTGACCCTTCCCATCACCAAGCACAATTTCTTCGTCACCGACGTAAACGAGCTTGCCGATACGGTGCGCGAGGCGTTCCGCATTGCCAAGTCGGGACGTCCCGGCCCTGTCCTCATCGACGTTCCCAAGGACGTGCAGGCGGCAAGCTGTGAATACGAGCCCCAACCCATTGTGGAAAAGATCCCCCTGCCCAAGGCAAAGCAGGTGCAGATCGACGAGGCGGTAGCGCTTCTGAACGAGGCGAAGCGTCCCTACATCTACATCGGCGGCGGCGCAGCGGGTCTCGGACTCGGCGCCGAGGTGCTGGCGCTTGCGGAAAAGATCGACGCTTACGTGGGATGTACCTTTATGGGACTTTCGGCAATTCCCGACGGAAACGCCAGATTCCTCGGTATGCAGGGTATGCACGGCCACTACGCCTCCTCTATGGCGCAGAAGGATGCCGACCTGATCCTTGCCGTCGGCGTCCGCTTCAGTGACCGCGCCACGGGCAATACCGCGAAATACGCCAAGGGCAGTAAGATCATTCAGCTCGACCCCGATTTTGCCGAGATCAACAAGAATGTCACGGTGGACCTGGGCATTATTGCCGACATTGCCGATTCCTTCCGTCGCATTGCGGCGGGGGCAAAGGCGTGCAAGAATCCCGAATGGGATGCGATCGTGGACGGATATAAGACGGACGAGGCGCGTTTTCTCCGCGAGGCGGAGGAGGCGGCAGGCGACGCTCTCACGCCCAAACGTGTGCTTGATATTATCAATGACAACAAGCCTGCGGGCACCATCATTGCTACCGACGTAGGTCAGCATCAGATGTGGACGGCACAGTTTGCCAAGTTTGACCGCAAGCGCCGCTTCGTTTCCTCGGGCGGCCTCGGTACCATGGGCTTCGGCCTTGGCGCCGCCATCGGCGCGCAGGTGGCAACCGGCGACCCCACCGTCCTCGTGACGGGCGACGGAAGCTTTGGAATGAACCTCAACGAGCTTGCCACCGCCGTCAGCTATAACGTTCCCGTGGTGGTGGTTCTTATCAACAACGGCGTGCTCGGTATGGTGCGCCAGTGGCAGACCCTGTTCTACGGAAAGCGCTATTCCAGCACGGTTCTCGGCAGACAGACCGATTTTGTCAAGCTTGCCGAGGCGTTCGGCGCCATCGGACTTCGCGCCGACACCCCCGAAACCTTTGAGAAGGCGTTTCGTGAGGCGATGGCGGCAGGACGTCCCGTGGTGATCGATACCATCATCGACAAGGACGAATTCGTGCTTCCCATGCTTCCTCCCGGCGGCTCCATCGACGATATCATCGTGAAAAAGTGAGGTGCGAAATGGAAAAGATCAATCAATTCGTAATCGCGGTCTACGTGGATAACCGATACGGCGTTCTGACCCGCGTTACCAGTATGTTTACGCGGCGCGGCTTCAACATCGACGCCCTGACGGTTGGCGAGACCGAGCACCCCGAGTATTCCCGTATCACCATCTCCATGAGCGGTGACGGCTACGCCCGCGAGCAGCTCATCAATCAGCTCCGCAAGCTCTACAACGTCAAAAAGGTAGAGGTGCTGGAGGACGATTCGATCCGCCGTGAGCTGATGCTCATTAAGATCAAGAACGACAGCGCGACCCGTGCCGACGTTCTGGCGGCGGTAGACGTGTATCGAGCCAAGGTCATCGACTACACCACCGACGAGCTTTGCGTGGAGATCACGGGCGATCCCACCAAGATCGACGCCTTCGTCAAGCTGATGGAGCCCTTCGGCATTATCGAAATGTGCCGTACGGGTATCGTCGCTCTCGAGCGCGGCGGACAGACCTTGCTTGGAAAATGAGATAAATTGATGTTTGTCGGTGTGTCACGGCTACGTACAAAACGAACGAAAATATCTAACACCGTAGGGGGCGACGTCCTCGGCGCCCCGAAAGCAACCAAATTTGATTTTGTTCATGG
>JBGVFO010000126.1:0-6094 GCA_045121195.1 Eubacteriales bacterium
CCTGAGCCAGGATCAAACTCTCGAATGTTTGTATCTAAAATCCCCCGAAGGAGATCTCAAATCTCGATCCGAGCTTGATTGCTCTTTACTTTTTGTTTGAGTAGTATTTCTCTCAGAATCGTCGAGTTCCGTTCTCACACAATACATGAATCTCTCCATGTTCAATGCTTGTACTTTCCTCTTGTTGTTCAATTTTCAATGACCGATTTTCGCCGCCCGTTTGGTGGACAGCCTGACTATTATATCACGCTGTTTTTCGTTTGTCAAGTGTTTTTTGAAAGTTTTTTATTTTTTTGAAAATCTTTCGTTTTTCACTTGCCCGCCAGAAGGCAGCTTGCCTATTCTACTACAACAGAAGGGGTTTGTCAACCCCTTTTTTAAAAGTTTTTTACTTTTTTCGAAAATTATGCGCCGAATCCGCCGTCTACGCCCAAAACCTGCCCCGTAACAAAGCTTGCCGCGTCCGACGCCAGCCACACGACGGCATTGGCAACGTCCTCGGGCTGTCCGATCCGCCCAAGAGGTATCTCCTCACAGATCGCCCGCATAGCCGCTTCGCTGAAGCCCGCGTTCATATCGGTGGCAATCACGCCGGGCTCCACACAGTTTACGGTAATACCGGAGGGTGCCAGCTCCTTGGCAAGGGCGCGGGTCAGTCCCTCCAGCCCCGCTTTGGTCGCGGAGTACGCCACCTCGCAGGATGCCCCCACTCTGCCCCAGACCGAGCCGATATTGATGATACATCCGCTATGCTGACGCACTAGGGTGCGGGACACCTCGCGGGAAGCGACCACCGCGGCACCGAGATTGGTGTCCGCAAGCCTTTTCCACGTATCGTCGGAGGTTTCGGAGATCAGACCGATATAAGAGATCCCCGCGTTATTCACGAGGACGTCAATCCCGCCAAGACGGCGCTCCGCCTCGCGCACCGCCACGGCAAGTGCCTCGTGATCGGCAACGTCCGCCTGAATGGCAACCGCTCCCGTTTGGTCGGCAAGCGCACGCGCCTCCTTCACGCTCTTAATATATAGGAAAGCAACTGCGGCTCCCTGCTCTGCGAATTTACGGACGCAAGCCGCGCCGATCCCTCGGGATCCACCCGTTATCAAAACCCGTTTCATATTTATCCCTCATTTCTTCACGATTTGTTTTCCGTCGCTGACAAATACCATCGTTCCCTCCTCGTCGGTGCGGTACACGGAGGCGCCCACACACGCGAACGCCACAAGCGCCTCGCCCGACGGATGTCCAAAGGCATTCTCACCGCAGGAAACGGCAACGATCTCGGGAAATACCGCTTCCAAGAACGCGTTGGTATTGGAGGTATTGGCACCGTGATGCCCCGCTTGAAAGAAGTCGCAGTCCAAAACCTCACGGGGATACGCCGCAAGCATTTCCCTCTCGGCAGTTTTCTCCGCGTCGCCTGTGAAAAGGAAGGAGGTTTCTCCAAAATCCAGTCGAACGGCGACGCTGTAATCGTTGATCGAATCATAATCCGCCGCGTTTGGCGCCAGGATCCGCATTGTGACCGCGCCAAGGCTATACTCGCTGCCCGATATTGCCTCGATCAGAACGACATCCTGCTCCTTCGCCAACGCTGTGCAAAACGCCTCATACACCGCCGTATCGGGAATATCGCTCTCGTGCATCCTCGGTAGGATCACGCGCTCCACCGTAACGGCATCAAAGACCTCGGTCACGCCGCCGATATGATCGGAATCGGGATGGGTAAAAATGGCGTAAGCAAGCACCTCCACGCCTGCACGGCGCAAATAGTCCACCACGTCCGTTCCCGTCGCCACATCGCCGGCGTCAATCAGAATATGTCCCGACTCCGTACGGATCAGCGTGCAGTCCGCTTGCCCCACGTCCACGATATGGATCTCTACCGTTCCCTCATCCAAGGACGGAAGAAGCCGCAAAGGAAGCCCGACGCGACATTGATAGACAACTGCCAAGGCGACAAAAGCGGCGAGCAACGCAAAAAGCGCAATGCGATGCCAACGAATTTTCACCGTTTTTCCTCGCTCCCTTTTGTGATTTACTTTATTTTATCATATTGTATTGCAAAAATCAACAGTTGCCGCAAAAAGTCCTTTCTCCCGTACTGCCGCTTTTTTGCCGCGCGGTGCATATGCCGCCGCAAAACGAGGAACAATGATGATAGTTTCGACGCAAAATTCAAGAACGAGGTGTTTTATGAAAACCAAACGGCTCTCTTTTCTTATGGCGATTCTCCTTCTTTTCGGCGTGCTTTCCCTCGGCGGCTGCTCTATGCGGCGCGGCAACGCGGACGTCCACGTATTTTACTACACCTACAGTGATCCGTATATCTCCACCGTGCGCTCGGCGCTGGACGCCAAGCTGAAGGAGGCGGGCATCAGCTTTCAGGATCACGACAGTAACAACAGTCAGACCACCCAGACCGAGCAGGTTCAGACGGCGATCACCAAGGGCGCCAAGCTACTGATCGTCAACATCGTAACCACCGGCTCGGACGATGCGGCAAGCGGTATCGTATCCCTTGCCAAAAACGCGGGCGTCCCCGTGATCTTCTTCAATCGCGAGGTTTCCGACGCCATCGTCAACAGCTATGACAAGTGTGTCTTCGTAGGCACCGACGCCGCCGAGGCGGGATATCTGCAAGGAGATATGGTGGGCGATTACGTAGTGAAGAACTACGACGTCGTCGATCTCAACGGCGACGGCAAGATCTCCTACGTGATGTTTATGGGAGAAAAGGGCAACAACGAAGCCATATACCGCACCCAATATTCGGTGGAAAACGCCAACAAAAAGCTGGTAGCGGCGGGCAAGCCCGAGCTGGTCTTTTACGATCCCGCCAACACCGACCGCTATCTGCTTGACCGCGAGGGCAAGTGGTCAGCACAGGCGGCAAACGAGTATATGAATACTATTCTCGCCTCCTACAGCTCGGTCAACAACAATATGGTGGAGCTTATTATCTGCAACAACGACGGTATGGCGGAGGGTGCCATTTCGGCGCTGGTCAGTGCGGGATACAACAAGGGCGGCGGCAACGGCGTTACCGTCCCCGTTTTCGGTGTGGACGCCACCTCGGCGGCGAAGGAGCTGATCCGCGCGGGCAAGATGGCGGGCACCATCAAGCAGGACGCGGAGGGCATGGCGGAGGCCCTGCAGGATATTGCGGAAAACGCTCTTGAGGGCGAGGCACTTCTCGACGATATGGAAGAGTATACCGTGGACAGCGGCGTTGCCAAGCTCCGCATTTCTTACGAGGTCTACCTCGGCGAGGAGCAGGATTGACAGAGGGGCACGCCCCTCTTACATACGCAAGAAAGGGTGAGGCAAATGCAAGCAAGCGATCGGCGGAGCGACCTTCTGCTCGAAATGAAAAACATCACCAAGGAGTTTCCCGGTGTCAAGGCGCTGGACGGCGTATCTCTCCGTGTACGGCGCGGAAGCGTTCACGCGCTGATGGGGGAAAACGGCGCGGGAAAATCCACGCTGATGAAGTGTCTGTTCGGCATTTACGCCCGCGACGGCGGCGAGATCCTTCTGGAGGGAAATCCCGTTTTCTTCCGCAATCCCCGTGAGGCGCTGGAAAATGGCGTGGCTATGGTACATCAAGAGCTGAATCAGGCGCTCAAGCGGAGCGTTATGGACAATATCTGGCTGGGGCGGTACCCAACGGCGCTTGGCGTCTACACTCTGGAAAAGAAGATGTATGAGGACACCAAAAGGATCTTTCGGGAGCTGGATATTGAAATCGACCCCAGACGGATCATGAGCACCATCCCCGTGGCAGACCGACAGATGGTCGAGATCGCCAAGGCGGTATCCTACGGCGCCAAGATCATCGTGCTGGACGAGCCGACCTCCTCCCTCAACGAAAAGGAGGTGGCACACCTGTTCCGTATCATCGAAAAGCTTCGCCGCGACGGCTGCGGCATCATCTATATCTCTCACAAAATGGAGGAGATCCTCCGCATATCGGACGACGTCACCGTTATGCGGGACGGCACCCACGTAGCAACAGAGTCCGCCAAGGACCTCACCATTGACCGCATTATCAAGCTGATGGTGGGACGGGAGCTGACCAACCGCTTCCCGCCCAAGACCAACACCCCCGCCGAGGTAGCGCTTCGCGTGGAGGGACTTACCGCCCGATACGCACCCGTCAAGGACGTATCCTTTTCGGTGCGCCGCGGCGAGATCGTGGGGCTTGCGGGGCTTGCGGGTGCGGGACGCACCGAGGTACTGGAGTGCATCTTCGGCTTGCTGACCCGAACGGCGGGCAAGATGTTTCTCGAGGGAAAGGAGGTTGCGAACCGAAGCCCTCGTGACGCCATTGCCAACGGCTTTGCCCTTCTTACGGAGGAGCGGCGAGCAACGGGGATCTTCGGCATTCTCGACATCACCGACAACACCGTGATCTCCAACCTTAGGCAATACAGGCAGGGCTTGCATCTCAATGCCAAAAAAATGAAGCAGGACACCCGCTGGTCCATCGACGCCATGCGGATCAAGACCCCCTCTGCCGCCACCAAGATCCGCACCCTCTCGGGAGGCAATCAGCAAAAGGTGATCCTCGGTCGGTGGCTCCTTACCAAGCCCTCCGTGCTTCTTCTTGACGAACCCACACGCGGCATCGACGTGGGCGCAAAATACGAGATCTATCAGCTGATGATCGATCTTGCCGCCGAGGGAAGATCCATCCTTATGGTGTCCAGCGAAATGCCCGAGCTTCTCGGCGTTTGCGACAGGATCCTTGTGATGTCGGGAGGCAGACTTGCGGGTGAGGTGGATGCCAAGACCGCCACGCAGGAGCAGATCATGGCGCTGGCGGCGAAATACGTTTGACACCCGTTTGGAAAGGATGATCTTATGCTTGAAAAATTCAATCTCAAAAAACGATTTACCAATATGAAGGCACTTTCAGCCGAGGAACGCAAAACGGCACGGCGAGAGTTTTTGATCAACAACCTTCTTTATATTCTCCTTGCCGCCGCCATCATCGGCATCACGGTCTACGATCCCCGCTTCCTCTCCCTTTCCTCTATCGTGAATATCATCTCCCTGTCGGCGGCGAATCTCCCCATCGCCCTCGGCATCGCGGGATGTATCATTCTCACGGGAACCGACCTCTCCGCAGGACGGATCGTAGGGCTTACGGCGTGCGTTGCCGCCTCTCTGCTTCAGGCGAGCGGCTACGCGGGCAAGATGTTCCCCTCTCTCGGCACCCTTCCGTTGCTTTTGGTATTTCTCATCATCGTTGCCATCGGAGCGCTCGTGGGCTTCATCAACGGCTTTTGCACCGCGAAATTCAATCTGCATCCCTTCATCGTCACCCTCGCCACCCAGCTCATCACCTACGGCGCCCTTCTCATCTATCTGATGCAAGGTACCAACAACGGGCAATCCATTTCGGGGCTTGACACAAAGTATATCGACTTTATCACGGGCAGTCTGTTCCGCATCGGCAACGCCTCGGTCCCCAACTACGTTCTTTACGCCCTCATCATCACCGCCGTGATGTGGTTCATTTGGAACAAAACCCCCTTTGGAAAAAATATGTTCGCCGTGGGGTCAAACCCCGAAGCGGCGAACGTGTCCGGCGTCAACGTGGCGCGGACCATTATTCTGGTCTTTACGTTGGCGGGTGTTATGTACGGTATCACAGGCTTTATCGAGGCGGCGCGTATCGGCTCCAACAGCGCGTCTACGGGTCTGAATTACGAGCTTGACGCCATCGCTGCCTGCGTCATCGGCGGCGTGTCCTTCGTGGGCGGTATCGGTAAGATCCGCGGCGTGATCCTCGGCGTCGTTCTGCTCCGCATTATCTTCGTCGGTCTTACCTTCCTCGGCATCGACTCCAATATGCAATATATCATCAAGGGTCTTATTATCCTCGTCGCCTGTGCCATCGATATGAGAAAATATCTGGTGAGAAAATAAGTTGATATTTGTGGGTGAGTAGAGTTACAAAGAGTTCGATTACGGGAGAGGTCAAAACCTTCTTGTAAGAAGGTTTTAACAATTCCCAGAACTTTTCTGACAGGGGATAAAAAACAAGATGATATGCCTGCATAGACATAACAATCGCTCCCGC
>JBGVFO010000127.1:0-7246 GCA_045121195.1 Eubacteriales bacterium
CCATGAACAAAATCAAATTTGGTTGCTTTCGGGGCGCCGAGGACGTCGCCCCCTACGGTGTTAGATATTTTCGTTCGTTTTGTACGTAGCCGTGACACACCGACAAACATCAATTTATCCCTGAAAAAGCTTGCGTTTTCACCTTTCATTTTCCATTTTCCATTTTCAATTTTCCATTTTAAGCAAAGCGAACGACCTCCCATTTTTTCGACGGTTTTCCCTTCCCTTTTTGCTTTTTTTGTGATACAATAGAGATATCCGCAGACAAGGAGATGAATTTCATGATACAAAACGGCGTTTGCTGCTTCACAGGACATCGCAACTACGAAAAAACGGTTACCAGAAATGAACGGCTGGTTTTTGAAAAGCTGGTCGATAATCTGATTGGCTACGGGTATACTACCTTTGTAGCAGGTGGCGCCCTGGGCTTCGACACCGCCGCCGCCGAATATATTCTCAAAAAGCGTCGGGAGGGGCTTGGCGTGCGCCTTGTCCTGATCCTTCCCTGCGCCAATCAGACGGCAAAGTGGGGGTTCTTCGACCGCCGTCGCTACGAAAGGATCAAGGCGGCCGCCGACCGGGTGGAATGTCTTCACGACACCTACGTGGACGGCTGTATGCAGGAGCGAAACCGCCGTATGGTGGAGGTCAGCACCGCCTGCGTCGCCTACTGCAATCAACCGAAAAGCGGTACGGGCGGCACCCTTCGCCAGGCGCGGGAACGCGGGCTTCATGTCTACAATATCGTCGACATGGCGGCGACCCTACCGAAATAATTTCATAGAGGAAGCGCTTACATAAAACACGGAGGTGCTTCCATGAAGATCGTTATGCTTGCCGACACGCTGCACATTGGAGGCGCGGAAACTCACCTGTTTGAGCTTTCGCGCCTTTTGGCGTCCCGCGGACACGAGGTCACGGTGCTCTCGGCGGGCGGCGCCACGGCGGACCGTCTTGCCGCAGTGGGGGTCACGCACAGGCTTCTTCCCGACGCCGTCAACCCTGCCGTCGCGCGGACGCTGGCTGACGTGATCCGCGAGATCAAGCCTCACGCGGTACACGCCCACACCCGCAGACGCGCCTTTCTCTGCCGCATGGCGCTTGCCGAGCTGGATTTTCCCGCCGTCTTTACCGCCCACGCCCTGCTCTCCCCTCGGTTCCCCTTGGATCGGCTGTCCTTCTTCCCCGCCGACGTCATTGCCGTCAGCCCCGACATTGCCGATCACCTGCGCCGCCGCTTCGGCGTTCCCGAGTCGCATGTCACGGTCATTGAAAACGGCGTGGACACCGAACGGTTTCGCCCCGCCGATGCCACGCGCCGCGGCTTTACGATCCTCTCGGTCAGTCGGCAGGATCGGGACTGCGCCCTCGCCGCCACCCTCCTGTGCCGACTTGCGCCCCTTCTGCAGGAGCGGCTTGGTCGGTCGATCCGCATCGACATTGCGGGGGGCGGCAACGCATTGCCCGTCCTTCGGGAGCTGGCGCGGCACGCCAACGCCGCCTGCGGACGCGAGGCGGTGACCCTTCTCGGCAACGTGGAGGACACCGCCCCCCTTTACCGCGACTGCGACCTGTTCGTAGGCGTATCACGGGCGGCGATGGAGGCTATGGCGTCGGAAAAGCCCGTGATCCTATGCGGCAACGAGGGGTATCTCGGGATTCTCGACGAGGCTACCTTCCCCACCGCCGCCACTACCAATCTCTGTGCCCGAGGCGCGGAGGCGACCTCTCCCGAACGCTTGCTATCCGACCTTACGACCCTCGCCGAGGCGCCCCCCGAGGAACGAGCCGCGCTGGGGCGCTTCGGACGGGACGCGGTCTGCCGTCACTATTCCGCGGATCTGATGGCGGAGCGCACCCTTGCGGTCTACCGCCGCGCCCTTGAGCGATTCCGTGAAGGACGGCATACCGACGCCGTTCTTTGCGGCTATTACGGCTACGGAAACTGCGGCGACGAGCTGATCCTGCGCCACATCGTGGCGGCGCAAAAGGCCCGTCGCGACACAGTCCGTCTTGGGGTGATGACGGCGGACGGCAACGCCCCCGAGGGAACGGTGGGCATCCGCCGCTACCGTATGCCCGAGGTGCTTCGCGCCCTTCGCCACAGCGGTGCGCTGATCTTAGGGGGCGGTTCCCTTTTGCAGGACGCCACCAGCCGCCGCTCTCTCCTCTATTATCTTTCCCTGATCCGCGCCGCCAACCGTATGGGGTTGCCCGTCATGCTCTACGCCAACGGGCTGGGCCCCCTTTCCCCGTCCGCCCTGCGGCTTTGTAGACGGGCGCTTCGGGGCGTGGACGTCATCAGTCTTCGCGACAGGGACTCGTGGAAGACGGTGCGCGCCATGGCGCTACCACGCACCCGCGTGCTTCTGGGTGCCGATCCCGTCCTTGACGGGTCGCCCTCCCTCGACGCCGCGTCGCCCCGTCTGCCGAGGATCGCCGTCTTTCCCAAGGGAGGCGCCGACCGCGCCGAGGAGCAAGCTCTCGCCGATAGCGTGGCGGCGCTGGCGCTGGTCAAGGGGTGGAGCGTGGCGGTGGCGGCGATGAATCCCCGTGAGGATCGGGGGGCGGTTCGGCGAATGACCGAGCGGCTTGCCGCGCGTCTGTCGGGATCGGGGCTTCACGTCGCGGAGTCCTCCTCCGACCCCGAAGCCATCACGCGGCTCGTGGGACACTCCTCACTCGTGATCGGCGAGCGACTGCACGCCCTCATTCTCGCCTTTCGGGAGGGGGTGCCGTCGGTGGGGATCGACCGCGACCCCAAGATCGGCGCGTTTCTGCGCGAAATTGGGTGCAGACCCGGTTTGTGCGACAGAGTCTCCCCACAATCTATGATTTCTTGCGCAGATTTTGCGATCCGTTCCCCACGCGACCCTATATTGGCGAAAGCACTCGCAGCTCGCGCCCGTGCCGACGCCGACACCGCCTGCGCCCTGATCGCACGGGAGGAGATCAAATTTTGATTTGTCGGTGGGTTCGCAGACACGAAAAGGCAACGCACGAACCCGTAGGGGCGATCATTGATCGCCCGTTCGTTGGGTAATTGTCGTTCATGGCGGGCGACCAATGGTCGCCCCTACAAACCATCAATTTCGTTTTACAAACTCCCCGACAAACATCCCCCCCTCCTTCCCTTCAACGCAAAAGCCCCCGCAGACAGCGTCTGCGGGGGCAATATATTCGAGCGTACGGTCAAAAGCGAAGGCGATCGTTATAGTTGGTAGGCAATCCCTCGCGATACAGGTGCGAATCGTTGGAAAGGGACAGAATCTTGGGCACCGCCACGCCGTCGTGGGCGGCAAATTCAATCGCCGTTATGCTGGAATGCGACAGGTCGAAATGGGTGCAGAAGAAGGGGTACGGAATATCCAGCACACAACTGAGAAACGCCAGGCCGAAGCCCTGATGGGCAAAAAGCGCCACCCGTTCGTCGCCGGGCTTTTCCACGCGGTACAGGTTATTTTCCGGCTCGTGAACGTAGCCAAGGCTTGCGAAAAACTCGTCGGCGTCGCGTCGAATGCGCTCCACGCCGCCCGCAAGCGCCGTTCCCTCGAAGCGGGGATGGGTGTGCCACTTCATGCCAAGGGCGCGAAGCTCGGGCGAGTTAAAAAACGCCGTCATTTCAGGGTCTTGAAAGCCCCATCTGCGCCTGCCGGGCGCGTATTCCAGCGAAAGCTCCTGCCACGCGTGCCCCTCGCGGCACCACTCCAGAAGCTCGGGCTCCTTCTTCAGAAGCTCGCAGGTGGGCAACGCCGTCTGGTGCGCCCGATTGGAGGTAGAGGCATAGATGCAATCCACGCCGTAAAGCGCCAACCGTTTGGCAACCGCCTCCGCCTGTCTGTGTCCCAGGGGCGTCAGGCTGTCGGGGTTATAGATCGGATCTCCGTGTCGTATCAAAAAGAAAAGCATATAGTACCTCCGCATGCGTGTTTTTCTCATTATACTACAAAAAGCGAGAGGCGTCAACATTTTATTTTCCAAAAAACCGGCAATTCAAAAAACTCGTTTTCGATATAAATCCACCACTTCCAGCCAAAATCAAGCTGTTTTATTTCGTTTTTTGTTTAATTTCGTGCAAAATTCAAAGTATTTTCTCCACTTTCAAAAATTGTTGACAAATGACGCGCTATCGTGTATAATAGTACCGTTACCGAAAGCAAGGAAAGGACGTTTCCCGTATGTTAGATAAAAAGGTTCCCGAAATATTCGGCTGCATGGTCTTCAACGAGGAGGTCATGCGCGAGCGGCTTCCCAAGGAGGTCTATAAGTCCCTGGCACGCACCATCGCCCGCGGCACCACCATCGACCCCACCATCGCCGACGTGGTGGCAAACGCCATGAAGGACTGGGCGATCGAAAAGGGCGCCACCCACTACACCCACTGGTTCCAGCCCCTGACCGGCGTCACCGCCGAGAAGCACGACTCCTTC
Organism: Eubacteriales bacterium; assembly: GCA_045121195.1. Classification (GTDB taxonomy): domain Bacteria; phylum Bacillota; class Clostridia; order Oscillospirales; family CAG-272; genus RGIG8775. Next base: position 4,431 of record JBGVFO010000127.1, read on the forward strand.
ATTTCCCCCACGGGAAACAGCAAGATCGTCATGGAATTCTCGGGCAAGGAGCTGATCAAGGGTGAGTCCGACGCCTCCTCCTTCCCCTCCGGCGGTCTTCGCGCCACCTTCGAGGCGCGCGGCTACACCGCCTGGGATGCAGGCTCCTACGCCTTCGTCAAGAACGGCACTCTGTACATTCCCACCGCCTTCTGCTCCTATACGGGAGAGGCGCTGGATACCAAGACCCCCCTGCTCCGCTCCATGGAGGCCATCAACACCCAGGCCCTCCGCATCGTGCGTCTGTTTGGCGACGCGCAAGCGCGTCATATCACCACCACCATCGGTGCCGAGCAGGAATACTTCCTCATCGACCGTGACGTATACAACAAGCGCCGCGACCTTCTCTACTGCGGTCGCACCCTGTTCGGCGCTCCCGCCCCCAAGGGACAGGAGCTGGAGGATCACTACTTCGGTCCCCTCAAGCTTCGGGTCAGCAAATTCATGGCGGACCTTGACGAGGAGCTGTGGCGCCTCGGCATCAACGCCAAGACCAAGCACAACGAGGCTGCCCCCGCCCAGCACGAGCTGGCGCCCATCTACGTCACCACCAACCTTGCCGTCGACCAGAATCTTCTCATTATGGAATGTATGAAGCAGGTGGCACAGCGCCACGGGCTCAAGTGTCTGCTTCACGAGAAGCCCTACGCAGGCGTCAACGGCTCGGGCAAGCACAACAACTGGTCCCTGTCCACCGACACGGGCAAGAATCTGCTGGATCCCGGCAAGACCCCCTCGGAAAACGCCCAGTTCCTGCTGATCCTCGCCGCCGTCCTCAAGGCGGTGGACGAATACGCCGCCCTCCTTCGCCTGTCGGTTGCCTACGCGGGCAACGATCACCGTCTTGGCGGCGGTGAGGCGCCCCCCGCCATCGTTTCCGTCTTCCTCGGCGAGGAGCTGGAGGGACTGATCAATTCCATCGTGGACGGCACCGCCTACAAGGCGGCAAAGGCGGGCGTAATGGACCTCGGCGTCCCCGCCGTTCCCACCTTCTGCCGTGACACCACCGACCGCAACCGTACCTCTCCCTTCGCCTTCACGGGCAACAAGTTTGAGTTCCGTATGCTGGGCTCGTCGCAGAACATCGCCATGCCCAACATCGTGCTGAACACTGCCGTTGCCGAGGAGTTCCGTCAGTTTGCCGACCGTCTTGAGGCAACCGAGGACGCCGAGCACTTTGACCGCGAGGTCGCCGCCATCCTCAAGGAGACCTTCACGGCGCACAAGCGCATCATCTTCAGCGGAAACGGCTATTCCGAGGCGTGGGAAAAGGAGGCCGCCCGTCGCGGTCTGCCCAATCTCCGCGACTCGGTAGAAGCCTACCGCCATTTCGACGATCCCGAAAACGTGGCGCTCCTGACCCGTCACGGCGTCATGAACGAAACCGAGATTCAGTCCCGCCGCGAGATCTATTTTGAAAATTACGCCAAGATCATCAACATCGAGGCGCTGACTATGATCGAGATGGTGTCCCGCGACATCATTCCCGCCGTGAGCGCCTACACGGGCGAGCTGGCGAGCGCCGCCGAGGTCAAGTCCCGTCTGCTTCCCGACAAGAAGGTGAGCCTTGTGGAAAGAGAGCTTGTGGAGCAGCTTTCCACCCTCAATCAGAACGCCTACGCCCTTGTGGAGCGCCTTCGCGCCGCCGAGCGCCGCGCCGCCAAGGAGACCGACGGTGAGAAGATGGCAACCGCCTACCGCGACAGCGTCATTCCGCTGATGGGTAAGCTCCGCGCCACCGTGGACGAGATGGAGACCCTGACCGCCTCCGACCACTGGCCCTTCCCCACCTACGGCGAAATGATGTTCACCGTCTGACAAAAGCAACAAAGCCGACAGATCCTCTGTCGGCTTTTCTTTTGCTTAAATTGATGTTTGTCGGTGTGTTATGGCTACGCCGAAAACGAACGAAACCCTCTAACACCGTAGGGGTCGACGTCCCCGGCGACCCGAAAACAACGAAATTTGATTTTGTTCATGGCTACCGTTCAAACCCTTATCACAAAAGGCTTTCACCAATTTTATAATTGCAAATCCGTTCGTCGCGGGGCGCCGAGGACGTCGCCCCCTACAAGGTTTGTATGTCGCCGTTTCGCAATTGCAAACTCCCCGATCAATCAAAATTTGAAATCTACGATTTCGGCTTTCCCTTAAACAGAAGAGCGGCGAGGAAGCCGAAGACGAGAGCGGCGGCAGTTCCGCCCGCCGCGGCGGTAAGTCCGCCCGTGAGAGCGCCCACAAGCCCCTTTTCCAGCACCGCGCGGCGCACGCCCTTGGCAATCAGGTAGCCAAAGCCCGTCAAAGGGGTGGTGGCTCCCGCCCCCGCGAATTTCACGAGAGGCTCGTAAAGACCGACCGCGCCCAGAAAAACGCCCAGCACCACGTACGTCACAAGGATGCGCGCGGGCGTCATCCGCGTCTTATCAATGAGGATCTGCGCCAATACGCAAAAAGCTCCTCCTACCACAAATGCCCATATATAATTCATGCGTTCCTCCTGTAATGGGGTTCAAATTTTGATTTGTCGGTGGGTTTGATTTGACGGAATGGCAACGAACAAACACTGTAGGGGGCGACGTCCCCGGCCCCCCGCGACGAACGGATTTGCCATTATAAAATTGGTGAAATCCTTCTGTGATGAGGATTTGAGCGTAGCCATAAACAAAATCAAATTTCATCATTTTCGGGTCGCCGAGGACGTCGACCCCTACGGTGTTATATATTTTCGTTCGTTTTGCGTGTAGCCGTTCTCACCGACAAACATCAATTTATCATTT
>JBGVFO010000128.1:0-5682 GCA_045121195.1 Eubacteriales bacterium
TTCTGCGTAGCCGTAACACACCGACAAACATCAATTTACCGATTCAAAAGCGCAAAAACGCCCGACGGAGATCCGTCGGGCGTGATGTTTGTAAATGATGCGAGAACGTCGGCAAATCAACCTTCGCGACCAAGCTCTGCATTCATCTTAGCAAGGGTCTTCTTGTCAAGGTTGTACACAAGACCAAGACCGACGAACTGCATAACTGCGGAAGCAAGGAAGAGAACGGCAACGAGGGTACGAAGCTCTACTGCGAAATCCCAGGAAAGCTTGGTAACGTCGATGAACTCTGCACCAGTTACAGGGTCAACGGCGTTGTTCACGTAACCCATACCCTGCATGATCAGAAGAGCAACTGCGGGACCAACACCCTGCGCCAGCTTACGGAAGAAGGAGTGAAGCGAGTAAACCACACCCTCCTCGCGCTTGCCGGTCTTCCACTCGTTGTAGTCGATGGCGTCGCCCATCATTGCCCACGATACGGTGGAGTAGATGCCAAGACCAAGGCTATATACCAGCTGGCAGAGAACGTAGATAAGAAGGTCAAGAGAGGTGTTGTCGGGGGTGATGATGAACAGACCCAGACCGCCGATGATGGAGCAGATCGCGCCAACGACCGAAAGCTCCTTCTTACCGTACTTGGTAACCATCTTACGGGCAAGAGGTGTAAAGAGAACGATGGGGATCATAGCGAAGAGCTGAACGATACCCGAGATCTCGGTGTTCTTGAAGTAGATCTGGAAGGTAACCGAAACGGCGGTAGCAGCGCCCTGCATACCGATGAACATACCCATAGCGGCAAGGGTTGCGCCGACTGCGGGGCGGTTCTTCATGAAGTTGCCAAGCGCCTCGAATACGTTGAACTTGGGCTGCTCCTCGTTGAGCTTGGTGTCAAGATCAACACGTATCTCGGTGTTCTTGATCATGAACTGGAAGCAGATGAAGCCAAGAACGCCCATAACGAGAGCGGCAACGAATACCATGTTACCGTTAAGGGACTCGTCCTCATTGTAGATCAGGAAGGGCAGGATAACCATGGGAAGCATATTACCAATCATAGAGCCGATGGAACGCCAAGCGGAGAGAGACGCGCGGTCTGCCTCATCATTGGAAATGAGGGACAGAAGCGATCCGTAAGGAACGTTGGCAATGGTGTAGAAGGCATCCCAGATCACGTAGCCCGCGATGAAGATAATAAACTTCGCCCAAACGGGAGCCGCGGGGAACGGAAGGAAGCAGCAGGCACCGCCCACGATAAGACCGATGGAGCCTACGAAGATGTACTGCAGGAACTTGTTTCTCTTATACTTGCGCTTGTCGGCGTCGATCATAGAGCCGATCAGCGGGTCGTTGATAGCATCCCATACCTGAACGATGATCAGAAGCAGGGAGTACCAAGCGCTCATACCCATAACCTGGGTCCAGAAAAGTGCCATGGTGCCCTTGAGTGCGAAGCTCATGTTACAACCAAGGTCACCTGCGGCATAGGCAACGCTGTCTCTTATACCGAACTTGCGGTAGCCCTTTGCATCCAATTGCGGTTGCTTTTTCATAAGTAAACCTCTTTTCTTTTTTTGTGTCGAAACGCGCAAAAAAGGGAACAACACCGTTTTTCTTCCGTTTTTGGAAGATTTTTGTGCATTTCTCACACTTTTTCGCCCCATTTTGGCACTTATGTTGATAAAATTGTATCATATGTCACATATATTGTCAAGTTTGTTCACGGAAACGTTACAATTTGCCGCGCTTTCTCTCCCCTTCCCCCGCTTTGTGAAGCAGAGGCAAGCGCAAGGACACAAAACGCCGCCGCGCTCTCGCGCGGCGGCTTTGCTTGAAGTCTTATTCCTCCACCACCATCACGGCGATACCGTCGGGAATGGCGGTCACGGTGGGGGCGTCGTTGTCGAGAAGCCTCTTGGCAACGGCAAGTGCCTCTCCAATGGAGTGAGCGGGGATCATATGCATATTCCGCACCGTGTCGTCGGGGGCGTCCGAAACGTAGACTACCGACGCGCGCCGAAGAATACGCACCAGGATCTGTGCCTGCCACTGATCGGGTACGGTATGGTTGCGGTCACGGTCAAGGAAGATCTGCATCAATTTTTCATTATCGGGCTCACCCGAAAGCTGACGGTACAGCTCCTCGCCGCCGTGTCCGTCGTCCGACTTGGCGAGCATAATGATGACGCCGCCCTCCTTGACGGTAGCTTCGGCGGCGGTCATTCCCTTCACCGCCTGATAGATATTCTGGTCAAGAGGATAGCCGCCGTTGGTGGAGATGGCAATATCCGCCCATCGGGGCGCCACGCGGCAAAGTCCCGACAAAAAGGCGCAGCCCTTGGCGTGAGCCGCTTCCACGTCACCCGCTACCGCGTAGATGGCGTCCTTTTTTTCGTTGATGACCACGTTGACGATGTAGGCAAGCTTTGCCTGCTTCGCCGCCCACAGCATATCCCCGTGAATGGGATTGCCCTCAAGAACGCCCGTGCGCGACTTGGGGTGGGCAATAAACTCGGAGCAATGGTTGGCAAGGACGGTGGTGCGCCCCGCAACGCCGGGGAGAACGCTCTTGCGTCCGCCCGAGAAGCCTGCGAAGAAGTGTGGCTCGATAAAGCCCTCAGCCACGAGAAGGTCGGCTTCGTAGGCAAGCTTGTTGATCCAAAGCTCACCGCCCGAGGGCAGGATGCCGATCTTGACGAGAGAATCCTGCTCGGTGCAATCGTGAATGACGATACGCTCGCGGTCGACGATGTCCTCACCGAATTTTGCCACCAGCTCCTCACGGGTGGTGTTGCGGTGACAGCCCGTCGCGATGAGGATGGTGATCTCGGCGTCGGGATTTCCCTGTCTGATCTCCTCCAGCATAGGGGGAATGAGCACCTTGCTCGGTACGGGACGGGTGTGATCGCTTGCGATGATAACGATCTTCCTTTTATCCTTCGCCAACACCGAAAGGCGCGGAGAGCCGCAGGGCTCTGCCATAGCGCGGCGGACAAGGGTCTCGCCGTCTGCCTCGGGAAGGTACTCGTGAAGCGCCGAAACGAGAACGCCCTGCAGCCTCTCGTCCGCAAAATCATAGGATAGCTTTTCTTTTCCGTAGGGGAACGTAACAATACTCATAGATGACCTCCGTTATTTGTCGTCCGTCCCCGTGAGGGGATCGAAAAATTCGTGAAGCGCGGCAACGTAGCACGCGGGATCGCGCACGAAGCACAGCCCGTGTCCCGCACCGCCGATCTTGACCAGCCGCTTTTCGGTGACGCACGCCTCCCAGTTTTCCACGCTCATTTCATAGGGGACGAAATCGTCGGTGTCCCCGTGGAAGAAGATGACGGGCAAGCGGCTCCTTTTCATACATTCAACGGGCGCCCTCTCGTCGGGATCAAAGCCGCCGAAGAGCCGCGCGCCGAGGCGGGCGAAGGGATAGAGGAGATCTGCGGGGAGTCCCATCTCGCGGATCACCTTCTTGATGATGGCGCGCGCCGAGGTATAGCCGCAGTCGGCAAGCACCCCCGCCACGTTTTCGGGATGCTCGTCAGCCGCCGCGATCATCACGGTTGCCGCCCCCATGGAGATGCCCGTCAGAATGATCTTGGCGTCGGGGTCGATCTCCCGAAGCACGAGATCGCGCCACGAAAGGCAATCCCGACTCTCGCGAACGCCGAAGGTGATGACGCGTCCGTCGCTCGCGCCGCTTCCTCGGTGATCCACCACGAGGGCGTTATGTCCCACCGAAAAGCATCGGTGGATGCCCCCCGACAGATCCCTTCTCGCGTTGCCGCGATAGCCATGAAACATGATCTCAATGGGCGCGCCCTTCTTGTATTCGTAGTATTTTCCCCGCAGGGTAAGACCGTCAAAGGAACGGATCGCAAAGCACTTGTGGGGCATTGCGTCCGCTGCCTTGATGTAACCCACCATCTGCTCGCGGTACGGCTCGTAGATCTCCCCCTCGGGAATGGGATACGGATCCTCCTCCTTTTGGCGGGGTGAATAAAAGATGCGATAAAAGCAAATCAACGCGGTAACGAGGGCGGCTACGGCAAGAAATACCGCCACGCCCGTCAAAATCCAAAGAACGGTCATACCTTATCTCTTTTCTTGAAGAATCGTATTTATTGTATCACCCTTCTCCTCATTTTGCAACTTTTTTTGCAAATTTTGTCCTTTTTGTTGCTTTTTTGTGAAATATCCGTTATAATGATGTAACTACTGTTTTTGGAGTGTGCAAGCATGAATATTGACGTGAACTACAAGAACCCCAAAAGGTACAACACCGCCAAGTATCCCATCCGTCAGCCCATCTATCTGATGTGGCTGATCTGGTTCCTTTCGAGGATCCTGCTGATCGGCAAGAAATACAAGGTGGAAAAGATCAATATGGAAGGGCTGAAGCCCCCCTATATGGTGCTTTCCAACCATATGTATTTCATTGATTTCGAGCTGGCAGCACAGATCACCTATCCCCACCGCGTCAACAACGTGGTCAGCATCGACGGCTACTACCGCCGCCCCTGGGTGATGGAGTGGATCGGCGCCATCGGCACCCGTAAATTCACGATGGATCTGCACCTGATCCGTTCCATCAAGAAGTCGCTGCAGCGCGGCGATATCCTTTGTATGTATCCCGAGGCGCGCTATTCCCCCTGCGGCACCCGCTCCTATATCCCCGAAACGGTGGGGATGCTGGTCAAGCGCAATCGCGTGCCCGTGGTCGCCATCGTGCATCACGGCAACCATCTGATGACCCCCTTCTGGAATTTCCGCAAGCCCCGCAAGGTGCCGCTTTATACCACCGCGACCCAGATCCTGACGGCGGAGCAGATCGACGCTATGTCGGTAGAGGAGATCAACGCCGCCATCCGCGACGGACTTGCCTACGACGAGTACCGCTATCAGAAGGAAAACGGTATTCTCATCACCGAGCCCTACCGCGCGGAGGGACTGCACAAGGTACTCTACCAATGCCCCCACTGTCTTGCCGAATCCAAAATGGATTCCAAGGGAACCGAGCTGTTCTGCACCGAATGCGGAAAGCGCTGGAATCTGGGGGAGGACGGGACCCTTGCGGCGCTGGAGGGAGAAACCGAGTTCTCTCACGTTCCCGATTGGTTTGAGTGGGAGCGCGAACAGGTCAGAGGACAGATCGAGCGCGGCGAATATTCCTTCTCCGACGAGGTAGAGGTCTACTCCCTGCCCCGCTGCTGGCGCTTTGAGAAGCTGGGCGGCGCGACCCTCCGTCACGACCCCGAGGAGGGCTTCGTCCTTGAGGGCGAGCACAACGGCGTTCCCTACCGCATCCACCGCACGCCCCTGCAGACCAATAGCCTACATATCGAGTACGATTATTGCTATATCAAGCCCTTTGACTGCGTGGATATCTCCACCGAAAACGACTCCTTCTATTGCTATCCCAAGAAGCAGAACGTGGTGACCAAGCTTGCCTTCGCCACCGAGATCATTTATCAGAACCACGAACAGGAAGCGCGCCACCGCAAGGCGGAGCGCGTCAAATAACCTCATAAAGCATAAGAACAGGCTCGATTCCCGAGCCTGTTCTCTTTTGTAAATTGATGTTTATCGGTGTGTCACGGCTACGTACAAAACGAACGAAAATATCTAACACCGTAGGGGGCGACGTCCTCGGCGCCCCGAAAGCAACCAAATTTGATTTTGTTCATG
>JBGVFO010000129.1:0-3621 GCA_045121195.1 Eubacteriales bacterium
CATGAACAAAATCAAATTTGGTTGCTTTCGGGGCGCCGAGGACGTCGCCCCCTACGGTGTTAGATATTTTCGTTCGTTTTGCGTGTAGCCATAACACACCGACAAACATCAAATTATCAAACAGATATTATTTGAACGGGAATGTTTGTGAAGTCGAGCTCGACCGTCTTTTTCGTGCCGTTCTTGGCAACTGTGAAGAGAACCTTGCCCACGCCCTGCACGCGCACCGTATCGCCGTCGATGGACAGCACCTCGCCGTCCTCGGTGTGAGGATAGGCAAGCACGTCGCCGCGGGTCACGCACTTGAGCATAACGCCGAAGGGAAGCTCCACGCCGTAGCGGTGCTCGCCCACGCGAAGGGTAGCACGACGGATGGCGGCAGGATCGCGATACCAATCCACGGCAATAAGATAGATCTCGCGAGCGTCGTCCTCGGTGTCGTAGACGGTAAACTGAACGTCATGACCCACGTCCTCAACCCAGGCAGGCTCCTCCTCCGTATAGGTGACCGCCGCCGTTCTCAGCATCTCCTCATAGAGGGAACGAATGGCGGGATGGGCGGGATAGGCGGCCACGTTGAAGAGAATGATCTCGCCCTTGCCAAACGGATATTTGCAAACCAGGGGCAGACCGCTGTCGGTGCGCGCCGGCACCTCGCCGTCCATGGCATTTGTACAGATCTGCACCTTCACGCCGTTCACGGTGTCCTCCGCGAAGGTAGGCTCGCCCGCGGTAAAGGAGAAGGGCGTTTCGGGGTAATGCAGTCGGTAGGCGCGGACGTCCTCAAGATCGGTGGTGTCGGTAAGATGGGCGCGGGTGAGGATCAGGCGACCGCCGCGACCCACGTAGTCGCAAAGCTTCGTAAGATCCTGCTCCTCGGCGCAGTTGTAGCCCATAAAGGCAAGGGCGCGATAGGGCAGCGCATCGTAATTGGCATTCTCAGCGGGGATGGTGTCCACGCTGCCGAGGGGGGTGCCTGTAAAATATCCCTGCGGCTTATTGGGACAGGGGTGGCGGTAGATCGACTCGCCCACACGGGACAGGGGATAGAAGACCTTTGCGAGGTCCCAGCTCCTTTCGGCGTCGGTGGCGTAGCCCACGGGGTAGTCCGCGCCAAAGGCGGTGTGCCAGCCCCAGACCGACTCGCGCCGCCAGCCGAGGAATCCGTCGTAGCGGCCGTGGATCAGCGCCATGGGCGTATAGAATTTACCGCGGCGCGTGTGGGACGCAATATAACGGTGGAAATCCCGTTGCTCGGCAGTATGTTCGCGGCACGCCTCCGAGAAGCGGTGGAAGTGGACGTAATTTTCCTCCATATGCCAAAGGCCCTCTTCGGTGTTGACGTCTGTGGCGCCCTGCATATAGGAAATGTAAAGGAACAGACGGAAGCGGCGAGAATGCTCGGGGGCATCGTGGGGCGCGGACGCCCACTGGATGGCGTGATGCACGCCGTGGGGCTTGAAGCCGTAGGCGTCTGCTACGCCGCGGAGGAAGGACTGCTGCAGCTCCATGCTGTTGTACGCCGTTTCAATGCCTACGCGGGGGAAGCCCGCCTGCATCAGGTATTTGAAGGTCATAGAGGGGCCCGTATGATAGATCTCCCGATCGCGGAAAGAGCGCAGGAGCTCTACGCCCTTTTGGGCGCCTTCCTTCATATCGCGCTTGACGCGGGGATCCTTGTAGCGATAGGTGCGGTCGCCCACGTGGCGCAGATAAGCGCTTGGCTTCAAGCGCGGCCAGCAATATTCGGGGCCGTCCAAGTAGTTCATGGTGTGCATCTCGCAGAATTGCTCGGCGAAACGGCTGCCCGTGGTCTCCATGTTGCCCCAGTAAAAAGCGGCGCCGTCGTATTCGTGGGTCTGCTGCCCCATAAAGCCCTCGCCCGCAAGCATCTCGGCGGTGGGGTTGATAAGAAGACCGCAAGGCTCGCGGCCGTCGATGATATGAATGTATCGGATGCCGCATTCGTTCATGACGCGGGTGAACAGCGCCCACGCCTCGGGATTGACGTAACGGGTGCCGCCCCAGCGGTAGGTGGGACGGATGGTCAGGTAGTTGCCCACGTTGGCGGACAGGTACCACGCCAGATAATTTTCCACCTGATCGATGGTTTGGTCAATATAGATCATGTCGCCCGTGCCCGTGAGAATGTTGTCTGCCGCGCCCTCGGTCACACGGCCGATGCGAGTGCTTCGGATTACGTTGCCCGACGTAACGGTGACGGGAATATTGGCACCCGCCTTGAGACAGCGGAGGCGCACGCCGTGAAGCCCCGCCTCTGCGAAGCGGTGCGTTTTTTCAGCATCGAAATATTCGGCGGGGAGATCCAGCGTCACCTCAGCGTTTTCGCGGTCGGTGCGGACAAGAATATACGCGTCGCCCCCCACCTTTGCCGCGTCAGAGGCGGCAACGATAGCCACCGCGCCGCCGTCCGAGATCGCAAGAGCTACCTCGTGGATGCGGTAGGGAACGGGATCGTGGTAGTCGGAGAGAAGCTCGTAGGTCAGGGTGTTTTCCGCGCGGAGAAGTTCGCCCGGGAGCATGATGCCCCATTCGTCGTCCACGTGGGAGCGTTCAAAGATCTCACCCTCGTAAAAGACGGAGCCGTTTAAGGTGAGACGCATTTTGTGCCATTCCTTGCGGCTGAAATGTTGACCGATCCAGCAAAGATGGGTCTTGTCGGGCACGGCAGGAGTGAAGTCGGGCAGGAGGTTGTAGCCGTCCACCGTCAGGTGGGGACATTCCACGTACACCTCGCCCGTGTAGAAGCACCCCTCGATGAAGACTGCCACGTTGGCGATGGGGGCCTCGGCGGGGGGGAGGGTCTCCCGAAGCTCGGTCATTTCGTAGGACCCCTCGGGGAAATCGATGATCGCCGTGTGATCCGCGGGACAAAAAACGTCGCGGCGCGATACGTCCGGCTTCTTATAGCGGATCTCTACCCTCATACGCAGATAGCCGCCTGCCGCTTTGTCAATGACAAGGTCTTTTGCGCAAACAGAAAGCCCCGTTTGCCAGTCGTCGGGAGCCTCGGGGACATGGTGATGTCCGAGGATGACGGGGAAGAGAATCTTCTTATAGGCGCGGCGGATAAAGGGCCTGGGCTCCTCCTCGCAGAAGGAAAGGGCGTAGTAACCGTTGACCGCGTGGTCGGTGTCAAGAGAGTCGTTCAGAAGCGAGTACTGGTATGGGCCGTTTGGCTCGTCCTTCCACAGATCGCTCTGTGCCGACGTGCCGACGGTAAACAGACGGTAACGCTTGTCCGCCTCGGGGGTAAGGTCAAAGGTAAAGGTCGCGCCCGCCTTCCTCGGACGGATGGTCTTGCCCTTTTCGTAGTCGCACCATATCGGATAATAGGTTTCAAAGCTCACGGTAAAGTCCTCCTTTTGGCGGGTTTCGTGTGTTCATTCCCATTGTAGCACATCAAAAAAAGGGTGTCAATGAAAGAATGGATTTTTTAGGGAAAACATCCCCGCGGATGTTCAAATTTTGATTTGTCGGTGGGTTTGATTTGACGAAACGGCGACATACAAACCTTGTAGGGGGCGACGGTCTCGTTGCGACTCGGTCACGCCACGGCTCTGACTGCCACCGGCAGTCATTCACTACCGTGTCGCCGCT
>JBGVFO010000130.1:0-9215 GCA_045121195.1 Eubacteriales bacterium
AACCCTTATCACAAAAGGCTTTCACCAATTTTATAATCGCAAATCCTTTCGTTTCGGGGCGCCGAGGACGTCGCCCCCTACAAGGTTTGTATGTCGCCATCCCGTCACATCAAACCCACCGATAAATCAAAATTTGAACACAAACGGGGGAGCGCTCAATTTATGATAACACGGCGCGGTTTTTTTGTCAACCGCCTATGGGCGAAATCTCTGCGACCCCATTTGTTGCTCTCCCATTCCGCCCACGCAAGTTTTTCTTGCTTTTGCGCGCGGTATGTGATACAATAAAAGCAAGAAATTTTCACGTCATCGGGGCTTGACAGAACCAAACCATCATGCGAAAGGAATCTATTATGAAAACGTATAAGGGTCTGAAAATTACGGGCTGTATTCTGGCGGCGATCGTGCTGTTTTTTGCGATCATCAATCTCATTCCACCCCGCGCCAACGTGGAGAACAATCCCTTCGTGGTGGAGAAGGGCGACCTGCCTATGATCGCGGCGCACCGCGGCGGCAGTGACAACAATCCCGAAAACACCATGCTCGCCTTCCGTGAGGCGGTAGAAACCATCGGCGTGGACATCATCGAAAGCGATCTGTATCTCACCGCCGACGGCTATCTCGTTTACAACCACGACAGTTATATCGACGAGACCTGCAACGTCAACGGCGATCTGTCCCTTGACGAGGTGGAGGACCTTTGCGACGAGAAAAGCAACCGACATTATATCAGGGATATGACCCTTTCCCAGCTTCGGCAGTACAATTTCGGCTACTACTTTGAGGACGAGGACGGCAACCGCCCCTACCGCGACGTGACCGATATTGAGGCGGCGGGTCTGCAGATCGCAACGGTGGAGCAGCTCTTTGAGGCGTTCTACGAGAGCCATCCCGACCTTCTGTTTATCGTGGAGATCAAGGACGGGGGCGATCGGGGCAGAGAAGCCTGCCGCATTCTTGCCGAGGTGCTTGACCGCTACCCCGATTACAAGGATCAGATCGTTATCGGCACCTTCAACGACGAGATCGAGGAGGAGCTGAAGGCAAGCTATCCCGACCTGCTTCGCGGCGCACCCACGGGGACGGCGGCAAAGTTCGTGCTGACTCAGTATCTTGGCGTGAACCTGTTTGACGGCGGCGATTTTGCCTGCCTGCAGATCCCCATGTCCTACGATCTTGGCTTGGAGATCCGACTTGACAAGGCGACCCTCGTTCGCCGCGCCCACCGCCGCAATATCGCGGTGCAGTATTGGACCATCAACGATCCCGACGAGATGCGCCAGCTTATCGAAATGGGCGTGGACTGCATCATGACCGACGACCCCGAGCTCCTCTCGGAGATCCTTGAGGAGTATCGGTAAGAATCGGAAATTGATGTTTGTCGGTGTGTTATGGCTACGCCGAAAACGAACGAAACCATCTAAAACCGTAGGGGTCGACGTCCTCGGCGACCCGAAAATGTTGAAGTTTGATTTTGTTTATGGCTACGCTCAAATCCTCACCACAGAAGGCTTTCACCAATTTTATAATTGCAAATCCGTTCGTCGCGGGTCGCCGGGGACGTCGCCCCCTACAAGGTTTGCACCTCGCCATTTCGTAATTGCAAACTCACCGATCAATCAAAATTTGAAATTTATTTTTTCTCCTTATCCCCATCCACAGGCTTTTCAACAGGAGCGAGGGAGGCGAAAAAAGCCTTCACGGGACTTTTTCACAGACCTGTTGCTAACTTGTCCACAGGAATGGCACAAAACGTGATACAATTTTGATTTTTCCGTTTCGTTTCATCAAAAAAAGCACCGAAAAACGCGTCTAAATTTTTTGATTTTGAGTTATCCACAATTTGCCCACAGACTTCGTTGGGCTTATTCACAGCGTTAGCAAAAAACGGGACGCCCAAGACCCCAGCATTTACAAGAGCAGGGAGGTTTATCCACACTTTCCACAGCCCCTACAACGGCTACTATTACCAATCTTTCTATCTTTCTCTCTTTCTTGATGCCGCTCCGCGGCAAAACGTGATCAAGAGCGAGAAGGGAAGAAGAAAAAACAAAATTCGGACAGTAAATTGATGTTTGTCGGTTTGATGTCTTTATCGTAGGGGCGAACAGTGTTCGCCCGCCATATACGGAAAAGGCCCAACGAACGGGCGATCAATGATCGCCCCTACGGGTTTGTGCGTTACCTTTTCGTATATTCAAACTCACCGATCAATCAAAATTTACAAATTAAATCCATTCAAAAAATATCCATTTTTCCACGTTAACTATTAAATCTACATAAACAATCAAAGAAAGGTGTACCATTATGAAAATTATCTTCAACAAGAAAAAGGTAAGCGAGGCGGTGGCACCCCTCATGTGTGCCGTTTCGGGCAAATCCACCCTCACCTCCATCGAAGGAATTCTCATCGAGGCAAGCAAGCCCGACACCTGCACCCTTACCACCTACGATCTGGAAAAGGGTATGCGCATTACCATCGAGGCAAAGGTCATCGAGGAAGGCACCTATATCGTAAACGCGCAGAAATTCAATCAGACCATCAAGGTTATGGACGGCGAGGATATCACCCTCTCGGTTGACGACAAGCTGGTGGCTTCCATCGAGAGCGGCAAGTCGGTTCACCGTATGAACGCCCTTGCAGGCGCTGATTTCCCCATTATCCCCAAGCTCACAAGCGACCAGAGCTTTACCATCTCCCAGGGGATCCTGAAGAAAATGATCGGCAAGATCTCTTACGCTATGGGCGTGAACGATCAGCGTCCCGTTCTCAACGGTGCGTATTTTGAGATCAAGGAAAATTCCCTGATGCTGGTTTCCTGCGACAGCTTCAAGGTCGCCAAGTGCAAGAAGGAAACCGAGATCGTCAATAGCGGCGCTGAGGGAAGCAAGCTTGACTTCTCCTTCATCGTGCCTGTCAAGACGGTAAACGAGCTCTCCCGTATGCTTGACGACGACGAGGACGAAACGGTTCAGATCTATATGACCCGCAAGAGCATCATCTTTATGCTGGGCGATCTGATCTTCTTCTCCCGTCTTGTTGACGGCAGATATATCGACTACGAGCGCGTCCTTCTCAAGACCCACAAGATCCACATGACTCTCGATCGCGGCGAGCTTCTGTCCGCCCTTGAGCGCGCGGCGCTTATCACCGAGGAGAGGATCGCGGGCAGCGTTCGTTCCTCCGTTCGTTTTGACCTTGCCGACGGCGTTCTCAAGGTCCTTGCCAACTCCACTGCGGGCAGCACATACGACGAGATCGAGGTAGAGCACGAGGGTGACGCCATTCTGATTGCCTTCAACAACCGTTGGCTCATTGACAGCGTCAAGGCGTGCGGTACCGATACCCTCAAGATCTCCCTCACCTCTCCTCTGACGGGCATCAACATCGAGCCCAATGAAAAGGAAGAAGGAATAGAGGAGGAGTATATGCTCCTTCCCGTACGAATGAACAACTGATATGATCTGCAACAAAATTTCGGTCGAGAATTTCCGTAACGCTACGGGAAGCGTGACCTTTTGCGAGGGCGTGAATATCCTTCTTGGAAACAACGCCCAGGGCAAGACCAATCTTCTGGAGGCGGTTTGGCTGGCGTCAAGCGCCAGAAGCTTCCGCGCGACGAAGGAGGAGCAGCTCATCCGCTTTGGCGCGGAGTTTGCCACCCTTTCGGTGGACTTCACCGACACCCGCCGCCAGAATATCACCATGAAATATCAACGGGGACGCCGCCACGCCTATGAGATCAATAAAAATAAGGTGACGCGGCTGTCCGATTTCGTGGGACGGTTTCGGTGCGTTCTGTTCTGCCCCGAGCATCTGTCCCTCATTAAGGGCGCGCCCGCGATCCGTCGGGAGTTTCTCGACGCGGCTATCAGTCAGCTCCGTCCTATGTACGTGATCGCTCTCGATAAGTACGAGCGGATCTTAAAGCAGCGCAATAACCTGTTGAAGACCGCCCTTGAGGACCGAACGACCTACGATCTCACCATTGACCAGTGGAACGAGCAGTTAGCCCACGAGGCGGCGATACTGTCCCGTTTCCGCGCGTCCTACGTGGCGCAGCTTGAGCAATGCGTCAAGGAAAGCTTTCTTGAGATGTCCCGTGTGACGGGACGCGAGAATGAGGTTCCCACGGTGCGTTACGAGGGCTCGGCAGGGCTTGAGAGCTACGACGATCTGAACGTGACTAAGGAAACCTATCTTCGCTTGCTTCGGCAGTACGCCGAGCGGGAGATCTATGCGGGAACCACCCTGGTAGGCGCCCATAAGGATGATTTTGAGATCGAGCTTTCGGGCAATTCCGCGAGAATGTTCGCGTCCCAAGGACAGCAACGGTCCCTGGCGCTGGCGCTCAAGCTTGCGGAGGGGGAGATCATCAAGAAGGAATGCGGCGAATATCCCGTATTTTTGCTTGACGACGTTCTGTCGGAGCTGGATAACGCCCGTCGCGCCTATCTCATTGAGGAGATCCGCGACAAGCAGGTGATCATGACCACCTGCGAGATCGACCCCGCCCTGTATCCCCACGCCAAGATCATTCGCGTGGAAAACGGCTCCTACCGTGAGCTTGAGAGGGAAGAGGAGTAATTTTCAACCGTTGATGTAGGTAACGTTTGAATTTTGAATGATAGTAAAGATTCAAATTTTGATTTGGCGGTGTGTTCGATGTGACAAAACGGCGACGCACAAACCCGTAGGGGCGATCATAGATCGCCCGTTCGTTGGGTAATTGTCGTTCATGGCGGGCGACCAATGGTCGCCCCTACAAACCATCAATTTAGTTTTACAAACTCCCCGACAAACATCAATTTATAGTCCATACCGTTATTCTCTCCGAAATTGTTAAAAAAATTACAAATTTCTTGCTTTTCGGCATTTACAAGCCGAAAAAAATGTGGTATAATCTATGATGTATGCAAAGCATTGCCCCTCGGGGCAAAATCCAATCAAGAAAGGCTATCAACATGGAAAAGAAATTTCTCGTAGAAACCTCTGCCCGTCACATTCACGTGACCCAGAAGACCCTTGAAACCCTCTTCGGCGCAGGCGCCGAGCTCCACAACAAGAAGGATCTGAGCCAGCCCGGTCAGTTCGCTTGTGAGGAAAAGGTTGAGGTCGTAGGTCCTAAGGGCTCTCTTAAGATGAGCATCCTCGGTCCCTGCCGTCCCGACGATCAGGTTGAGGTATCCTTTACCGACGCGCGTGCCCTCGGTGTAACCCCTCCCGTACATGAGAGCGGCGACATTGAGAACACCCCCGGCGTAAAGTTGGTTGGTCCCTGCGGTGAGGTGGTCGTCGACAAGGGCGTTATCGTGGCAAAGCGTCATATTCATATGACTCCCGCAGATGCTGAGGTCCTTGGCGTATCCGACAAGGAGATCGTAAAGGTCAAGCTCGACACCGCCCGTCCTCTTATCTTCGACGACGTTGTGGTTCGCGTTTCTCCCAAGTTCGCTCTTGCTATGCACATCGACACCGACGAGTGCAACGCTGCTGCCGCATTCGGCGCTGTTTACGGCGAGATCGTAAAGTAATCTACATAGGAGGGAACTCCCCGTGAGAATTCTCTTTCAGGGCGACAGCATCACCGACGCGGGTCGCGATAAAAGAAACTACCATCACATGGGCAACGGCTACCCCAAGTATGCCGCAGAGCGCATCGCGGCGGCGCATCCCGATACCGAGCTTGAGTTCATCAATTTCGGCATCAGCGGCAACCGCACCTCGCAGGTCTTTGACCGTCTGTACGGCGACGGCATCGCCTTCGCGCCCGATATCTTTTCGATCCTCATTGGCATCAACGATATCTGGCACCGCTACAGCGCCACGCCCATCGCTACCTACGACGAGCAGTTTGCTCTTAACTATCGCATGATCCTCAAGGAGATCCGCGAGAAGACAAACGCCAAGATCGTTATGCTTCAGCCCTTCCTTCTGGATGCTCCCGATAAGGCGCATATGCGTCGGGATCTGGATAGGATCCTTCCCACCGTAGACGCTCTTGCGAAGGAGTTTGCCGACGTCTATATCCGTCTTGACGAGAAATTCGCCGAGGCGATGAAGACCCAGCCGGAGCCGAAGTATTATTCGGCGGACGGCGTCCATCCCAACGGGAACGGCTCAGCCTTCATCGGAGGGCTGTACGCCGAAGCCGTGGAGAAGCTTCTTCGGTAAGCCTCTCTTTTTCCAAAGTCAAATTTTATAAAAGGAGATACATAAAAATGAACGATTCCCTCATTTACTCTGCAGAAGTGCAGAATATGTGCGTCGTCGCAAAGGGCCCCAACCACGGTCCCGCTCCCATTCCCGAGGAGGGCAAGTGGGTTCAGGCGAAGCAGATCAGCGACATTTCCGCTTACACCCACGGTGTAGGATGGTGCGCACCTCAGCAGGGCGCTTGTAAGCTGTCCCTCAACGTCAAGAACGGTATCATCGAGGAGGCTCTCGTTGAGACCATCGGTTGCTCGGGTATGACCCACTCCGCGGCTATGGCTGCTGAGATCCTTCCCGGCAAGACCCTCCTTGAGGCTCTGAACACCGACCTCGTTTGTGACGCGATCAACACCGCTATGCGCGAGCTGTTCCTTCAGATCGTATACGGACGCTCCCAGTCTGCCTTCTCCGAGGGCGGTCTTGTTATCGGCGCCGGTATGGAGGACCTTGGTAAGGGCGAGCGCTCCATGGTCGGTACCATGTACGGTACCAAGGCAAAGGGCGTACGTTACCTCGAGATGACCGAGGGCTACTGCACCAGAATGGCTCTTGACGCTGACGATCAGGTAATCGGCTACGAGTTCGTTTCTCTTGGCAAGATGACCGACTTCATCAAGAAGGGCATGGAGCCCAACGAGGCATATGAGAAGTCCAAGGGTACCTACGGTCGCTTCGCAGAGGCTGTGAAGTACATCGATCCCCGCAAGGAATAAGAAGGAGGAATATCGAAATGGCAAAGTTTGAAGGTTACGAAAGACGCGAGGCGAAGATCCTTGCGGCTCTTAAGGAATACGGCATTTCCTCCATCGACGAGTGTAAGGAAATTTGCGACGCAAAGGGCATCGACCCCTATAAGATCGTTGAGGAGACCCAGCCCATCGCGTTCGAGAACGCAAAGTGGGCGTACACGGTTGGCGCCGCGATCGCTATCAAGAAGGGCTGCGTAAAGGCTGCTGACGCCGCTGCCGCTATCGGTATCGGTCTGCAGGCATTCTGCATTCCCGGCTCTGTTGCCGAGAACCGTAAGGTTGGTCTCGGTCACGGTAACCTCGGTAAGATGCTTCTCTCCGAGGAGACCGATTGCTTCTGCTTCCTGGCAGGTCACGAGTCTTTCGCGGCTGCAGAGGGCGCAATCAAGATCGCACTCAACGCAAATAAGGTTCGCGTAAAGCCCCTTCGCGTTATTCTCAACGGTCTTGGTAAGGACGCCGCTATGATCATCTCCCGTATCAACGGCTTTACCTACGTGCAGACCGAGTTTGATCCCTACACCGAGGAGGTTAAGGTGATCAAGGAGACCGCGTACTCCACCGGCGACCGCGCAAAGGTTAAGTGCTACGGCTCTGACAGCGTTCCCGAGGGCGTTGCGATCATGCGTCTTGAGAACGTTGGCGTTTCCATCACCGGTAACTCCACCAACCCCACTCGCTTCCAGCATCCCGTTGCAGGCACCTACAAGAAGTGGTGTAACGAGAACGGCAAGCAGTACTTCTCCGTGGCATCGGGCGGCGGTACGGGTAGAACCCTTCACCCCGATAACATGGCGGCAGGTCCCGCTTCCTACGGTATGACCGATACCATGGGACGTATGCACGGCGACGCACAGTTCGCAGGCTCGTCCTCGGTACCCGCTCACGTAGAGATGATGGGTCTCATCGGCGCAGGTAACAACCCCATGGTCGGTATGACCGTTGCGGTTGCCGTTGCTGTTGAAGAGGCTTCCAAGTAATTGCAATAAAGAAAATAAAAGGCACCCGCACGGGTGCCTTTTTTTCGTACTTTTTCAAACGTTGATTTTCGGTGAGTTTTAATGACAAAACGGCGTCGCACAAACACCGTAGGGGCGAACTTCGTTCGCCCGCGGGCGTTCAAAGAACGCCCCTACGAATAAATCAATAAAAAGTTGGACACATCATTTTGGAGAGATCCATTTTGATGTGTCTAATTTTATTCATATACCTTCATTTTATATACCCCACATGCTTGCTATAGAAAACATATCAAGAAGAGGCTATAGGTTGACAAGACGGTAAAACCATGGTACAATGATAAAAACAAATTTGAGGAGGTTTTTATGAAACGCATTGTTTCTCTTGCGCTCGTTCTTCTTATCGGTCTGTTCTGCTTTGCTTCCTGTGGCAAGAAAAACCGAGACCTTCCCACAAAATGGGTTTATTCCGACGGCAAGACGGTGGAAATTACCTACGGCGAAAACGGTCTCCCCCGATATTGCCTTTACAAAGACGGCGGTACTGTTGCCGAAAGATATGATTGGGAATACGATGAAAAGGGAAGGTTGGTAAAGGGAGCCGCCATAGATTATTCCTCCGATTACAAGGAGACTACCGACTATACCTACGACAGCAAAGGCAATTTGGTCAAAGATGTTTATACGTATTTTGCCGGCAATCAGCGTACCACCGACTATACCTATGACAGCAAAGGCAATTTAGTCAAAGAGGTTAGTACGAATTCTGCCGGCAATCAGTCTACCCGCGATTATACCTACGACAGCAAAGGCAATTTGGTCAAAGATGTTTATACGTATTCTGACGGCGATCAGTCTACCTACGATTATACCTACGACAGCAAAGGCAATTTGATCAAAGTGGTTTGTACGGATTTTGACGGTGATGTGGAACGAATAGAAATTTCTTATCAGACCGTTTCCTATGCCTTTGAGATCCCCGACAAAATTGCTGATAATTATGAAATAAGTTATTTCCTTTTCCCGAAAGCGGAAGATATATTATTCTGGTAATCAAATAGGAAAAGGTGAACCGTTTTATGGACAATCTTGGGCAAAGCGTGTTTCCGGCATTCGACATCACTGGTCGAAGTGTAAATCGTTGCCATCGAAGAGGCTTCCATGTAATCCTTGATTGATAAGGATTTTTGGACACTCGTAGGGGCGAACTTCGTTCGCCCGCGGGCGTTCGAAGAACGCCCCTACGAATAAATCAATAAAAAGTTGGACACATCATTTTGGAGAGATCCAATG
>JBGVFO010000131.1:0-3572 GCA_045121195.1 Eubacteriales bacterium
GCCCGTTTACGTACACACGTGTAAAATAGTCGCACGCGCCGAAATGGAGGCGAACCCTTCCCTTTAGATCCTCCTCGGTCACACGAATGCTTCTGGCATACCAGACCGAGGGCATAAAATCAACGTATTCCACACCGGAAAGCTTGCTTTCGGGACAGAACGGAACGGTGATCCTTTCATCAAAATGCTCCTCCCAATAGACCTCTCGATCCCTGCCGGAGGCGGAAAGATCGTTATAGAACTCCCATTCTCCGTTAAGATTCAGCCATTTTTCTCTGACAAAGTCGGGGCGCGGATATTCGCTTCTCGGAATCGTGTTGCTCATAAATGCCTCCTTAAATTTCAAAAAGGTATTGCCTTTTCCCATCAATTCTATTATAATGAAAAAAAGGCAGATTGCAAAGGCAAAATATGTTCAAAAAGGTGTAATATATGCGCAACATCAAGATCTACAACGCAGGCGTAAAATACCCCACAAAAGAAAAGGCAACCGTTTTCATTCCCGAAAATCGACTGCCCTTTGAAAACGCGATCGTCGGCGTGACCTATCCGTTTGCCGAGTATGCCATCGAGCGTTCCTCTGCTTGCAAGATCAACTGCTTTGAGTACGTTTTAGAGGGCGAGGGCGAAATCCTGCTTGACGGCATATGGCGCTCCGTGAAGGCGGGCGACGCCTACATTCTTGTCGAGGGAGATCATCACTGCTACCGCGCCAACCAAAAAAATCCGTGGAAGAAAATTTGGATCAACTATACCGCCGCCTATATGCCGTCTCTTCTGTCGGCTTACGGGATCCGCTCGGGCGTTTATTCGGGCGAGCACGTACGCGCGTATTTTGAGCAAGCCTTATCTCTTACCAAAGAGGGGGAGATCCACTCGGACACATGCCACCGCATTGCCGAGTGCGTTCACAAGATCGTTTCTCTGTCTTCGGTGGCGCAGTACCGAACGGATCGCAATGACACCGATGCGATCCGAGACGCCCTGAACGCATCGATCTATAAAAGAATCGATCTTGATGAACTTTCCACGCGTCTGCATCTGTCGAAATCCACCTTGATCCGAAATTTCAAAAAGCAATACGGCGTGACGCCCTACGACTATTTACTAACGGTAAAAATGGAGTCGGCAAAGCTTCTTCTGCGCGACACCGAAATGACCGTCAGACAGATCGCCGACAAGCTTTGCTTTACGGACGAGCATTATTTCTCCTCCGTTTTTCTGCGGCGAGTAGGAACTCGACCAAAGGCATATCGTGAGAAAAACAAATAAGAGGCTGCTGACGCAACCTCTTTTTTTCATTCTGTTTCTATTCCGTAATTCCAATCTATAATTCCGCCGAACTCCCAAATGTTGGTATAACCAAGTGCCAGCAAGGCTTCGGCGGCGTTTTTACTTCTTCGTCCGCTTCGGCAATAGACGAGGATCTTTTGATCCTTGTCGGGAAGGATCGACTCCGCTTTTTGCGCGATTTCATAGTCGGGGATCAAAATCGCGCCCGGGATATGTCCCTCGGCGTATTCCTCCTCGGTGCGAACGTCAAGGATAACGTAGCCCGTTTCGGCATCCATGATTTGCTTCGCCTCATCGGCGGTGATATTTTCGTAGATCACTTGCTTTTCCTCGATCTCCTTCTCTTGGATTTCCGTGTCTTCGGGAACTG
This sequence comes from Eubacteriales bacterium, assembly GCA_045121195.1. GTDB lineage: Bacteria > Bacillota > Clostridia > Oscillospirales > CAG-272 > RGIG8775. The sequence continues at coordinate 1,664 of JBGVFO010000131.1, forward strand.
TAACAGAAGCATCGCACGCCGACACGGAGAGCATCAGTATCAAAAGCAACAGCAACAGTATCACTTTCTTCATCATTTTCCCCTTATATCATATCATTCCCAACGGGCGTCAAAAACATGTCCTTAAATGCCGCCGCAGTATCGGTTTGCGGAAGTGTCCACATCACCTTGGCAACCACCGCCTCTGTGGTCATATCGTACGCCTCGGGGATCTCATACTTCTGCTTGATGCGGAGTCCCACCTGATAGACCGACATATCGCTTCCCTCGTGAGGAACCTGGGTCGTAATCACAATACGGATCCCCCGTTCGATCAGCATTTCGATCTTCTCAACAAAATCATCGTTTTCATAGTACGGTATGCCTCCTACGCCGAAGCTTTCAATGATCACGGCGTGGTAATGCTCGGCAACGTAGTCGAAAATATCGGCGCGCATGCCCGGGATCAGCTTGATCACCGCAACGGCGGAATCGATGCTGTCATAAAACCGAAGTGGCTCGGCGTAGCTTTCCCGAATATAATACCGAACCACACCGCCGCGGACAAATCCGATCTCGGGATAGTCTATGCTGGAAAAGGCGTTAAAGCTCTTGGTTCGGGTCTTTCGCGCCCTCGTTGCCGCAATGATCTTGCCGTCAAACACGATATGAACACCGCAGGCGCCGTCATCGGCGGCGTAGAAAAAGGCGTCCGCAAGATTCTCGCGGGCATCGGTATCCCGATTGGCAATGGGGATCTGTGCGCCCGTAAGAACAATAGGCTTTTTGCTATTTTGAATCAGATAGTACAGCATCGCCGAAGCATACGCCATGGTATCGGTTCCGTGGGTGATAACGAAACCGTCGTAGTCTTCGTAGACCTCGCGGATATATTCCGCAATACGAAGCCAATATTCCGGCTTCATATTGGTGCTGTCAAGATGGTAAAGCTGAACGGTGGACACTCGGCAGATCTGCCGCACCTCGGGGACGTGACAAAGAAGCTCCTCCGAGGCAAGGGACGGAGAAAGACCGCCCTCTCCTTGCGAGGAGGCGATGGTTCCCCCCGTAGTAATCAATAAAATATGTTTCATTTGAATTCCTTTTACTTCGTTTTTCCTTGATCGTCCCAAGAAGAAATGACTGTGCCAAAGCATACGCCGATGCACATACCAAGACCCACGCCGAGGGCAAGATTATTGAGTGCAAGTCCAAGAAACACGCCGATTCCCGCGCCCAAGGTCAAGCCGAACGCCAAGCCGTTGGATTGTTTATCCTGCCGCTTTTGCCAGGCGAGGGCCTCCCTCTCCAGCTGATCCATAAACGCATCCCGTTCCCCAAAATAGTCGCGAAAATCCAGGATCTGCTCCGCAATCTCGGTTTTTCTCTCGGCAAATTCCTTCGCTACAGCGGGATAGGCGCGCAGATAATTTCGTACGGCGACCCGCCGCGCGATCTCCGTTTGATTGTTTTTTTCAAACGCGATGATCTTATAAGCAAGCTCCCCCTGCTTATTATACACCTGCATTCCGTCGGGCACGGATTCGCTTCTTTCATACCCAAGCTTGATGAGGGCTTCTGTTTTTCCATCCAACGCCGCAAAGGAGTTCACGACCATCAGAATATCAATGATCGGTCTTGCGGGAATGTCCTTTACCGCAGTACTCCCGATGTGGCAAAGCGCAAGGCAGTCCTTTCCGAGAGCGCCCTTGATCTCCTTTGCCTGTGCCTTAAATAGCGCTTTCCATTCGGAATCGTGCTTAACCAGCTTTATCTCCATATATCCCTCCGAGCTTTCGTAGTATCTCTATTATAAGACAAACGTATGAAAAAGTCAACAAAAAAGCCTTGAATCAAGTTGATCCAAGGCTCTTTGGAGCGGATAACGGGAATCGGACCCGCATCACCAGCTTGGGAAGCTGGGGTTTTA
>JBGVFO010000132.1:0-2092 GCA_045121195.1 Eubacteriales bacterium
ACCGCAGCCCTTTACGCCGCCCGCGCCGGACTGGATACGCTGGTGATCGAGCGGCTGTCGCCGGGCGGTCAGATGGCGCAGACCATGCAGATTGACAACTACCCCGGCTTCGAGGAGGGCGTTGACGGTCTGACCCTCGGCATGAAGATGCAGACGGGCGCCGAGCGCTTCGGTGCCAAGACCAAGTACGCCGAGGTCAAGAGCGTGTCCCTTGACGGGGCGGTCAAGCGCGTTGTCATATCCAAGGGTGAGCTCTTGGCGCGTACCGTGGTGGTCGCCACGGGTGCCAATCCTCGCACCCTCGGTATTGAGGGGGAGGACGCTCTCGTGGGCAGAGGACTCCACTATTGCGCTCACTGCGACGGTCGCTTTTATCAAGGCAAGACGGTGATCGTGGTAGGCGGCGGCAATTCGGCGGCGTCCGACGCGCTGTATCTGTCCCGCCTTGCGGCAAAGGTCATCGTGATCCACCGCCGCGACACCCTTCGCGCTACCAAGATCTACCACGCGCCCCTTATGCAGGCAGACAACGTGGAATTTCTGTGGGACAGTACGGTCACGGGTTTTACCGTAGATAAAAAGGTCACCGGCGTTCGCGTGAAAAACCTCAAGAGCGGCGAGGAGACCGAGGTGACCTGCGACGGCGTGTTCGTCAGCATCGGACGGAAGCCCGCTACCGAGCCCTTCGGGGCGCTTACTTTGGATGAGCACGGCTATATCGTAGCCGATGAATCCACGAAAACCAACCTTTCGGGCGTGTACGCCGTAGGCGACGTGCGCACCAAGGTGCTTCGGCAGGTAGTGACGGCGGTATCCGACGGAGCCGTAGCGGCACATCACGCCGAAGAATACTTGGCACAGCTAACCAATGATCAAAAATAAAGAAAAGGAGAAACAGTATGTCTTTCATTTACGTAACCAAGGAAAATTTTGAGTCGGTTAAGCAGAGCGAAAAGCCCGTGCTTCTGGACTTTTACGCTGACTGGTGCGGTCCCTGCCGTATGGTGGCTCCCATCGTGGAGGAGATCGCCGAAGAGAGAGAGGATATCGTGGTCGGCAAGATCAACGTGGACAACGATCCTGCCCTTGCCGAGCAGTTTGGTGTCTTTAGTATTCCCACCCTCGTGGTGCTGAAGAACGGCGAGGAAGTAACGCGCGCCACGGGTGCCCGTCCCAAGGACGCCATTCTCGATATGATCGATGACTGAAGGAAATAAAAAGGACTGACCCAAAGGGCGTGCAAAAGTAGCGGGGAAATCGCAAAATCTTTCACTAATACACGGTAGGGGCGAACTGCGTTCGCCCGCGGGAGACCGCAGGTCTCCCCTACGGATAATCAAAAGTTGATACGCAGAAAACAAATAGATACCCCGACAGATTTTTCAGTCTGTCGGGGTTCGTTTTATTCTGTTAGATAAATTTGGATTGGCTTATTCAATTTCTGTACGGATAGTAAATACATTAGGAAGATTGAAAATATCCTTTTTCAAGAATAGTGGGTAAAAATACTCATCTTTCAATCTTTCAAACTCCAACCATTCAAAGGTGTGGATGCGGTGCCCTTCATTTGATGTGAATTGTTTGCCTCTTGTCAATAAGTCTGTATCTGTGATATCCATTAAGAAGTAAATGCAAAGTTCGTGATAATTAAGATTGTCGACATCTTCTGTAAAAAACGCTTGATTTAACCAAAGCGGACGGACGATCTTAGGTGTAACACCCAATTCCTCTTGAACCTCTCTAATAACGGCATTTTCTGCCGTTTCACCAATTGCAACTCTTCCGCCTGGCAGATAGTAATATGGCGACCTATCGTCATGCATTGCCAAGATTTTTCCGTCAGAAATCATCATAGCACAAACTCTATAATTGAATTTCGCATTACCTGATTTGAAAGATATATCCATTTTCTCACACCCCATCAAATTCTTTTCTGCTATACTGTTTTATTGCCAGTTTCGCCTTTGTATTACAAAGGCATCGGGCAAAGCCCATACCCCTATTCTTCTGCGTATAATTCATCGTAGCACCAACGAATTGGGTTTTCGTAAATGTATCGTAAATGTTCTTCATAATCCTCGCGATTTCGGAT
>JBGVFO010000133.1:0-3462 GCA_045121195.1 Eubacteriales bacterium
GAACAATATTGATAAGCACGCTGATGGTACAGCAGCGTTTATCTGTGAAGCAATAGAAGTCTATTGCCGCAAGTAAATTCCAATTTGTCGGGGAGATAAATATTTTTGCCACGGGTTTTATGATCCGTGGCTTTTTCTTTGCCTTCAGCAGGTCAGTATTTGGTGTTCGTGGGTTCAAATCCTTCTGATTGAACAATGGACTGTTTTTGAAAATTGTGTTTTTCAAGGTTTCGTGGGTTCGGATCCTTTTGAAGAAGGGATGGACTGATTTTGTAGCGGATGATTTGTAAACAATTTGTGTCTGAAGCAAAAAACCGAAAGAATTTGAAACCTTGTCGTGGGTTCAAGTCCTTTCGGTCGCTTGTTTTTGACTGTATATTTGGAAAAAACGGTTCAATCCATAGTTCGTTCCTTTCGGCTCAATGAAATAGCGAAAATGGATCTATGAAACTTTAAAAAAAAGAAGGCGCGAAAAAACGGGAGAAATCTCTCGAAATCTCCCGTTTTCTCTTGTTTTCTCGGTCGGATCTTTTTTGACCGATAATGATGGCGGGGGCAGGAGGATTCGAACCCGCGACCCACGGTTTTGGAGACCGGTACTCTACCAGCTGAGCTATACCCCCACGCGACCTTAGCATTATATCATATATTTTTCGATTTGGCAAGGGGTTTTTGAAAAAAAGATAAAATGTTTTTATTTTTGTCCATCCTTTTCATCCCTCAACGCGCCCTCCCCGCCGCGGTAGGTGCGGATCCGTTCCCGAACCTCGGAGGGGGAGCTACGCTGTTCCTTGGAAAACAGACGGCTGAAGTAGTTGGGATTGTCAAAGCCGAGGGCGTACGCGATCTCTTTGACCGAAAGCTCGGAGGTGCGAAGCAGCTCGATGGCGTGCATCGTCTTGCTTTGATTGATATACCGGAGGGGCGTCATTCCCATATGCTTTTTGAAAAGACGGATCAGGTGCTGGGGGGACAGATTACAGTGGGCACAAAGATCCTCGGTGGAAATCTTTTTGTCGTAATTTTGCTGTACGTAGGTCAATGCCTGTCGAAGAGGGAGGGGAAGTCTGCCGCTTTGCGTATTGCCGCGGATATTGGTTACCGTTTCTTGGGAAAGGGCGGCAAGAAATTCGGTGAAGATCAGGGAAACGAAGAGGGGCGCCAGATGCGGTGCGCTTCGTCTTCTTGTTGGAATTCTGTGCAGGATCTCGGATAGCTTACTGAAGGCGTCGCCCGTTGTTGTCCTTCGTGCCAGAAACAGGGAGCGCGGGATCTGCGAAAGCCGCTCATCTGCCGTGAGAAGCGCGCTCTCCGCGAGCGTATCGCGAATCGATTGCTCCGCCTCCTCTTCGGGGACGGAACGGATAGGGGTACCCGTAATAAAGTGAACGTAAAACAGGCGACAGGTCTTCTCGCCTATAGGGCGGCGCGTATACTCTTGTCCCGAAGGAAGAAGGATGGCGTCACCCTGCTCGGCGGAGATCGTCTCACCGTCAATTTCAAACTGGCAGGTACCGTCGGTAATGAAAACCAAAATATTTCTTCTGTCCGCGCAACGCCAGACCGTTTTCCTGTCCAGCTCGTATGCCTGAAAGATCTTGGGAAGCGGATCAATGGGAATTTGAAAAAGCATAGTGTATTCCTCTCCATGTTAAAATCGTGCATATAAAAATTAAAATTGTTGCTTTACAAGGTTAATATTTTGCTATACAATGAGTATAGCAGATTTACACGGCGGTGTAAATACCCATCTTGAAATTTGTGAGGAGAAAAGTATGGCAGCGAAAAAATGGAAGGTAGCGGTCGTCGGTTGCGGTATGTTCGCTACGGCACAGTACTTGCCCAATATTGTGAAGGAAGCAAACGCCGAGTGCGTGGCGGTTTGCGATATCATCCCCGAGCGCGCCGAGTCGGTGGCGAAGCGATTCGGTGTAGCGGAGTGGTATCCTAATATTTATGAAATGCTGGAGAAGTGCGATTTTGATATTGCCATTGACGCCGCGTCGATTCAGGCGCATCATGAGATCAATATGGCGATGCTCTCGGCGGGCAAGCATCTGATCTCTCAGAAGCCTGCGGCGCCCTCCGTCGCTATGCTTACCGAGCAGATCGAGCTGGCGAGGGAAAAAGGGGTCAAGTTCGTTTGCGTTCCCATCCATCCCATGCGCTACGACCTTGCCATCGCCAAGCAGATGATCGCGGACGGCGCGATAGGCAATCCCACCTATATTAAGTGTAATTTGGCGCACGGCGGACCCGAGTACTTTCAATATCGCGACGCCGATCCCACATGGTTCTTTGAGGAGGGCGCGGGGGCGCTTGTAGATATGGGCGTACACGGCTTGCAGATCGTGACGACTATGTTCGGTCCCGCCAAGAAGATCAGTTGTCTTGCGGCGGTCACCACCCCCGAGAGAACGGTACGTTCGGGTAAGTTCAACGGCAAGAAGATCCAAGCGAATAAGATCCCCGACCAATATCTCATTTCCATCACCTTTGCCAACGGCAAGATCGGCTTTGTGGATACCGGCTTTTCTCAAAAGGCAAGCAAGTCGCCCCAGCTTGAAATTTTCGGCGACGCGGGTACCATCGCGGTGACGCAGCCCTATATGAAAAACCCCGTTCCCGACCTGTATATTGACAGCTCTGCCATCGGTGTTCGAGGATGGGTAACGCCCGACCGCTGGGAAAATCCGCCCAAGCCTCTCAAGAGTCAGTGCTGTTGCCTGGCGGATCTGATCGACTGCATAGAAAAGGGAACCGATCCCGCGCTTTCGCCCGAGCACGCCCGTCACGTTCTGGAGATCATGTGCAGGATTCCCGAGGCGATCCGATCGGGTTCCACGGTAGAGCTGGAAACGACCTTTTAAGGAGATGGCTATGAAAAAACTGAAACTTGCTATCATCGGTCTTGCCCATCCCCATACCTCCCCTCTTTACCGCACTCTTGCGGCACATCCCGACGAGGTAGAGTGTATTGGCTTCGCCAATCTTCCTTCGGACGATATGACACATGAGGAGCGAGTGAACCAGCTTGGTCCCGTGGGGAAAGCTGACCTTCAGGCAGGACGCCTGCGGGAATATTCCGATTGGCGAGAGCTTCTGAAGGAAAAGCCGGATGTTGCTGTCGTGACGGCGGATAACCGCGCGTGTCCCGATATTTGCTGTGAATTGATGAAGCAAAGGATCGTTGTGATCAACGAAAAGCCGATGGCGATGTGCTACGCCGACGCCAAGCGTATGGCGACTTGCTCCCGTGAGAACGGCGTGCCCATCATCACCAACTGGCCCATCGCGTGGTTTCCTGCGTTCCGCAAGGCAAAGGAGCTTGCCGACGGGGGAGCCGTCGGTCGGGTCATGCGCGTGACCTACCGAAGCCCCGCTACGTGGGGGCCCTTTGCCTACGGCAAGCCCGAGGAGGATAAGGCGCGTACGTGGTGGTACAGAAGCGAGCGCGGCGGC
>JBGVFO010000134.1:0-6868 GCA_045121195.1 Eubacteriales bacterium
CGCCCGCGACGAAGGGTGCGAACCCATAAAACAACAAAATCCCAACCTTTTAGGGCGGATATGGAATCCGCCCCTACAAGAATATATCTCCCCGATAAACCCCAATTTGCAAACGAAAAGAACCCCAAGAGTTTTCTTGGGGTTCTATGTATCATTTTGGAGATTATTCGCCGTACATTGCCTTGAAGGCAGCCTCGTCAAGACCGTCGATCAGCTTCTGAAGATTCTCTTCGTAAACCTCGTTGTTCTCGTCGTACTTCTGTGCAAGGTCATCGGTGATGATACGGAAGAGGGCGCCGATGGGAAGACCGTTCTTACCGCCGCGAAGGCTCTCTGTGGAGTAGCAGTAGCCGAAGCTGAAGCGAACCGAGTTGAGGATCATATCGTACATCTTGGCATCCTCGGGTGCCTCTGCGTACTTGGTCTTAACGGCAACCTCAAAGTAGGTGGGGGTAACCTGCTTGTAGGATTCGGCAGCCAACAGCTCAAGGGTAGCACCAACCAGTTCCTTTCTCTCAGAGGGGAGAGAGGAGAGAATGGTGATCAGAGAAGATGTGTTGTTAACGGCGGTTGCGTATCCGCCTTCCTGATCCTCGTCAAGCATAGGAAGGGGAAGGATTCCGTAAGCATCCTTCATTTCACGCCAATCGGCGCCGCCGTTGAGGTTGGTACGGGTGAACAGGACCATGCCATCCGCGAAGCCGGTAAGCTCCTTGGTGCCGCCTGCCAACGTACCGGGGCAAGTAACGCTCAGCTTATATACTGCCTCGTGAGCGCGGATGGTGCGATCACTGTAGAAGGAGAATTCGGGAACGCCGTTTACCATGGTGGTGATGTTGATACCGCAAGCGATGATCCAAGCGTCATTCCAGGAGTCCTGCTTATAGGGGTCGTATGCGGTGTAACCAACTACGTCGCCGTCGCTGATAATACCGTCGCCGTTCTTATCTTCCCAAACGTCTGCAACCAGATCGTACATGTAATCAATGGTCCACTTCTTATCGTTGACCACGTCATACAGGCTGACACCGGTGGAGCCGAAGTACTTGTCGTAGAGAGCCTTGTTGAAGCCCATGCAGAAGGTACCCGTCAGCTCGGTAACGGCAATGTCACCTGCCAAGTAATAAAGGGTGTTGAACATGGTGAGCTCTTCCTGGATGCTCTGGTTCCACCAGGGCTTCTCCAGATTGATGTTGGGGAAATCGATAACGTTGTAGTAAACGCCCTCAACCGCAAGCACCGAGCCTGTGGAGAGGTAGATCGCCGCCGCGTCGAAGTCGGTCAGCTTGGTGTTGACCGCGGTACGGAGGGTATCGTTCCAGGAGGCACGGTTTGTATAGTGGCCTGCCTGACCGATGGTGGTGATCTCGATGCCGAGACGCTCCTCAACCGTCTTGTTGCGGTAATAGATGGCGTCGTAGAGGGTGTCTTTCATGATCTCATCCACGTCCATCTCGTACTTCCAAAGCTCCTGGTCGTCGCGGACGAAGAAGGTAACGGCCTCGCCCTCAAACTTGAGGTCTGCGGGGATGTCGTCGGAAACGGTGCTTCTGTCGAAGCTTGCGTCGTAGCGACCGCCCTCGGATCCGGAGGTTTCGGGGGCCTTTGTTTCCGTGCTCTGAGGCTTGGTTTCGGTGTCGGTTTCGCCGCCACAAGCGACAAGACCGGTTACCAGAAGAAGGCAAGCCAGGATCAGAGCAAGGATCTTTGTGAATTCTTTCATGGAAATTCTCCTTTCGGGTTTTGTCTGAAAAGGCACGAAAGACCGTGCCTTTTCGGTGGTTTACTTATTATATCATATGTCACGCTTTTTGTAAAGGGTTTTTTTGAAAATTCGGGAAACATCGACCGCCTTGTCCTGCGATTGGCGAAAACAAACATCTCCCGGGACGGATGAGGTCTCGGGAGATCTGTTGGCGCGGGTCAGGCGAGGGTAAAGCGAGCCGCGTAGGAGCGGTACTTTTCCTCGAAATCCTTGTCGGATTCTCTGGTCTCGCGGAGGGATTCGTGAAGATTCATATTGTGGTGCGCCATATCGATGACACAGGCGGCGATGTTGGAGCAGTGGTCTGCCGCGCGCTCAAGGTCGGTCAGAAGGTCTGCCCATACGAAGCCTGCCTCAATGGTGCAGGCGCCCTGCTGAAGACGGGTGATGTGGTTGGCGCGGAGGGTCTCCTTGAGGTCGTCGATGACCTGCTCGAGAGGCTCTACGTTTGCTGCCGCCTCAAGATCGTTCTGGGAGAAGGCGAGAAGGGACAGATCCATGATCTCGCTCACTGCCGCGGTCAGCACCGAAAGCTCGGCGTAGGCGGGGGCGGAGAGGGTCATACCCTTTTCCTTCAGCTCCTCTGCCGCCTTGAGTACGCCGACACCGTGGTCGGAGATACGCTCAAAGTCACCGATCAGACGGAGCAGCTTGGATACCTCCATACTGTCGCGCTCGCCCAGGGTGCGGCTGCTGAGCTTAACCAGGTAGGTGCCGAGGATATCCTCGTAGTGGTCGCCCTTGTCCTCCTTCTCACGAACCTCATTTGCCAGCTCAGGCGTGAGATGGGTCAGGGACAGCAGACCGCCCTTGAGACCCTCCACCGAAATTTTTGCCATATCAAGGGCAAGCTCGTGGCAATGCTCAAGAGCAATAGAGGGGGTGTCCAGAAGTCGGTCGTCCAGCTCGGTAACCTTCTCGGGCTGCTTCGCATCGCGGATGACGAGGCGCGAGATCTTTTCGATGACGCCGGTCAGAGGGAGCATCATAGCGGCGTAAAGCAGCTTGAACGCCGTCTGCATAGTTGCGAGGGAAACGTAACTGCCCTGCTGGGCAAAATAGGGAATATCAAATATTCCGTTGATCACCATAAAGCCTGCGAGCAGAACGATGGAGCCGATAATGTTGATCGACAGATGAGCAACGGCGGCGCGCTTTGCCTCTTTATTGGTTCCGATACAGGAAAACACGGCGGTGATACAGGTGCCGATACCCATACCCATCATAATGGGCAGAGCCGCACCGTTGGTGACCTTTCCCGTTACGGTCAGCGCCTGCAAAATACCGACCGACGCCGAGCTGGACTGGATAACGGCGGTAAGACCGGCACCGACCAGCATTGCGATGAGGGGCTGCTCCGCGAACATAATGAACATATTCTGGAACCAAGGCGCGTCCTTGAGTCCCTCCACGGCGGCGGACATGGTATCCATACCGTACATCAGCGTGGCAAAGCCAAGGAGGATGGCGCCCGTGTCCTTGCTTTTACTGCTCTTGCAGAAGAGATAGAGCACTACGCCGATAAGAGCGAGGATGGGGGTGAAGGACGAGGGCTTGAGAAAGCTGAGCCATGCGGCTGCGCTTTCGCCTCCGCCGATCTCAGAGAGGCAGAGGACCCACGCGGTAACGGTGGTTCCTACGTTAGCGCCCATAATAACGTTGATCGCCTGACCGAGATTCATCAATCCCGAGTTCGCAAAGCCAACCACCATAACGGTAGTGGCGGAGGAGCTCTGAATGATGGCGGTGACGATAAAGCCTGTAAGGAAGCCTACGAAGCGGTTGGTGGTCAGCTTGCTCAGAAGGTCGCGAAGCTTACTGCCCGCGCGGCGCTCCAGGGATTCGCCCATCACGTTCATACCGAACAGGAAGAGGCAAAGACCTCCGATCATAGTGAGTACTTCAAAGGGACCCATAACTTGAAATTCCTTTCTTGTTTATACGAATGAATTTGCAGTTTCATCGGTAAAGGGTGCCAATTCTTGGGCTACCCCAAACTATCATACCACAAAAAAATCCAAAACACAACCCACAAAACAAACATTTTTCGATTTTGTTTTACACAACGAAAAAGGACGCCGAAGCGTCCTTTTGATTTAGATAGTTTGCTTATTCCTCGGTGTTTTTCTTTCCGGGGGAGGTAACCTTGTTGAGTACCACCACCGAGAGGATGATAACGCCGATCACGATGAAGATGCCGAGCATGCCGACACCCATATACTTGAGGTTTTCTACAAAAGCCATAGGATTGAAGTTCATATTTTTATCCTCCTTTTTATCTTAGCCGAAGAAGCTGAGGATCAGACCGCCTGCGATAACCGACGCGATCTGGCCCGATACGTTGACGCCCATAGAGTGCATCAGAAGGAAGTTTTGAGGATCCTCCTTCAGACCCATCTTGTGAACGATACGGCCTGCCATGGGGAAGGCGGATATGCCCGCCGCACCGATCATGGGGTTGATCTTCTTCTTGAGGAAGAGATTGAGGAGCTTGGCGAACAGCACGCCGCCGGCGGTGTCCACGATAAAAGCAACAAGACCAAGACCGAGGATCAGAAGGGTCTCGGGCGCAAGGAACTGGTCGTAACGCATCTGGGTGGCAATGGTAATGCCGAGGAAGATGGTGACGAGGTTGGCAAGTACCTTCTGCGCGGTTTCGGACAGAGAATCCAGAACGCCGCACTCGCGGATCAGGTTACCGAACATCAGGAAGCCGACGAGGGATACCGATTCGGGAGCCGCAAGACCTGCGATGACCGTGATGATGATGGGGAACAGGATACGGGTGACCTTGGAGACAGACTTTGCCTCGTAGGGCATACGGATCATACGCTCCTTCTTGGTGGTGAGCAGCTTGATCACAGGGGGCTGAATGATGGGAACCAGCGCCATGTAGGAGTAAGCGGCTACCATGATAGCACCGAGGTACTTGGAGCCGAGCTCCTGCGCTACTACGATGGAGGTGGGACCGTCAGCCGCGCCGATGATGGCGATGGACGCCGCGTCGTTAATGTCAAAGAACATGGAGGCGGTGCAGAGGGTGAAGAAGATACCGAACTGTGCCGCCGCACCGAAGATCATCAGCTTGGGATTGGTAAGCAGAGGACCGAAGTCGATCATCGCACCGATACCGATGAAGAGGATCAGGGGGAACAGCTCGTTGTCAATACCCGCGTTATAAAGGGTGGTAAGCGCCTCTACCTCGCCGATTACGGGCAGGTTTACGAGAATGGCACCGAAGCCGATGGGGAGGAGCAGGGTGGGCTCCATTTCCTTCTTGATCGCGAGGAAGATCAGCACGCCGCCGATGATCCACATGACGATCTGACGCCAGTCAAGACCGGCAGGGATAAGACTTGTTAGCAATTCCATGTTTTGTCCTTCACTTTCTTTCTGAATAGTCTTGAGAATAGTATTTCATGATCCCAAACATTTTAACACAGCAAACGGAATTTGTCAATCGATTTGTTTGCTTTCCTTCCAATTCTTTGCCGCGTCTTTGCCGCCAACGAGCTGTCGCACCCAGGTACCGCGGCGGAGCAGAATGGCGCTGACAAACGCCTTGATGACCTCGGCGCACTGGCAGATGGGGAAGAGCCAGAGAATGCTTATCTCGGTGAAGTTGGCGAGGAAAAAGGCAATGGGGACGGCGACCACCCACATAAATACGCTGTCAAGAAGCAGGGTGGTTCCCACCCGTCCGCCCGAGCGGAGGGTGTAGTAGGCGGCGTGAGCAAAGGCGCAGAAGGGCATGGTTGCCGCCGAGACCACGATTATATACGAGGCGAGGGAGCGGACCGCGTCGGTGGTCTTGTAGATCATAGGGAAGAAGGGCGACGCGAGGATGAGAAGTCCGCCCAGTACCGTGCCGCAGGTCACCGAAAAGGCGATCATCTTGCGGTCGGTGTCCCGCGCTTCCTCGGTCTTGCCTGCGCCGAGAAGACTGCCGACGATGATGGCAATGGAGCTTCCGATCGCCATATAAACGACGTTGAACAGATTGAAGATGGTGGAGTTGATATTTTGCGCGCCCACCACGTCAAGACCGCGCAGGGAGTAGCACTGATTCCGCATGGTCATAGCGAGGGCCCAGAAGACCTCGTTGAGCATTAGAGGAAGTCCCTTGACGGCGATCTTCCCCATAAGAGAGCGGGGGATCGTAAGGGAATGGTACGCGCCCTTGAGAAAGGGGCATTTTTCGGTGTGAGTATGTCCCCATATTGCCACGATGGCGACCTCGACGAAGCGAGAAATGACGGTGGCAAGTGCCGCGCCGCGAACGCCCATGGCAGGCAGTCCGAGATGCCCGAAAATGAGGAGATAGTTCAGTACGAAATTGACGGTGACAGCCGCACTGCTGGCAACGGCGGGCATCACGGTCTGCCCCGTTTCGCGCATGGTGGAGGCGTATACCTGGGACACGGCGTAGGGAACAAGACCGAACAGCATAACGAAGAGGTACGCCTTTCCCTCGGAGAGGGTAAGGGCAAGATCGCCCTCGGCACTTCCCGCGTGCAGGAAAAGGGAGATGAGCTGCTCGTCAAGAAGGGCAAAGGCGACGATGCCGATGACTGCGGCGGCGAGGTTGATGATCAGCTTAAAGCGGAAGGTGTTTCGCTCCCCCTCCACGTCCCCCAGACCGTGGTACTGCGCCGTAAAAATGCCCGCCGCCGAAATGGCGCCGAAGATCAGCAGGTTGTATATGAATATAAATTGGTTGACGATGGATACGCCCGACATAGATTCGGTGCAAAGGCGTCCCACCATCACGTTGTCCAAGAGATTTACGAAATTGGTGATGCCCATCTGGACCATAATGGGCACCGAAACGGAAAGAACGCGGCGATAAAACGCCTTGTCCCCGATATATGCTTTGACCGACATAAAACCATCCTTGTATCATAAATTGCGTGCAGTAGGGATTGTACCATACGCGGCATAAAAATGCAAGAGGGGAATTGAAAATTGATGTTTATAGGGGAGTAAAGTTACAAAGAGGTCGATTACGGGAGAGGTCAAAACCTTCTTGTAAGAAGGTTTTAACAATTCCCAGAACTTTTCTGACAGGGGATAAAAAACAAGATGATATGCCTGCATAGACAT
>JBGVFO010000135.1:0-3283 GCA_045121195.1 Eubacteriales bacterium
CATAAACAAAATCAAATTTCATCATTTTCGGGTCGCCGAGGACGTCGACCCCTACGGTGTTAGGTTTTTTCGTTCGTTTTTGCGTAGCCGTAACTCACCGATAAACATCAATTTATCAACAACACACAACCATACAGATCCATATCACAAGGAGGAAATCTATGCAACACGAAAACTGGAACGGATTTACAGCCGGTGCTTGGCAGAAGGAGATCAACGTCCGCGATTTCATTCAGACCAACTACCGAGAATATACGGGCGACAGCACCTTCCTGACCGGCGCCACCCCTCGCACCAAGGCAATGATGGACAAGGTACAGGCTCTCTTCGCCGAGGAGCGCGCCCGCGGCGGCGTTCTTGACATCGACACTGACACGGTTTCGTCCCTTTGCAACTACGCCCCCGGCTACATCGACCGCGACAACGAGCTGATCGTGGGTATGCAGACCGACAGCCCCTTAAAGCGCGGTGTCAACCCCTTCGGCGGCATCCGCATGGCGCGTCAGGCGTGCGAGGCGTACGGCTACAAGCTCTCCGACAAGATCGAGGAGGAATTCCACTACCGTACCACCCATAACGACGGCGTCTTCCGCGCCTATACCGACGAGATGCGCGCGGCGCGCAAGTGCCACGTCATCACGGGTCTTCCCGACGCCTACGGTCGCGGACGCATCATCGGCGACTACCGCCGCGTGGCGCTTTACGGCGTAGACCGTCTGATCGAGGAAAAGAAAAAGGACAAGAAGAGGCTGGGCGAGGGTACCTTTGACGCCGAGCAGACCCGCAAGACCGAGGAGCTGTTCCGTCAGATCACCTTCCTCGGCTACCTCAAGGAAATGGCGGCGATGTACGGCTACGACATCAGCGAGCCTGCGAAAAATGCCCGTGAGGCGATCCAGTGGACCTATTTCGGCTATCTTGCCGCCATCAAGGAGCAGAACGGCGCGGCTATGTCCCTCGGACGCGTCAGCACCTTCTTTGACATCTACATCGAGCGGGACCTCGAAAACGGCATCCTTACCGAGGAGACGGCGCAGGAGCTGATGGACGATTTCGTTATCAAGCTTCGCATCGCACGTCATCTCCGCACCCCCGAATACAACGAGCTGTTCGGCGGCGACCCCATGTGGATCACCGAGGCGGTGGGCGGTATGGGCGAGGACGGACGCACCCTCGTCACCAAAAACTGCTTCCGTATGCTCAACACCCTCTACACCCTCGGCTCCTCTCCCGAGCCTAACCTGACCATTCTGTGGTCCACGGCGCTCCCCGCCCCCTTCAAGGCGTTCTGCGCCAAGGTTTCGGCTGACACTGACTCCATCCAGTACGAAAACGACGACGTAATGCGTCCCATCTACGGCGACGATTACGCCATCGCCTGCTGCGTGTCCGCCATGAAGCTGGGCAAGCAGATGCAGTTCTTCGGCGCGCGGTGCAACCTTGCCAAGCTCCTGCTGATCGCCATCAACGGCGGCTACGATACCACAAGCGGCATGCACATCGGTCCTCAGCTTCCGGTGCTCGACGGCGACCGACTGGACTTCGGCGCGGTCATGTCCCGCTTCGACGTATACGTGGCGTGGCTTTGCAAGCTATACGTCAACACCATGAACGTCATTCACTATATGCACGATAAGTACGCCTACGAGAAGATCCAGATGGCGCTTCACGATACCGAAGTGGAACGCTTTATGGCGTTCGGTATCGCGGGACTTTCGGTGGTTGCCGATTCCCTCTCCGCCATCAAGTTTGCCGACGTCCGTCCCCTCCGCGACGAGAACGGCTTCATCACCGATTTTGAGACGGTAGGCGACTTCCCCAAGTTTGGCAACGACGACGATCGCGTGGATCTAATCGCCCGTGATATGACCCGCAAGGTCATCACCGAGCTTCGCAAGACCCCCACCTACCGCGGCGCCATCCACACCCTGTCGGCGCTGACCATCACCTCCAACGTAATGTACGGCAAGCACACGGGTGCCACCCCCGACGGCAGACCCGCAGGTGCCGCCTTCGCCCCCGGCGCCAATCCCATGCACAACCGCGAGGAGAACGGCGCGCTGGCGTCCCTCAACTCGGTGGCAAAGCTCCGCTACGAGGACTGCCGCGACGGCATCTCCAACACCTTCTCTATCGCGCCCCAGGCGCTTGGCAGAAGCGACGCGGAGCGTGTGCATAACCTTGTTTCCATCCTTGACGGCTATTTTGCCAAGGGCGCCCACCATATCAACGTCAACGTCCTCAACCGCGAGACGTTGCTTGCGGCGTACGAAAACCCCGAGGCGTATCCCAATCTCACCATCCGCGTGTCGGGCTATGCGGTCAACTTCCACAAGCTCTCCCGTGAGCAGCAGCGCGAGGTCATCAGCCGCACCTTCCACGAAACAGTATGACGGGCCGCATTCATTCGATCCAGAGCCTTGGCACTCTCGACGGTCCCGGCGTGCGCTTCGTGGCGTTTATGGCGGGCTGTCCCCTCAGATGTAAGTGCTGTCACAATCCCGAGATCCTCGACGGCAAGGAGTTCGGCGAGTACGAGCCCCAACGGCTTGCCGACACGGCGGCGCGGTTTCTCGAATATTTCGGCGAGCGCGGCGGTGTGACCCTTTCGGGGGGCGAGCCTCTTCTGCAAGCCGAGTTTGCCGCGGAGTATTTCCGTCTTTGCCACGAGAAGGGCATCAACACCTGCCTGGATACGTCGGGCTGTATGATGAACGAGGCGGTGCGGATCCTTCTCTGCCACACCGATCGGGTGCTTTTGGACATCAAGTATACCAACGACGCCGACTATCGCGAAAACGTGGGATGCAGTATTTTCCCCGTCCTCTCCTTCCTTGACGAGCTGGAGCGGCGGGGGATCCCCACCACCCTCCGACAGGTCATCATTCCCACGGTGAACGATACCGAGGAGAGCGTCCGCATCCTGCGGGACATTGCCCTCACCCACGCCTGCGTGGACGGGGTGGAGCTTCTCCCCTTCCGCAAATACTGCGAGGTCAAATACGAAAAGCTGGGGATCCCCTTCCCCTTCGGGCATCTGCCCGAGCCTACCGAGGAGCAAATGGCGCAACTGCGCGAGGTTCTCGGTCAAGCAATATAAATCACGGCAACCGACGGACGCCCCGCGTCCGTCGGTTTTTATAAATTGATGTTTATAGGGGAGTAAAGTTACAAAGAGGTCGATTACGGGAGAGGTCAAAACCTTCTTGTAAGAAGGTTTTAACAATTCCCAGAACTTTTCTGACAGGGGATAAAAAACAAGATGATATGCCTGCATAGACAT
>JBGVFO010000136.1:0-3025 GCA_045121195.1 Eubacteriales bacterium
GTTTCAATTACAGGAAGCAAGACAAGTATTTTGAATGTTTCCATCAATAAGGCAGTAGAGCAATGCGAGATCATTCCTGATACAAAAGAGAAAGATGAGTCTAATAATTCGCAATCTTCAATAGATACCCCTTCCACAGAAAATACAAAAGAGCCTATTAACACAACTCCGGCTCCCGATAATACCTCAACGGATTCAGAAAACACGTTACCCTCTCCAGATGATATTATAACGGATTCAAACGATACACCACCCTTTCCGGATGGTACACCCTCAAAAGAGGAGGATACGAGCATTCAGGATGAGTCGGACACAAACAAGCGTCCCATATCGGATGGCAAAGAAACAGGACAAGATGATTATAAAACAGATCCGGTGCCCGACGGCAAGCCTTTGCCCGTTGAACCCGAAGATCAAGAAATCGATAAAAGGAAAAAATACACCTGCACCTTCTCGATTGAATGCTCTACAATTCTGAATAATCTTTCCTCTCTTGACCCCGATAAGCTGGCGCTTGTTCCGTCAAACGGTGTGATTTTGGCACCGACCAAGGTGACCTTTTATGGGGGAGAATCGGTGTTCGACGTTCTCAAAAGAGTCTGCAAAGAAAACAACATTCATCTTGAGTTTTCGTGGACACCTATCTATAACAGCGCATATATAGAGGGAATACATAATCTATACGAATTCGATTGCGGAGAGCTTTCGGGATGGATGTACCGTGTGGACGGCTGGTATCCCAACTACGGCTGCTCCCGTTATCAGCTTGCAGATGGTGAGGTTGTGGAATGGCGTTATACCTGCGATCTCGGCAGGGACGTGGGCGAAGATCGGTTAGGACAATCATGAGAGATTCCTTTACAAACTATCATCCCGTCGTAAATCTGCTTTATTTTACACTTACAATCGCATTTTCCATGCTTCTTACACACCCCGTGGCGCAGATACTCGCGCTGGTGTGTGCCGTTACCTATGCTGTAAGTATCGAGGGCAAAAAGAGCCTTGGATTTTTGTTAAAATTCTGTTTGCCGATGGTGCTTCTTACCGCATTTATCAACCCTGCTTTTAATCACGAGGGTGCGACCATTCTTTACTATTTCAGTAGCGGAAACCCTCTGACACTTGAAAGCATTTTGTACGGTCTGTCGGCAGGTGCTATGCTTGTTACGGTGATATTGTGGTTCTCGGCGTTTTCCCGTGTTATGACCTCGGATAAATTCATCTATCTCTTTGGCAAGATCATTCCCGCGCTCTCGCTGGTGCTGAGTATGTCGCTTCGATTCGTGCCGAAATTCAAGAAGCAGACAGAGGTCGTGGTGGAAGCGCAAAGATGTATCGGACGCGATATATCAACGGGTAGTCTGTGGCAGCGCTTCAAAACGGCGGTGGTCATTCTCTCGATTATGATCACTTGGGCACTTGAAAACGCCATCGAAACAGCGGACAGCATGAAAAGCCGCGGCTACGGACTGAAAGGAAGAACGGCGTTTTCCATTTACCGTATGGACGACCGCGACAAATACGCTCTTTTGTGGCTCGGATTTTGCGGATTATTTCTCACGGCAGGCGTAATGCTATCTGCCTTTGGCTTCCGCTTTTTTCCAAGTATCCGCTACGCCGCCATTGATATGACAACGATACCGTTTTACACGGTTTATTTGGGACTTTGCATCACACCCGTGGTGCTGAACTTCACGGAGGAGAGAAAATGGAAAACTATATATTCAAAAATGTGAGCTTTTCCTATCCCGAGGTAGAAGAAAAAGCCTTGGATCAGATCTCCTTTTCCGTAAATCAAGGAGAATTCCTGATCCTTTGCGGCCCTTCGGGTTGCGGAAAGTCCACGTTGCTCAGACACTTAAAAACCTGCCTCACCCCACACGGAAGGCACGAGGGTGAGATTCTGTACGGCGGTATACCGCTTGACACGGTGGATGACAGAACACAGGCACAACAGATCGGCTTTGTGATGCAATCTCCCGAAAATCAAGTGGTGACCGACAAGGTATGGCACGAGCTGGCTTTTGGTTTAGAGAGTCTTGGATATGATACGCCCACCATTCGCCGTCGTGTTGCCGAAGTCGCCGCCTTTTTTGTGATTGAAAATTGGTTTTATAAGAACGTGACCGAGCTTTCGGGCGGTCAAAAGCAACTACTCAGTCTTGCTTCTGTTATGGCGATGAATCCGCAGATTCTGGTGCTGGACGAGCCGACCTCACAGCTCGATCCCATTGCCGCATCCGACTTTCTCGCACTGCTCGGTAAGATCAACCGCGAGCTTGGCATTACCGTCATTCTCACCGAGCATCGCTTGGAGGAAGCCTTCCCATTTGCAACCCGTGTTATTGTTATGGAAAAGGGGCACATCGTTTGCGATGACATTCCCGAAAAGGTTGGACTTGCGCTGAAAGAAAAGGACAGCGGAATGTTCCTTGCGATGCCTACCGCTATGCGCATATGGGCGGGCGTGAAAACCGAGCTTTCTTGCCCTCTGACCGTCCGTGACGGAAGCGAATTTTTAACGGCTCGCAACCGTGAAGTACCTCTTGTTCCGCTTGCAGAAAAGCCCGAGCGCACCTACGGCGAGGACATAACTGTCCACGCGGACGAGCTTTGGTTTCGGTATGAAAAGAATCTGCCCGACGTTGTAAAAGGCTTTTCGCTGACACTCCGCAAGGGTGAGTTTTATGCCATTCTCGGCGGTAACGGCGCTGGAAAAACCACAACACTCAAGCTTATTTCGGGTTTGAAGTCTGCCTATCGCGGAAGTGTAACCTTAAATGGTAAGATCGGACACCTGCCGCAGAATCCGCAAGCCCTCTTTGTAAAAAGAACCGTCCGCGAGGATCTGTACGAAGTATTCCGTGGTACGAAATACAGCAAAGAGGAAAAGGACGAGCAGGTTGCACGAGTGGTTAAGCTCTGTGAGCTGACTACTTTCCTTGATCGTCACCCCTACGATATTTCGGGCGGTGAACAACAAAGAACCGCGCTTGCCAAGGTGCTTTTGACCGCTCCCGATATT
>JBGVFO010000137.1:0-6707 GCA_045121195.1 Eubacteriales bacterium
TCCGTTCGTTTCGGGTCGCCGAGGACGTCGACCCCTACAAGGTTTGCACCTCGCCATTTCGTAATTGCAAACTCACCGACAAATCAAAATTTGAACAAAAAAATAAGCGCCGCGGAGGTCCGCGGCGCTTATTTTATTCGGCGGTAAAGCCATTATAGCCGTATTTTTTCATGATGGACGGATAGTCCTTGTAGCAGAAGTTGAGGTCCACGTCACCCGAGATACCTGCGATGCGTCCGTACTTGGTGTACTGCCACATACCGTACATATTGTAGTTGGTGGCGCTGCTCCACTTGCCGTATTCAAAGTGGGTCGTTCCCTGATCGTCCAGGGGATAGCGGGCGTACCACAGATCGTAGAGGGTGGTCAGCTCCTCGGTATGGAGAATATTGATCAACCAATTATGGTAGGTATAGATGGCGGGGAAGTAGCCGTGGTCGCTCATGGTCTGACAGAAGGCGAGGCACATCTCCATCAGCGTTTCCTGGGGGATGTTCTTGAGGGAGTTGTCCTCAATGTCGAAGTAGATGGGATACTCGAAGGTCTTGCCGTCCAGGATCTTGAGGAACGCCTCGGTTTCCTTCAGCACCTCCTCTACGCTGGTGGCGTAGGTGTAGAAATAACAGCCGACGTCAAGTCCCACGGCGCGAGCGTTCTTGTAATGCTCCTCAAACATACGGTCGGGGGTCTGATAGACCGAGCCGCCGCGGATGATGACGTAATCCAGACCGGTTGCCGCAAGGGCGTTCCAGTCGATGTTTTCGTTCCAGAAGGAGATGTCAACACCCGTCGCCAGCACTTTTCCGCCGTCCACGTACGCACCCGTGAAGATGTCGCTGTACCACACGTAGCTGTCGGTATAGGAGTAGCCGCAATGGCAGGTGTGCTTGGTATGACCCGTCCGCGCGATGGAGGGACGGACCACGGTGTCGGTGAAGGTATGCCCGAGAGGCTCGGATACCGCCGAGCGGTAGTCCATATCGCAGTTGGCGCACATATAACGGGTGTAGCTTCCCGTGGTGCAGGTGGCGGCGTAGTATACGCTGGCAAGCTCGTGCCCGTTGGGGGCGGTGGCGTCGGAGATGAAGGTAAAGCCACACTCCCGCTGACAGGTATAGGTGGTATAGCCGCTCTCGGTACAGGTGGGCAGGGTGACTACCGCGCCGAGATCGTGCCCGAGAGGCTCTATGTAGTCTGCGGTATAGGTGTAACCGCAGTGGCAGGAAAAGGTGGTATAGCCCTGCGCGGTGCAGGTGGGCGCTACGGTGCTTGTGGTGATGGTGTGACCGTAGGGCTCGGTGAAGTCACTCTTGTAGGTGTAGCCGCAATCACGGCAGACGTGAAGGACGTAGCCCTGTCGGGAGCAGTCCGGCTCGTGCAGGGTGTCGGTGGTGCGGAAGTGTCGGCACTCCTCGGGGTCGCACGCCGAGAACAAAAGCACGGCGAGGACGAGGGTCGCAAAAAGCACGAGCAGAGTGCCGAGGCGGCGGGGGAAGCGATGGTTCATAGCGTTTTCCTTTTTACGGTTCAGAGTGGGTGGTAGGGACGGAAGCAACGTAGGGCTCGGTCTGCGCCAGCTTTCGGAAATCGGTGCTGATCTGCGCTACGGTGATCTCGTCGCCCTCCTCGAGGGACTTGTCCTCAACTAAGAGGCTGTTATCGGAAATATAGACGGTATCCGCCTTGTTTCCGTTGATAAAGACGCGGCTGGCGGCGGTAAAGCCCTCGCCGTTTACGAAAAAGCCTTTTGAGGAGCTTTCGGTCACGTTACGGATGAAGAAGGGATCCAGCCCCATTTTGGTATCCTTTGGGGCAAAGGGAAGGGTGCCGCCGTAGGCGAAGGCATCGCCGTACAGCATATCGTAGCCCGCCATTTCCAGAATGGTGAGATATTCGGGCGCTTCGGCGTAGCCCTGATGGATCTTATTGACAAGACCCGTGTCGATGTCCAGCTTTTCCAGCACCAGGGAGGCAAGCTGATACGCCTCGATGTCGCGGGTGGTCTTCTCCAGGGGAAGATTGCTCCAGATCACGTATTCGGTGGAATAGAGATCACCCGTTCTGAGCTGATCTTCAGCAATTTCGATAGAGGGCAGATGGTCGCCGTAAAGCACAAGCACCACGTCCTCGCCGAGATTCTCGAGAGCATCCTTGAGGGCGCCGATAAAGGCGTCCATCTCGCGGAGCTGATTGATATAATAGGTAAAGGCGTTTGTAAAGGCCTCGTCGTCGCTGCCAGTAAAGGTGACGGGCGGCTCGCCGTCGTAGACCGAAACCTCGGGATAGCCCCCGTGTCCCTGAACCGAAACGGCAAAGACGAAATCCTGCCCCTCGGTAGAGCGGAGCGCCTTGAGAATGTAGTCGGTAAGAACGGCGTCCTCCTCCCAGTCCAGCTCGGTATACTCGATGCCAAGCATATGCTCGGCGGAGGTGAAGGTGTCAAAGCCCAGATTGGAATAGACCAGATAGCGGTCGTAGAAGGTGCCCGTGTGGTTGTGCATGCCGTGGGCGGTGTAGCCGAGGGGCGCCAGATTGAAGGCGACCGTTTCACAGCAAGCCTCGCCCAGAATGCTTTGGTAGGGATATTCGCCCGTGCCGAAGAAAGTAAGATCCAGTCCCGTCAGCACCTCGAACTCGGTGTTGGCGGTGCCGCCGCCGAGGGAGGACACCGAAAGAAGTCCGCGGGAGCCTTCCTTTCCGAGGGCGGTGAAGTTGGGAATGGGATTTTCCGAATAGGTGATGCCCGCAAGGCGGTTGATGTCGAAGAAGGACTCCAGCTGCACGAAGATGATATTCGGCGTGTGGGTGGGAATATCGTTCTCCTTGGCGGTAAGCACCGTTACCAGCTCGCGGAGCTGCTCCTCGGAATAGTCCTCGGGCTCGGGAATGCCGCGCTCGAAGACGCTTCGCAGGAAGCAATAGGGAAAGCCGTAGATATCGTTTGCCTCCTTGATGCTCTCAAAGCCGCGGGGGTCGGCGTCGGCAAGACCGATAACGCCGAGGGCGACCAGAAGAAGCGCCAAAAGACAGCAGATGACGGTAAGAAGTACGCGGACGTGATCGATCTGTGCGCGGGGGCTTTTGATAAACAGAAGCACAAGAAGCCCGATGGCCGCAAGGATCCCCAGCGCTGTGGCGATCATTCCCGGCACACTCATATAGGAGGGTAGTAGAACGATGCCCGTGCGGACGATATAGAAATCGATTCCCTCAAGGGGCGCGGCACGCATCCCCAGCAGCACGCAGTTGGTCACGCCGATGGCGAGCCACGCTACGGCAACGAGGGATAGGGCGAAGATCCGCCGCCCAAAAAAGAGGGTCAGGGTAAAGGTGGTAACGAGGATCAGCGCGTTGAACAGAAAGAAGAAGGGGTGACGGGCGACATTCCCGACGCCGCCGAGGATCGAGCGCGCGTGAAGCATATAAATGATAAGATTCAGGACGGTTCCCGATACAAGGCAGGAAACAAAGGGGTGGGTGCCTGTCACCTTGACCGTCCATTGTCCTATGCGTGAGAAAAAGGAAGAAAGAGCTTTGCGGTTCATAGCTTATTTTTGATTGAGCGCCTTGGTCCGCTCAAAGCTGGCTTCCACCGCCGCCATGGTAAGACCGCGGAAGCCGCCCTCCTCAAGGGCGGAAACGCCTACGATGGTGGAGCCGCCCGGACTGCAGACCGCGTCCTTCAGCTCGGCGGGATGCTTGCCGCTTTCCTTGACCAGCTTGGCAGAGCCCAGCACCATTTGGGTGGCGTAGGTCAGCGCCTTATCGCGGGGCAGACCGCATTTGACGCCGCCGTCGGCAAGGGCTTCGATAAAGAGATCCACGAAGGCGGGACCGCAGCCCATCACGGCAGTCGCCGCGTCAATGAGGGACTCGGGAAGCTCGTCCAGGGTCCCCGCGTGAGCAAGAACGTCAAGGAACAGCTCCTTGTCCGCCTTGATCGCGTTCGCGGAGGCACACCATACGATCATGCCCTCGCCAACGCCAACGGGGGTGTTGGGCATAATGCGGATGATAGGGTTATACGCACCGAGAAGGGCTTGGAGCGATTCCAGCGCCACGCCTGCCGCCATGCTGATGATGAGCAGGGGGGCGGTTCTTGCCGCAAGAGCAGGTCGAAGCTGATCCGCGAGAGCAGGGAGCATCTGGGGCTTGACACCGAGAAAGACGGCGTCAGCCGAGGCGATGATCTCTTCGGCGGTCACCGCCGTGCCGCCAAGCTCACGGGCAAGGGCTTCCGCCTTTTCGGGCAGTCCGTCCGCAAGCAAAAGGGAGTGGCTCGTGCGCGCCGCCGCGCGGGCAAGGGCGCCGCCCATATTTCCGGTTCCGATAAATCCTATTGTACTCATAGCGTTTTCCTTATCTTACGTGTCCGTTTCCGCGGACGATATATTTGTAGGTGGTCAGCTCCGCAAGTCCCATAGGGCCTCTCGCGTGGAGCTTTTGGGTGGAGATGCCCATTTCGCATCCCAGTCCGAATTCGCCGCCGTCGGTGAAGCGGGTGGAGGCGTTGACGTAGACCGCCGCGCTGTCCACGAGGGCGGTAAAGCGGTCGGCGACCTCGGCGTTTTCGGTGACGATGGCGTCGCTGTGGTGGGAGGAATGGCGGCGGATATGCTCGATGGCGTCCTCCGCGCTGTCGACTACCGCCACGGCGAGAATATAGTCGAGGAACTCGGTGTCAAAATCCGCCTCGCCTGCAGGCGTCCCCCCCATAATGGCGTGGGCGCGAGGGTCGGTGCGGAACTCTACCGTAGGCTTTCCCGCCGCGCGGCGCTCGTCCTCAAGACGGACGCGAAGCAGGGGAAGGAATACCTCGGCAATATCTCGGTGAACAAGACAGACCTCCTCGGCGTTGCATACCGAGGGACGGCTGGTCTTGGCGTTTTCAATAATGGCGAGAGCCTTATCAAGATCGGCGTCGCGGTCCACGTAGACGTGACAGATGCCCGTTCCCGTTTCGATGCAGGGAACCGTGGCGTTTTCCACGCAGGCACGGATCAGACCCGCACCGCCGCGGGGGATGAGCAGATCCACGTAGCCGTTTGCCTTCATCAGGGCGTTGGCGCTTTCGCGGGATACGTCCTCGATGCGAAGCACCGCGTCCTCGGGGAGTCCCACACGGGCAAGGGCTCTGCGGATGGCGTCCACGATGGCGGCGTTGCTTCGTGCCGCCTCCTTGCCGCCGCGCAGAATGGACACGTTGCCGCTCTTGAGCGCCAGCGCCGCCGCGTCGGAGGTGACGTTGGGACGGCTTTCGTAGATGATGGCGACCACGCCGATCGCCACCGACTTTTTGACGATTGTAAGACCGTCCTCGCGAACCGTGGTTGCGAGGGTGTGTCCGAGGGGAGAGGGAAGGGTGGCAACCTTGCGGATGCCCTCCGCCATGCCGCGAATGCGGTCGGGGGTGAGGCGCAGACGGTCAAGCATCACGGGGGAAATGCCCGTGGCGGCGTCCAGATCCTCGGCGTTTGCTCTGAGGATGGCGTCCTGCGTCGCGGGGGATTCCAGCTCGTCCGCTATGGCGAGGAGCGCCCCGTCAAGCCGCGAGGCGTCGATATGGGAGAGGAGCGGAACGGTGTTTCTTGCCGCCTCTAAAATTTCTTGGGTAGTTCTCATAGGCTTTCCTTATTTCGTGGCGTAGAATCGGGTGCCGACGGACTTGCCCTCGGCAATGGCGTACAGAAGGTCGGGGTCGGAGCCGTTGGCGATGATCATGTCACAGCCCCCCTCGGTGGCGATCTCGGCGGCGCGGAGCTTGGTTGCCATACCGCCCGTACCGAGAGCGGAGCCCTTACCGCCGCCAAGAGAGAGGATATACTCGTCGATGCGATCAACACGCTCGATGAGGGTTGCCGTGGGATCCTTGTGGGGATCGGCAGTGAACAGTCCGTCGATGTCCGAGAGAAGAACGAGAATGTCGGCGCCCACGCTGACGGCAACGAATGCCGAGAGGGTGTCGTTGTCGCCGATGCCGATCTCCTCGGTGGCAACCGTGTCGTTCTCGTTGATGATGGGAAGCACCTGCATCTCAAGAAGGCGCTTCATGGTGTTTTCAAAGTTGGTGTGGCGCTCGGGCGTTCGCAGATCGTCGGCGGTGAGCAGGATCTGCGCCACGGTGTGGTTGTATTCCGAGAACAGCTTGTCGTAGGTGTACATCAGCTCGCACTGACCTACGGCAGCCGCCGCCTGCTTGCCTGCCACGTCACGGGGACGCTCGGCAAGATTCAGCTTGCCAACGCCCATGCCGATGGCGCCCGAGGACACCAGAATGATCTCGTGTCCCGCGTTACGCAGGTCGCTGACGATCTTGCAAAGCAGCTCAATGCGCTTTATATTCAGTCTGCCCGTGGAATGGGCAAGGGTCGAGGTTCCGACCTTGATTACGATCTTCATAATGCCTCCCTCTCCGAGTCAACGGAGCATATGTATATACTTAATCAACAGTATAGCACAAAATCGCCGTCTTGACAAGAGATTTCGGGGAAGAAAGATAAAAATTGAATATGGAAAATAGAGGGCGGTAAATTGGTGTTTATCGGTGTGTCACAGCTACGTACAAAACGAACGAAAATATCTAACACCGTAGGGGGCGACGTCCTCGGCGCCCCGAAAGCAACCAAATTTGATTTTGTTCATGGCTACGTTCAAACCCTTATCACAAAAGGCTTTCACCAATTTTATAATCACAAATCCTTTCGTTT
>JBGVFO010000138.1:0-7588 GCA_045121195.1 Eubacteriales bacterium
TCGAGCATCACGCGTAAAAGCATCTCAAAGGAGGCGATGCTTTTGGTGCTCTCACCCGTCGGCAGGGTGATAAGGGTAGCTTCTTTTGCCACACGGGCTACCGTTTTGGCATACACGGCGGGGACTCCCTCATCGGTGACGATCAAAACGCGCCGATCAAGATCGAGAAGCTCGCCCGCGCGGGAAATTCCCACTCCGTAAAGAATATCGAACTCTGCGGTGCGGAAGGGGGGAGCCACCTTGTTCTTTACCACCTTACACTTAACGCGGTTTCCGAGGATCTCACCGCCGTTTTTGATCTGGTCGGCCTTACGGATGTCGATACGAACCGACGCGTAGAACTTGAGCGCGCGACCGCCCGTGGTAGTCTCGGGGTTACCGTAGATCACGCCCACCTTCTCACGAAGCTGGTTGATGAAGATGACGATAGCGTTGCTCTTGGAAATAACCGCGGAAAGCTTACGCATCGCCTGGGACATCAGACGCGCCTGGGTGCCCACCTGGGACTGACCCATATCACCCTCGATCTCCTGACGGGGCACGAGAGCCGCCACCGAGTCGATAACGACAACGTCGATCGCGCCCGAGCGCACCAGCGCCTCGGTGATCTCAAGAGCGTCCTCGCCGCAATCGGGCTGAGAAACGAGAAGATTGTCAATATCAACGCCCAGCGCCTTGGCGTATACGGGATCCAGCGCATGCTCGGCGTCGATAAACGCCGCCTCGCCGCCCAGCTTCTGCACCTCGGCAACGATATGGAGTGCCACGGTGGTCTTACCCGAGGACTCGGGACCGTAGATCTCGATGATTCTTCCGCGGGGAACGCCGCCGATGCCCAGCGCCATATCCAGGGCGATGGATCCGGTATGTACCGCCTGCACCGCCATATGCTTGTTTTCGCCGAGCTTCATAATGGTTCCTTCACCGTAATTGCGCTCAAGCTGTGCGATCGCCGTACCCAGCGCCTTCTTGCGCGCCTCGCGATCCTCGGGGATCTCTATCTTCTTCTGGGGCTTCTTGGTTGCCATATCCTTACCTCCGTCATACGCCGCCACGCGGCTATTTTCGTTATCGTACACAGTATACACCAGCGTTTCCCGTTTGTCAAGTGTTTTTTTGAATATTTTTTCTAAAAGCGGAAAAATATTTTTATAAACCCGATTTTCTAAAGCGAAATATAATTTCATTTTTTCCTTGTTTAGAATTTTCGACAAGAAAAAGCGGACGCAATCCGCATCCGCTTCTTATTGGAACTTTATTTTGTTTCTTCAGCTACGAGGAACTCGGTCTCGGGGAATTTTTCCTTGAAGGAATCGGGAAAATCAAAGTCGGTGATCACACAGTCAACATCGGAAAGATCACAAACGCGCCGATCTGCTCGGCGGCACCATTTGCTGCGATCCGCCAGATAATACACCTTCTTCGCTCGCTTCATGCCAACATAATAGATCATATAATAATCTTCGAAAACCTCAATATCTCCCTCCTCCGATATGCCCATGGGGGACAGAAACGCCTTGTCGGTGTTGAACTTCATCGCATTTTCGATGGTTTCCTCACTGAGCAGAGTGCTGGGTGGGTCGAACATTTTCCCGCCAAGGCAGGTCACCTCGATCCCCATCTCACCAAAATGCTCCACAAGGCGAATGTTGTGGGTGATGACGTGAATGTTTTTCTTCCCCGCCAAAAAGGGAGCCATATACTCCGTAGTGCTTCCGCCTACCAAGAAGATCGTATCCCCGTCCTCCACGCATTCCGCCGCTATCTGCGCCAGACGGCGCTTCTCGGGCTTCATATAGCCGTAGCGACGCATCAGGCTCATCGAACCGCCGTTCCGACTCTTCAGCTCTGCGCCGCCGTAGCTTCGTTTGACCAGATTCAGATGCTCCAGCTCCTTCAGATCGCGGTAAACGGTGGCGGGGCTGTAATGCAAAAGCGCCACCAGCTCGTTTATGGTGACGAAGCCCTTTTGTTCAAGAATTTGCAGGATCGCATCCCTACACGGTTTTTGTGCCATAGCTCCTCCCAAAAAATGAAAAAGTTTGAGAAACTTTCAAAATATTTTACGCGGTTGAAAAAGTTTGAGAAAAATGCTATACTCATTATAATGTATGATGGATAGATTGTCAAGGCTTTGGAATCGCAAAAGCGTCGAATTGCACAAATCCAAAGAAAATGAGAAAAACTATATAAAATTCATTTCTACTTTGAAGGCGAGAACGCGTTTTTCTTGCACAAAGTCGAAGACGATTTCCGCAAAATTCTATATACATTCATTTTTCCGTCCTGTATAATGAAGGTGTAGTGTTTTTTAATCCGTATTTAATATAAAATGGAGGAAGATTTTTATGAAAACAAAACAAAAGCTTTGGCTGATCGCCATCACCGCGCTGTTGCTCACGCTTCTGTTCGCGCTTTGCGCGTCGGCAGAAACGGTAGGCGGCGACTGCGGAAAAACGAGTAGCGACACCGTAACATGGTCGCTTGACACTGAAACAGGTGTTCTTACCATTTCGGGAACGGGCAACATGGTAAACTACGCCGACGTTGCTAACAGACCGTGGAACGATTACGCGACAAGCATTACCGAGATCATCGTCGAAGAAGGCGTGACCGGCATTGGAAATCGCGCCTTTCGCGATCTTACCAACGTAACGAAGATTTCCTTGCCCGAAGGACTTCTTTTGATCGACCAGTATGCTCTCAAGGGCTGTACGGGTCTTACGGAGCTTACCCTTCCCTCAACGCTCACTACGCTGAATTACCAGGCTCTTAACAGTTGTACGGGACTCACCTCGCTGGTAGTTCCCGCATCGGTCAAGACAGTTGGCAATTAGGTGTTCAGCGGTAGCTCTAAACTTGCTGCCGTGGCATATCTGTCCACAGATACGACCTTTGGAACCGGAAGCCTTACCTTCCCGGATACCACTGTCATCTATTGTTACGAGGGCTCCACCGCACAAACCTATGCAACGGAACGTAGTCTTACGAGCCGTCTGATGGTTGCGACCGGCACCTGCGGTGCCTCCGGTAGCGAAAGTAGCGTTACTTGGTCTTTCGATGCATCGACCCAAACCCTTACCATCAGCGGAACGGGCGCTATGGCTGACTATACCAACGCATACACAATCGACCCTTGGAACGATCACAATGCCTTGATCAAGCACCTTGTCATTAACGAGGGCGTTACCACTGTAGGCGCCTATGCTTTTGGTAGAACGACTGCCCTCGAGTCGGTGTCCTTCCCCTCTACCCTTACCTCTATCGGAAGATATGCCTTTAGCGGATGTTCTTCCCTTGACAATCTTACCATCCCCGGCGCCGTCGTACTGAATGACAGTGCCTTCAGAGATTGCACAAGCCTCAAAAACCTCGTTCTTGAGGAAGGAAAAACTTCGATTTCCGCTCGTATCTTCCAGGGATGTACAGCTCTTAAAGAAGTGGTCATTCCCGCGAGTGTTACTGAAATCGGTTACAACGTAACCAGCCCCTTCAACGGCTGTACAGGTCTTGAGAGCATTACCTTCCTCAACCCCAATACCGAGATCCTTCCCGCCACCGTATCGGGAAATGAATCTACTGCTATTCCCACAAACGCCGTGATCAAATCCACCGGCGACGGTGAGGTGAAGACCTACGCCGAGGCAAACGGCTATACCTTTGTTAAGATCGATCCGCCTCCCCTTGACGGCGGCACCCTCGAAACCGGTCTTACTTGGGAATTATCCGCCGACGGCGTCCTGACTATCTCGGGAACAGGTGCTATGCCCGACTTCACTTCCACCGTAGAAGCGCCTTGGATCGGGTACGCCGCACAAATTACGTCCGCCGTTATTTCTGACGGTGTTACCACCATCGGCGACCGTGCGTTCAACACGACCGCCATCACCTCCATCGTAATTCCCGATTCGGTCACCACTATCGGATACAACGGCTTCCGCAACTGTAAATCTCTGGCAAGCGTTACCATCGGAAGCGGTGTCATCAGTATTGACACGTACGGCTTCAACGGTTGTTCCGCTCTCACGAGCATCACGGTTCCCGGAAACGTAAAGACGATTGCCAATTTCGCCTTCAACAACTGTTCTAAGCTGGCTACCATCATTCTGGAGGAGGGTGTGGAGACCACGTCTAACAACACCTTCAACGGTTGTTCCGCTCTTACCGAGATCGTCTTCCCCTCCACTATGGTCAGCATCGGAAGGACCGACAGCAACCCGACGTTCGTTAGCTGTACGAGTCTTGAAAAGGTAGTCTTCCTGAATTCGAACACCGTTATCTGTGTTCCCTCGACAGGCGTCGCGATCCCCGAAGGCGTAACCATCCACGGCTATGCGGATTCCACCGCCGAGAAATATGCCACCGCCAACGGCAACCCCTTCGTTACGATGAACGCTCCCTTCGCTTACGATTGCACCACCGTATTTGAATTTACGGCAAACGCTGTAAAGGCGGAGGCCGGCACGCTTCTGAACCTTGTTGCTCTGAAGCGTACAAGCGTTACCTCTGTTACCTCTGATACCGATCTTCCCTTCCTTGCTGTTGACGAAAACGGTTTTCTTCACCTTTATGCCAACGGAAAAGCAGAGCCTCTT
The DNA here is from genome assembly GCA_045121195.1 of Eubacteriales bacterium. Taxonomy (GTDB): domain Bacteria; phylum Bacillota; class Clostridia; order Oscillospirales; family CAG-272; genus RGIG8775. The sequence goes on from JBGVFO010000138.1 coordinate 4,596, forward strand.
TATGACAGCGAGAGCAATGCCATCGTTCTCGCGGACGAAACCACCCTTGCCATCGTTTACAATGACAAAAACGGCACCGCGCGTTTCTACGTAAACCGCGACGTTCCCACCTACGGCGACGAAAAAGCGCTTGCTATCAACGTCCCCGTTGCCGACGACGATTTCCTTGCTCTTGTTTCGGTTTCCGACAATCTGATTACGGCAGACGGCGTAACCGTGAGCAACACCTTCTCCGCCGAGGATGCTCCTGCCGAGTTCGCCGGTTTCCAGGTAGGCACCGACGATACCAGACTCCGTATTCTTGCGGGCATCGATATGCTGTACTACGATAGCATCGGCTTTGAGATCTCGCTGTACTCGAACGGTAGCCTTCAGGGCACCGTTACGGAAAACGTCACTGCAGTATTCTCCGCTATTCTCGCCGACAACGATAAGGTAACGGCAGAAGAGCTCGGCTTCAACTATCTGGCGGCCGTTGAGATCACGGGTATCGACCGCACCGACTATCCCTCTGATGCAGACGTTTACTTCGTCGTCAAGACCTTCTCCAAGATCGGTGACGAAACGCTGGAGGGTACCGAAAGAAAGATCTACGTCTACCACGACGGTGCAACGCACGAGTACACCAAGGCAAAGAAGCCGTATACCGGTGAATTTGTTCCCGTTCTCCGCTTCGTTGCGTCCAGTGACGTACACATCACTGATACTGCCGTCAGCTCCAACGGCACCCTCTCCGGTGGTGCAGAAAGGCTGAGAACCGCTATTGATCAGATCCTGGCGTACATCGCCGACGAAGCCAACAATGACGGCTACGCAGACCTGAACGCCATAGTCCTCGCGGGTGATATCGTCAACACCGGTACCGACACGCAGTACCAAAACGCGGAATACATCTTCGGCTCCGTCGCTGACGGCGGTATTATGCCAGAAGGCGCCCAGCTGGTCATCACCATGGGTAACCACGACTACGGAAACGACTCCTCCCTGAGCTACGAGGAAGCGATGGCGTTCCAGGACAAGTTCGAGGCAGTCTTCGGCGCCGCAACCCGCGACACCGTAATCAACGGCTATCACTTCATCACCATCACCTGTGACGAACGTCTGGATGCCAAGGGCGACAACGGCGCCAACATGAAGCGTCCCTACGGTTACGATTACTCCGAGGCAACCATTGCCGATGCGACCAAGCTGATCGAGGCCGCTGTTGCCGAAGATCCCAACAAGCCCGTTTTCGTGATCCAGCACGTTCCCACCTCCGACACCGTTCTCTACTCCCACGAGGATTACGTGACGGCGGAGGGTAAGGTCGGCAAGGCAGATACTTCCGACAGTGCGGTTCCCACCCTGTTTGAACTTGAGAAAAAATACCCCAATCTGGTGGTATTCGCAGGTCACTCCCACGCCCCCATCAACGACGCGGCATCCATCTACCAGGAGTATTTCACCGCGATCAACACCGGTGTTTTGGGCGGTAGCGCGGCTCAGTCGAGAGTGGACGGAGCAAAATTCTCCGATTCTACCGATCCTAACGTCAGCTATTCCAGCGCTACTCACGACGACGTGTATCTCGTTGAGGTAGACTCTTACAACCGTGTCAGAATCCGCATTTGGGATGCTACGAGCGCGTCCTTCGTAGGCGAGGAGTGGATGGTAGATTCCTTTGATCCCTACGGCTTCAAGTACACCGAGGATCGCTACGACAACGACGACATCTTCTTCCCCGAAAACGCCGTGATCACCGAGAAGGCTGTAACTGCCACCTCCGTTACGGTTGAGTTCCCCTCTGTCCCCGCAGAATCTCTTGCCGCCCGCGTATACAAGCTGATTGCAACCGATGCCGAGGGCAACGAGGTCGTGGGTTACAGAGTTCCCGCGTACTACGACGGCGATCGCACGGCCCCCATCACCATGACTCTCTCGGGTCTTGACCCCGAGACCACTTATACCCTTGCGGTCTACGCGCTCAATCCCCTGTACTCCAACGATATCGCCGATAAGGGCACTATTTGCTCCGAGGCACTTACCGTGACCTTCACTACCGAAAGCGAAGCATCGATTCCCGCAGGCGGCGATCTGATCAACCTTCAGATCAATCCTGCGTCGGGAATTGCCGCAAGCGTAGCGCCCAACGGTCTTACCTCGGTTACCAACGGCACGCCGACCCTTTCCTACGACTCTACGATCGGTATGAACGTCGTTACCTTCAACGGTGACGGAACCCAGTCGATTATGCACGACTTTTACAGTGTAGCCGACAACCTCCGCAACGGATTTGCTATTGAGGCCTACTTCAAGGTGGACGAAGCCAATACCACCGCTAACACGTATGCATTCGGTGCTATGCAAAGCGCCGCCTTCGGTCTCGTCCTGAACGAGGACGGAAGAATGAGTTTTGGTATTCACAACAATACCAACTACACCTATATCTACACCACCGAGACCTACGAGGTCGGCAGATACTACCACGTGGTATGCGTATATACCGGTAGCGGTGCCGCCCTTTACGTGGACGGCGAGCTGATCGGCGAAGCCGACATGGCAGACTTCAAGCTTCATGCTACCGCATCGTATTACAAACTTCACATAGGCGCTGACAATTACCTCGCCGGAAAAATCCAAGAGGGCACCGCCTCCAAAACCACCTTCGCCAAGTTCAATCTCTACTCCGAGCCTATGACCGCCGATGAGGTTGCCGAGGCGTACGCAGCCCTCGCGCAGGAATAATTTCTAAAACACAAAACGCGCTGTGTCCTTTCGGTCACAGCGCGTTTCTTATGTGCAGGGCGCACCTATAGAATCGTCTGTGGATGGGTTTGACAAATTGATGTTTATAGGTGTGTCACGGCTACGTACAAAACGAACGAAAATATCTAACACCGTAGGGGGCGACGTCCTCGGCGCCCCGAAAGCAACAAAATTTGATTTTGTTCATGGCTACGTTCAAACCCTTATCACAAAAGGCTTTCACCAATTTTATAATCGCAAATCCTTTC
>JBGVFO010000139.1:0-9385 GCA_045121195.1 Eubacteriales bacterium
TCCGTATTCGTCCGAAAGAAGGTCAACGACCTCCTGCATGGTCATCCCTTGCCGTACAATGTACGACTTGATTTCATTTCTAAGATTTGATTTCATACTGTTTTTACCTCCATAAATTCGTGATATTGGTTTTCTGTGCGGTGAAACGCTGTCACCGACAAGTATTGATTTTGAAAATGGCGTTTTCCTCTCAGATTTCGCTCTGCGTAGTCCTGTTCATAACTGCACCCTATCGGGTTTACTGTTTTGTGGGAGAGCAGACCGAATAGGAAGAAACACCACGATTTCGTGAATGTGCTTTACTGTTCCGTAAATCACCATAGGATGAAGTTGATACTTCCTGCGGTGTAAATCTTCACGGATTACACAAGGCTTGATTTTGAGCATTGATTTTTGCCCTCAATTTCGATGCTCATATTAGCAGTGGAGTTGAAAACTGCCGTACGTACTGTACGGTACGTACAGCACTTTTTCACTTCGCTTACCATTTCAGAAAAGGCATTTTTGACAAGACCTCAATGCCAATAAAGCCACGGACACGCTTGCCGTTCACATGGATATTGTTGGTGGCTTCCACATTGTAAAGGCGTTCATTCTGTGCAAGTTCGGAACTAAGGCGATTAGCCGACATGGGTTTTCGCACATTGTCCTCACACCATAGTTTGTAGGCTTCATAGATTGCCTTGGAGCTGGCTTGTGCATCTGCCTTGAAGCGGATATATCCCTCCGATTGCAGAAACTCAATGACGTTGTTGCTGCTGCGTTTGACCGTTTCCACGTTTTCAATGGCTTGTCCGCTGATGGTGAACTGATAATTGTTCGCCAAAAGTCTGTGCAACCCTCCAGGCACCAAAGAAAGATGCCCTCCATCTCGGACATGAGCTTTTCCACGAGGAACGGATCGTCGGTACGGTCAGAGGGTCTGTCCTTGGTGGTCAGCACGATCTGACGGCGAAAGAAACCGTCAGACTGGTCATGCAGGGCAGTCAACGCACCGTTGCGAAGCATAAGAAACGGGCATACAGTTGGCTCTGATAGCTCTGTATGCCCTTGCGCTCCAAGTCCATTTTACACTCCGCTGTTACAATGGACTTGATATAGTTGGTTTTGGGAAGTGCGCTCATATCCATATCATCGTCCACCATCAGCAGCTTGTTTTCCAGATCGGCTCGGCTGAAACGGTTGTTTTCGATTTTCTGAATACTCGTGGTGTTCGTGCTGTCCCCAAGGATAGAGCGCATCACCAAACCGATGCGACTTTTGCCTTCGCCGCCCTTGCCGATGAGCATGAGCATCTTCTGTCCCTTGGTGGACGGGATAAGGCAGTACCCCAAATACTCCTGCAAAGTGGGAATGTCCTCCGGCACAAGCAGATCGGACAAAAAATGCAGCCATTTCTGCGGCTGCGGTGCGTTTGGATTATATTTGACCCTCATGCGGTTATTGCAGTAGGTCTTGTTCCCGGTAAAAGTACCGTTCAAGAAATACGTGCCGTTTGCCACATGAATACGGTCTGTTTCAATGGGTAATGGCTCTGAATACGCCATGAGCTTGACGGTATCAAAAAGACTTTTTACTTTTTTTGCAATGCCGATGCTCTGACAGGTCATGACCTCATCCAAAATCATTTGCTGGATTTTGCCTTCGTCCTCGACCATGCCGTCCACGGTGAACAGCCGACCTCGAACACATTTCATCGGGTGCTGATGCAGAAATGAAGCGCAGAAAGCAACTTCATCTATCATTTTTCCGTCATACCAAGAGGGCTGCTCCATGCCGTCAAAGTTCTTGTTCTCCAATATCGTTTTCCTCCTTCCGTGCCTTTTTCAAATGCTTCTGTAATTTTTGCAGCTTGTTGTCGGTCATTACCATTTCAATGACCTCATTGCGCTCATAGGAATCGCCGCCAATGAGCGTGTCCACCAGATACTCCACATACGCTAACTCTGCCACAAAATAAAAAAGTGCGTGACCGAAGCCACGCACCGAAAAACGCAAACTCCGATTGTCGCCAAACAAAGCCCAAACAGAAAAGGAAAACCCTTGTTACCATCTGAGTGGAGTTGCGCTTTTACCGAACTCATATCAGATGATAACCCAAAAAGGGTATAATATCCCCTTGGTAAAAAGTAGTCCTTTTCCTTATTCAGCTTTGTTTGGCTAAAGTATTATAGCACAAAATCGCCGAAATTACAATAAATCTCAAAGAAAATTTACAATGTTCACAAAAAAATCCGTCCGCAAGATGATTCTTACGGACGGACAACAATCAGTTATCTAAAGTTTTATACTCTGTGACAGTTTTCAAATAGGTTTCAGGATCACCGTTCAAAACAAGGTCTGCATACTCCAACGGTGCATTGTAGATCAGATAGTCAAGCTCTGACCGCTGATACATATTATCAGCAACCTCATTCTCTACGGCGATAGTATCAATCGCAATCATACTGCCATCGGTGAATTTCAGTTCCACACAGCAGTTATCGAAGTTATATTCGCAGGATATAAGGCGTTTCATAGGGTTTACCTCCAAAATTGTATTGTTTGGAAGTAATGTAAGCGTGGGTTTTGTGGTGGTATCTTTAAGTTTGGGAAACCCCACATTCCCATTTGGAAATGGATTGCGGGGCTATGCCTAGCTTTTCAGCCAACATGGTCTGTGTCCAACCGCGTTCTTTTCTCAATTCAAAGATAATATTGCAAAATTTGTTGAGGTGGTACATCGGTTCACTTCCTTTCTGTGGCTATATTATAACACAGATGCTTTTCATTTTCAATAACCGCAAAGTTGTAAACGTTTCAACCATTTCGCAAGTTCAAAGCTATCCAAAATGCCGTTACATCTATGGCTTTGTAAATAAATTTTGAATGTGTAGGGGCGACCATTGGTCGCCCGCGGGCGTTCACAGAACGCCCCTACGGTGTGGCGGTTCGAATCTGTCCACGGATTTGCTTCTGTGGGGAATCTATATCAAAAAATGCATTTCGCTGGTTCGAATCTGTCTACAAACCCGAAAAGAATGAAATCGTGCGTTGCACGATGAAATCCGAGCAAGCTCGGATGAAATCTTCGGCGTTCCGCCTCAGATGAAATTAAATCCGCCTCTACATCCTGCCGTGAGGCAGATTTCATCGCGAAGCGATTTCATCCACCGCAGGTGGATTTCTTCCGCCATCGGCGGAGTTAGTTGCAAAAAGCACCTGCGTAAGCAGGTGCTTTTTGCTGTGACGTGTGTCCGATTTAGATGCAAAGCGGTGTGTGGCTGATTTAGATGCACGCCGATTTTGCAGAGGGTAGACTAATCCCTTGGTGATGACGGGAGTTAAAAGGTTCCGCGTTCTACCGGACTTTTAACGCCATGCTTGCAACGAAGCCTACGTATAGAGCAAATACATTGAAAACAAAGTAAGTGCCGTACCACCTAACAAACATACTGCCGTTAACAAATGTCCGAGGTATTGATGTATCCAAGCTGCAACAATATTAAATAGACCTATACCGACAATGAATGTACCGACATATCCCAGCATCAGTGTCCATTCGTTTGGTGCAGGGTTTATGGCTATAACATATATCAAATAAATAATTTGTGGTAGCATTAACGCAGTGATGCCTATACCGCAAAGCCACTTATATCCAACGGGGTGCAGTCTTTTGAAGTCTTCATCAGAAGCTGCAGAAAAATATTCCCATTTATTCTCTGGTGCTTTTTTGGTAAATGAGGTTTTACCTCGTTTATAAATGCAAAATAATGCTTACCGTATTTCTTTTGAAATGCTTTCAATTCTTTGCGAAACGAATACAAATTTCGTTTCTGCATATATATTTCGGGGATGTTATGTATAGCATCAGCAAAATCAAAAATTTTTTGCTTATCGCCCTCATTTAAGATTTCAAACAAGGTATCGATACAATAAAGCAAGATGTTTTTTTCAGCAGGTGCTGAATGCATATTTATCTTTTTCCTTGCTTCTCTGATGGATAGAACTGTTAAATCATATTTTCCTTGGTCAAAGGAATCCTGATATTGCATGAATCTAATCATAACAAAATCATCTTGCAATTGTTTATAAAATGACGCTTTCATTGTTTCATCGCCTTTCTCTTTTTCTATTATACCACAACTTTGTAAACATTTCAACCTTTTCGCAAGCAAACTGTAGAGGCTCCCTCCGGGAGGGAGCTCCCGACGAAGTCGGGTGAGGGAGAGTGCGTCACCGTAAAGTCTAGTTAAATTCCAATGTCGCGCAGGCTCCTTCCGTCACGCTTCGCGTGCCACCTTCCTCCCGGAGGAAGGCTTTCGCTGGTTCGAATCTGTCTACAAACCCGAAATGCCCGAAATGCATCTACAAAATTTCGAAAAACTTCAGAGTCGAAAAGTTTTTAGTGATATGCCGACTTCGTCAGCGTGATATTGTCGCAAGCGACAGTGATATTGCTCCACTTCGTTCCGCAGTGATATTATATTCGCCACCCAAACTCGCGAAGCGAATATCACTCGGCGTAAGCCGAATATCACTGCGAAGCAATAGAACTCGCCGCAGGCGAATATAACTGAAAAAAGCACGCTTGCGCGTGCTTTTTTCTGGCTGGGATGGCCGGATTTGAACCGACGAATGCCAGAGTCAAAGTCTGGTGCCTTACCGCTTGGCGACATCCCAATATTCACCTCGTTATTATAACAGAAACGCCACCTTGTGTCAATAGGTTTTTGATTTTTCCTATGGCGCGGTTTGGGGGCGGCGCGGCTTTTTTTGTCAATTTTATTGAAATGACGTTCTCTTTGTGTTATAATATGGTAAACTGCAAAAGTGTTTTTTATTCCCGAAGCGAGGAGTTTATATATGAAGATTTCCGATCTGCTGAAAAACGAGTCCCTATCTCTTTCCTTTGAGGTGTTTCCGCCCAAGACCGAAAGCGGCTTTGAGAGCGTCAAGCACGCCACCGAGGAGATCGCGGCGCTTCGTCCCGCCTTTATGAGCGTGACCTACGGTGCGGGGGGCGGCACGAGCCGTTACACCTTGGACATTGCCAAGAACATCAAGGCGCGCTGCGGGGTCCCCACCCTGGCGCATCTGACCTGCGTATCCTCCACCCGCGACACGGTGCGGCAGAGGATTGCCGACATCCGCGAGGCGGGCTTGGAGAATATTATGGCGCTTCGCGGCGACATTCCCGCGAGCCTTGCCGACGCCGACCGAAGTGCGTGGGACTACCGATACGCGGTGGAGCTTGTTCGCGAGATCCGCGAGGCGGCGCCCGATATGTGCATCGGCGGTGCTTGTTATCCCGAGATCCATCCCGAGAGCGCCAACCAAAAGGACGACATCAAGCGTCTGCGGGAAAAGGTGGACGCGGGCTGTGATTTCCTCACCACCCAAATGTTCTTCGACAACAATCTTTTCTACAACTTCCTCTATAAGATCCGCGAGGCGGGCATCACCGTCCCCGTGATCCCCGGCATTATGCCCATCACGGCGGGGAATCAAGTGGAGCGCGCGATGAAGCTCTCCGGCTCCTTTATGCCCCAGCGCTTCAAGAGCCTTGTGGACAGGTTCGGCGACCATCCTGCCGCTATGAAGCAGGCGGGTATTGCCTACGCCACCGACCAGATCATCGATCTGTATGCCAACGGCATTTCGTGCGTGCACGTCTATTCCATGAACAAGCCCGACGTGGCAGAGAAGATCCTCGCCAATCTGTCGGACATTTTAGGACAACCCTCAATTGAACGGTCTTTTTCAGATCTGTTGTGAAACAAACGAAAAACGGAGAAGCAGATGAATTTTTTAACCTTTTTGCAAAATAATATCGTCTATCTTGACGGCGGTATGGGCACCCTTCTGCAGGCGCGCGGTCTTGGGGCGGGGGAGTATCCCGAGGAGTGGAACCTCACCCACGCCGCGGATATTATCGCTATTCACAAGAGCTATTTTGACGCAGGCAGTAACGTGATCTGCACCAATACCTTCGGCGCGAACGGGCTGAAATTCTCGGACGAGCGCCTTGAGGAGATCGTGGCGGCGGCAGTCGCCAACGCCCGTGCGGCGCGGGATGCCGCCACGTCGGACGCCCCCAAGTTTATCGCCCTCGACATCGGTCCGTCGGGCAAGCTGCTCGCGCCTCTCGGCGACCTTGATTTTGAGGACGCGGTGGCGCTGTTCGCCAAGACCGTGCGCCTGGGCGTCAAGCACGGCGTGGATCTTATCGTGGTGGAGACCATGAACGACAGCTACGAAACCAAGGCGGCGCTTCTTGCGGTCAAGGAAAACTCCGACCTTCCCGTTATCGTTACCAACGCCTACGGGGCGGACGGCAAGCTGATGACGGGCGCCACCCCCGAGGCAATGGTGGCGATGCTCGAGGGTATGGGCGCCGATGCCATCGGAGCCAACTGCTCCCTGGGGCCCCGTCAGCTTCGCGGCGTTGCCGAAAAGCTGCTTGCCTGTGCTTCGGTTCCCGTGGTGCTCAAGCCCAACGCGGGGCTTCCTCGGGAGGAGGGCGGCAAGACGGTCTTTGACGTGACGTCGGAGGAATTTTGCGACGATCTTGCCGCCTTGATGGCGGCGGGCGTCCGCGTGGTGGGCGGCTGCTGCGGCACTACGCCTGCTTATATTGAGGGGCTTGTCGGAAGGACGGCGGCGCTTGCGCCCGTCCCCGTGACGCCCAAAGATCGGACGGTGATCTCGTCCTATACCCACGCCGTGACCTTCGGTGACGACCCGATCCTCATCGGCGAGCGCATCAATCCCACGGGTAAAAAGCGCTTCAAGCAGGCGCTTCTCGAGGGGGATATGGACTACCTTCTCGGCGAGGGCGTCAGTCAGCAGGAGAAGGGGGTCCACGCCCTTGACGTAAACGTGGGCTTGCCCGATATTGATGAAAAGGAAATGCTCGTCCGCGCGGTCACTGAGCTGCAGGCGGTGGTGGATCTGCCTCTGCAGATCGACACGGCAAAGGCGGACGCCATGGAGGCGGCGCTTCGCCGCTATAACGGCAAGGCGCTTATCAATTCGGTGAGCGGCAAGGCGGAGAGCATGGCGGCGGTGTTCCCTCTGGTGAAGAAATACGGAGGCGTCGTCGTGGCGCTGACCTTGGACGAGGCGGGGATCCCTACCACGGTCGAGGGCAGAGTTGCCATCGCCGAGCGGATCCTTGCCGAGGCGGCGACCTACGGCATTGATAAAAAGGATATTCTTTTCGACACCCTCGCTATGACGGTGAGTGCCGATCCCTCGGCGGCGACCGTTACGGTGGGCGCGCTCCGCGCGATCCGCGAGGGCTTCGGCTGTCACACCTCTCTCGGCGTTTCCAACGTGTCCTTCGGACTTCCCAATCGGGACGCGGTGAACAGCACCTTCTTTGCCATGGCGCTTTCGGCGGGACTTTCCGCGGCGATCATGAACCCCTATTCGGCGGAGATGATGAAGGCGTACCACGCCTACCGTCTGCTTGCGGGGCTGGACCCCAACTGCACGTCGTACGTGGCGGCGGCAGAGCGATTTGTCACCGTGACCGCCACCGCGGATACGCCTAAGACCGCCCAAGACGCGGAGGGCTCCGCTCTCTATCGCGCCGTCCTCAAGGGACTTGGCGACAAGGCGGCGACCGAAGCACGGGCGCTTCTTGCCACCGTGGCGCCTCTTGCCATCGTGCAGAATGAGATCATTCCCGCCCTCAACGAGGTGGGACGCGGCTTTGAGGAAAACCGTATGTATCTGCCCCAGCTTCTGATGAGCGCCGAGGCGGCGAAATCCGCCTTTGAGGTGATCAAGGCGTCCCTGCCCGCGGAGAAGGGCGAGGAAAAGGGAACGGTGGTGATCGCCACCGTCAAGGGAGATATTCACGATATCGGAAAGAATATCGTCAAATTGCTTCTTGAAAATTATGGCTTTTGCGTCGTGGATCTTGGGCGGGACGTTCCTCCCGAGGCCGTCGTGGCGGCGGTGAAGGAGCACGGCGCGCGTCTTGTGGGGCTCTCGGCTCTTATGACCACCACGGTCCCCGCCATGGAGGAAACGGTGCGACTGCTTCACGGGCAAGTCCCCGAGTGCCGCGTGATGGTGGGCGGCGCGGTGCTGACGCAGGAATACGCCGACAGGATCGGTGCCGATCATTACGCAAAGGACGCTATGAGCGGCGTACGTTATGCCCAGAGCGTTCTTGGATAAAGAGGTAGCGATGAATCAGAAAACAGGAATGAATATTACCGTCATTGGATGCGGACGCTGGGGTAGCTTTCTTGCCTGGTATCTTGACCGCGCGGGGCATAGAGTGACCCTCTACGGAAGAGAGGGCTCCCGCAATATGCAGGCGTTTCTCGAAACGCGGAGCAACGGGCTTCTGACCCTGCCCGAGTCGGTGAGCCTGTCCACATCGCTTTCGGCGGTGGACGATGCGGAGGTCGTGGTGATCTCGGTGGACTCCCAGGGGCTTCGCGCTCTTCTCGGAGAGCTTTCTGCCCACGGCTTCCGAGGAAAAACGGTGGTGCTTTGTATGAAGGGCATCGAGATCGCAACGGGCAAGCGCCTTTCGGAGGTGGCGACCGAGGGTCTTGACGAAAGCTGCTCGGTGGCGGTCTGGCTCGGTCCCGGTCACGTGCAGGAGTTTTACGGCGGCACGCCCAACTGTATGGTCATCGACAGCGCCGACCGCGCCGTGAAGGAGCGGCTTGTCAAGGCGTTTTCCGGCGATTTGATCCGCCTCTATTACGGTGAGGATCTGATCGGAAACGAGCTTGGCGCCGCCGCCAAGAACGTCATCGGTATCGCGGCGGGCATGCTGGACGGCTTTGGGCTATCCTCCCTCAAGGGGGCGCTGATGGCACGGGGCGCCCGTGAGGTGGCGCGCCTGATCCGCGCCATGGGGGGCAACGAGCTGTCTGCCTACGGGCTTTGCCATCTTGGCGACTACGAGGCGACCGTTTTCTCGCGGTTCAGCCATAACCGACAGTTCGGCGAATCCTTCGTTCGGGGGGAGGCGTTTTCCTCTCTTGCAGAGGGCTATTATACCGTTCGCGCCCTGATGAAGCTGGAAGAAAGCTACGGCGTGGAGCTTCCCATCTGTCGCGCCGTGTATCGCGTTCTTTATGAGGGACAGGAGCCTCGGGCGGTCCTCGGTGAGCTGTTTGAACGCGCCCTCAAAAACGAGTTTTACCAGTAGCGAAACGATAGGAAAAAGCACGGCAAGCCGTGCTTTTCTTTATCAAATTGATGTTTATCGGTGAGAACGGCTACACGCAAAATGAACGAAAATATCTAACACCGTAGGGGGCGACGTCCTCGGCGCCCCGAAAGCAACCAAATTTGATCTTGTTCATGGCTACGTTCAAACCCTTATCACAAAAGACTTTCACCAATTTTATAATCGCAAATCCTTTCGTTT
>JBGVFO010000140.1:0-8454 GCA_045121195.1 Eubacteriales bacterium
TTGGTCGCCCGCCATGAACGACAATTACCCAACGAACGGGCGATCATTGATCGCCCCTACGGGTTTGTGCGTCGCCGTTTCGTCACATCGAACCCACCGATCAATCAAAATTTGAAGCACGGATCTATATTTCATTCTCCCAAGGAGGTTTTATATGTTAAAGCCCGTAGGCGTTACCGTCAGATCGGTACAGTATAGCAGCTCGGAGGAGCTTTACGAATTGTTCTTCGGCGCAAGCGAAGCCGCTCTTCCCGACGAGGACGGCGCCCTTCTTGAGGCGCTGGAGCGTCCCGTCGTTGACCATCTTGACCCCAAGTGGCTCGTAGAGGAGAAAGAGGAGGACGAAGAGGACGCCCTTGAGATCTTTACCGAGGGTCGCCTTCACGTGTCGGACGGCCTGGTCCGCCTTTCCTACGTGGAGCAGGACGAGGGCGATGCCGAGGTCAAGACCATCCTTTCCTTCCTTGAAAACAGCCCCAAGAACGTAGTGATGTCCCGAAGCGGCGCCATCAACACCACCTTTGTTTTTGAGGTAGGCAAGCGCACCAAGTGCGTATACAACCTTCCCTTCGGCGCCATGGAGCTGACCATCTTCACCCTCTCCGTGGACAACCGCCTGCTGGAGGAGGGGCTCCTCGTCCTCGACTATTTTATCGAGATCCGCGGCTCGAGTGTGGAGCATCGCGCCGTCACCGTCAGCCTGTCCGAGAGGAAGCGACATTCCGTCCCTCGCGAGTAACCCTTGACGGCACGGAAAAACTGTGATATACTTTTCTTGATCCCATAGAGAAAGGAACGGCTTATGGAAAGCGAATACAGCATACCCTTAAAAGCTCTTATAAAGGAATTTCAGCTTGAGATCCTGTATCTGCCCGAAGGAGAGATCGTGATCTCCAACACCGAGGTCAACCGTCCCGGGCTTGCCCTCACCGGCTTTTTCGGCAATTTTGAGCCCTCGCGCATCGAGATCGTCGGTCGCGCCGAGCAGCATTATCTGGACAGCTGCGCCCCCGAGGAGCGGGACGGTAAGATCCGCGAGTTTATGGCACACAAGCCCGCCTGCGTGATCCTTTCGTCCGGCATCGCGGTGCTTGACGCCACCATGAACGCCGCTCGCGAGTTCGGCATTCCCCTGCTCTGCACCAAGGAGCGCACCAGCCCCCTGATGGCGGCGCTGATCGCCTCCCTCAACACCCATCTGGGTCCCCGAATCACGCGCCACGGCGTTCTGGTCGAGGTCTACGGCGAGGGTGTTCTCATCCTGGGTGACAGCGGCGTCGGTAAGAGCGAGACCGCCATTGAGCTGGTCAAGCGCGGACACCGTCTGATCGCGGACGACGCGGTGGAGATCAAGCGCGTTTCGGCAAAGACCCTCGTAGGTACCGCCCCCGCCATCATCCGCCACTACGTGGAGCTGCGCGGCATCGGTATCGTGGACGTACAGCGCATTTTCGGCGTTGGTGCCGTCAAGGAAACCGAGAAGATCAATCTTGTGGTAAATCTTGAGCAGTGGATCAACGGCAAGATGTACGACCGTCTGGGTCTTGACAACGAGACCACCGACATTCTCGGCATCGAGGTCCCCTCCATCACCATTCCCGTAAAGCCCGGACGAAATCTTGCCATCATCCTTGAGATCGCGGCAATGAACAACCGTCAGAAGCGTATGGGCTACAACACCGCCGAGGAGTTCAACAAGCGGCTTCTGGAGCAAATGGGCGGCTAATATCCCGAAAAACAACAGGCTCCGCCGAGGTGATTCCCGACGGAGCTTTTCTTGTGCATCAAAAAAGGGCGCAAAAAGCACGCCCATAAATCTATTCTATCACATCTTTTTCCGTTTGTAAAGAAAAAGTTGTGCAAAATCGCAACTTTCTGCCTTTTAAACAATTTTTTATTGTGAACTTTTTACAGTTTGCCTATTGAAATCCCTCCCCAAACCTGCTATACTATAGGTGAAGATAAGGAGGTACAGTCCAATGGCACACCTAACTTCAACCTCTTCAAAAACCAAATAGCCTGAACCGGTAGAAAGAAACAAGGGATCCGAAATCGCGGATCAAGGTAGAAACACGGCGGTGTTACGCAGGATATAAATTTGTGAGTTCCAAGCAAGTTTGTTCGTTCAGGCAGGAATTTGACGGGGACAGGACATTCGCCCTTTGTCAGCTTCTCACATAGGTAACGATGGGTATTCTTGTTAAAGAAATCGAAAAGCTATGAATGTGTTAGAGAGATGTGACGAGTCGAAGCAAGGGGTAGATTAGGAAAGAGAGGATAACAAAAGATGTTAGATACTAAGAGTGAACAGAAGTGACCCTTGGTCGTGGCGTAAAGAAGCTTCGATCAAGGGTCATTTCTCTTTTGGCGCAAAATGGAGCAGAAGGCAGAAAACGCGGTGCGTTTTCTTTTTTTATGCCCCTCGCGCCGCAAAATCGTTCGCCTCGCTTCGCTCTTTCTCGCCCCGCTCCGACAGGCTTCTCCCCATCCGCGCCCCCGTTCCCCCTCCCTTTTGCCGTCTTCGCCCTTTTTGCGCGGGATCCGTCACGGTGCGACCCTCTCCCTTCGACAGGGTACACGCCCCTTTTGTTGTATATTGATGGTGGAAAATTTTAACAAAAAGGACAGCAAAAGAATGGACGAAAACAAAAAAACCGTGTCGCAAAAGGCGCTTCCGCAGCGGTTGGGGCGGCTGTTCGAAACAAGGACGGCATCCTCCGCCCCCCGTGACGCCGTAAAGGGGCTACTCTCGGCGCTGGTCGCCTTTCTCCTTGCGGGCTGCGCCCTTCCCTTTTCCACCTATCCCTTGGGGCTGGCGCTTCTGTGCGCCTCCACCGAGGGCACTCTGTATATCGCGGCAGGACTTCTTGCCGCCGCCTTTACCACGCCTCTCCCGCCGTGGCTTTCGGTTTCCGTGACCCTCGGCACCCTTCTCGTCCGCATCGCGGCGCGGGTCTTCGTGGATCTGCCCGCCCGAATCGGCGGCGACGGACGGCGGGGCGAGCTTTTGGAGCATCTCCGCGGCAGGCTGTTCTGCGAGGGACTGTACCTCCGTATGGCGTGTGTCTGCGTTTCGGTCTTTTCTCTGGGACTGTACGCCATTATCCGCGGCGGCTTCCGCTACTACGATCTGTTTGGCGCCATCTTCGCTATGGTGACCGCCCCCCTTGCGGTGTTCTTCTTCGCGGGGCTTTTCGAGGGGGAATACCGCCGTCTGTTTCCGCCCCGCTTCGCCAAGCCCCTCGCGGTACTGTCGCGGATCGCCCTCGCCGCCGCCCTCTGCTATGCCCTTACCGACACGGCCCTCGCGGGCGTTCCCCTCTCCCTCACCTTCGCATTTCTGGCGGTGCTTTTCCTCTGCCGACGCCACGGGCTGGTCGCCGCGGCGCTGACCGCCCTTACCACGGGGCTGATCCTGGGGCTTCCCTATCCCCTCATTCTTCTTGTGGCTGCCCTTGCCGCCTTTTGCGTGTTTGATCTCTCCCCTATGCTCGCCGCCTCGGTGGCGTGCCTTGCGGGAACCGTCTGCGGTATCCTGATCCTTGACGGCGGCTCCGTCACCACGGTTTTCCTTCCGCTTTTCTCGGGAACCGCCGTCTACTGTACCGCGGACAAGCTGCTCCGCGCCTCGCCACCTCCTGCCACCCTCAGAAGCGCCGACGATCCCGTCGCCCGCGCTCACGTGGAGGCGGTACGGACGGAAAGCGAGGCGCTGGCAACGGCGCTCTCCGAGCTATCCTCGGTGGTATCCGCCATGAGCGAAAAGCAGAAGACCCTCGACGAGGGCGTGACCGCCCTCAGGCGGGCGGTGCTTCCCTTTGAGAAGACCGAGTCCTTCTCTCTCGATTACGGCGCCGCCGCCACCCTTTTGCGGGAGCTTTCCGCCCGACTGGACGACGAATTCCGAGAGGACGCCAAGCTGACCGCCACCCTTCGCGGACGACTGTCCGACCTCGGCTATACCGCCGACCGTATCAGCGTGACGGGAACGAGAAAAAAGCGGCTGATCGTCACGGGCATCACGCCGCGCCCCGTCGGCGCCAAGCTGACCTATCTCGGCACCCAGCTTTCCCGCGTTTGCGGCTTCCCCTGGGAGGGGCTGACCCTCTCCGAGGACGGTGCCGTGAGTGCCGTGCGCGCCCCGTCCTTCCTCGCCTCCTTCGGCAACAGCCTTTCGGCGAAGGAGGGGGTCTGCGGCGACGTGGTCGCCGTCTTCCGCGATGAGGCGCGGGGCTTCCTCTACGCTCTCCTTGACGACGGAATGGGAACGGGCAAGGAGGCGGCGACCACCGCCCAGCTCGGCTCTCTCTTTCTCCGCAAGCTCCTCCCCGCGGGGGTGCGCCCTGAAACCGCCCTCCGCATGCTCAATCAGTTTCTGCGCCTCGGACGGAACGGCGGCGCCACCGAAAGCAGCACCACGGTGGATCTTCTCGTTCTTGACCTTCTTGAGGGACGCGCCAGCTTTCTCAAGAGCGGCGCGGCGCCCACCTACGTCAAGCGGGGCAAAAATATCTTCTATCTGGACTCCAAGACCGCGCCCGTGGGCATTCTCCGCGAGATCGACGCCAAGCAGATCGATTTTGAGGTCAAGGGCGACGATACGGTGGTGATGGTCAGCGACGGTATCACGGGAGGCGAGAACGAGTGCCTTTGGCTTCTGGATCTTCTGGATTCCACCGAGGAGCAGGATCCCGACGCCCTTGCGGCGCGCATCGTAGCCCGTGCCGCCGAGGAGGACGACCCCGACGACCTCTCCGCCATCGTCCTTCGCATCGACCGCGCCGACGAGCGTTGACGCGTGGTTCAAATTTTGATTTATCGGTGAGTTTGCACGAACAAAATGGCGAGAAGCAAACCTTGTAGGGGTCGACGTCCTCGGCGACCCGAAACGAACGGATTTGCCATTATAAAATTGGTGAAATCCTTTTGTGATACGGGTTTGAACGTAGCCATGAACAAAATCAAATTTGGTTGCTTTCGGGGCGCCGAGGACGTCGCCCCCTATGGTGTTAGATATTTTCGTTCGTTTTGTACGTAGCCGTGACACACCGACAAACATCAATTTATCCTCTCATTTTCAACGTTCCATTTTCAATTTTCCATTTCGCGCTCGGCGCGACCCCCTGCCGTGTGAAGCCCACCTTGCTTCGCACGGCTTTTCTTTGTCCGAAATCTTGACAATTCACAAAATCGGTATATAATATAAGATGCATGGCTGTTTCTATGGAGGAGCTGCTATGAAATCCTACAAGATGAACATTGCGGGGCTGGATCGGACTCTGCCCATCTGCCCCCTGAACGATAAGCTTTCTATCGGTGCGTTCGTCATTTTTTGGCGACCCTGAGCTTACCGTCGCCTGCGCCCGCGACCTTTTGAAGCTGGCGCCCGAATACGATTACCTTATCTCCGCCGAGGCCAAGGGCATTCCGCTGATCCACGAGATGGCTCGTCAACACGGTGACGCCACCTTCTGGGCAAGCGCGCCACCGTGCTGTTCCCCATCTGTGGCAGACTGACCGACGGCAAGGTGGACGATTTTGCCACCAAGAACGAGATGATGCACCTCGCTCGCGGCGAGAAGAAAAACATCTCCTTCACCGTTACTGTAAACGAACAATTCACAGGGCGGCGCAATTCGCCCCGTGTTTCTTGTGTACTGACAAATTTCAATTTACTTGATAAGGAGCCGAAATGAAGCAACTGATTTTTCCGTGTGACAAATACGAGATGAGCTGGATTCGCGAGGATGCCGCGTGGGGCGAGACGGTCACGCCCTACGGGCTTGTCTGCCGCGTGGAGCGGGAGGCGGTTGGTGTCACCATCGTGGAACGGTATATTTTCAAAAACACCCTTGACCGCTATATTTTCACCCACCGCGGTTCGGTCTCGGTCTGCACGCCCTTTCCCGACAGCTATCCCTCCACGGAGACCTGCATCGGTCACCGCTGTCACGTTCACGTGTGGTGCGGTGAGGACGTAAGCTACGTCATGGCCCTCCGCATGGGCGGAGAGCCGCCTCATCTGGGACTCGTCGTGACCCGTGGGGCGCTGGGCGCCTATCGCATCGTGCGGGACGTTAAGACCATGAGCAACGATCGCGGCATCTTTTGGCTGAACGTCGCGCCCATGACCCTGGCACCGGGCGAGGAATACGTGCTGGAGTGGGTCATCTTTCCCCACGAGGGGGTGGAAGACTTCTTCAACCGGCTTCGCACCGTAAATCCCCGTCATATCGACGTGGAGACAGAAGGGTACAACCTCTTTTCGGGCGAGGCTGTCCGCATATCCTTCAAGCCCGTCTTTGCCTTTGATCCCGCGTCGGTGACGGTGACGCGCGACGGTCGCCCGGTGGATTTCATCTGTCGGGACGGAGCCGTTTGCTTGGAGGATGACACCCGGGAGATCGGCGAGCGGCGCTACGACGTTTCGGTGGGCGGTGTCAAGACGCATTGCACCGTTCTCGTACTTCCCCCGCTCGCGAATCTTGCCGAGGCCCGTTGCCGCTTTATTGCCGAAAAACAGCAGTTCCGTGCCGAAGGGCATCCCCTTGACGGAGCCTATCTGACCTACGACAACGAGGAGAAACGCGTTTTCTACGCGCGCGCCAACGATTTTAATTCCGCCCGAGAACGCGTGGGCATGGGACTTCTCTTGGCCCGCTATTTGCAAAAGCATCCCGACGGTGCCATCCGCGAAAGCCTTGACCGCTACATGACCTTCCTGGAGCGGGAGATCGTGAACGTGGAGACGGGAGACGTGGCCAACGACTACGGCCGTCGCGATCCAAACAAGCGGCTTTACAACAACCCGTGGATCGCGGAACTGTATCTGGAGCTGTACCGGCTCGACGGTAAGCGGGAGGCGCTGGAGATCGCCTGCCGCGTGATGAATACCTTTTACGCCAACGGCGGATCTCGATTCTACGCCTTTGAGATTCCCGTGGTAGATCTTCTTGCCGCCCTTGAGAAGGAAGGGATGAACGCCGCCCGCGAGGAACTTCTGACCTGCTTCCGCCGTCATGCCGAAACCGTGATGGAAAACGGGGTCTTCTATCCCGCCCACGAGGTCAACTTTGAGCAAAGCATCGTGGCACCCGCCGTCACCCTTCTCATTCAGATGTATCGCGCCACGGGGGAGGGAAGGTACCTTGCCGAGGCGCAAAAGCACCTGGCTCTCCTTCAGCTGTTCGACGGTGTGGGAGCCGACTGGCACCTTCACACCGTTGCCATCCGCCATTGGGACGGCTATTGGTTTGGTAAGCGCAAGATGTTCGGCGATACCTTGCCTCATTATTGGAGCGCCTTGTCGGGTGTGGCCTATCGCCACTTTGCCAAGGCCACGGAGGACGCCAAGATGGCCAAGCGAGCCGAAGCATCCTTCCGCGGGGTCATGGGCATGTTCTTCCCCGATGGCTCCGCTACCTGTGCGTGGATCTATCCGTACGACGTCAACGGCATTCGAGGCGAATTTCCCGATCCCTACGCCAACGATCAGGACTGGGGACTGTATTTTATGCTTCGCGATACCGAGTAAGATAGAGCAGAACCGTAAGGACGGCGCCGCACGCGGCGCCGTCCTCTTTGCCTATTAAAATTTAAGCGAAATCTTGACAAGCGCTAAATTTGGTGTATAATGTAAGATGTATGATTGTTTCTTGGAGGAACTACTATGAAAGCTTACAAGATGAACATTGCTGGGCTGGATCGGGCTCTGCCCCTCTGTCCCTTAAACGACAAGCTCTCCATCGGCGCCTTCGTCATCTTCGGTGACCCCGAGTTGACGGTCGCCTGCGCCCGTGAGCTTCTCAAGCGCGCACCCGAATACGATTACCTCATCACCGCCGAGGCAAAGGGCATTCCCCTCATCCACGAAATGGCGTGTCAGCACGGCGACAAGACCTATATGCTGGCTCGCAAGGCGCCCAAGCTCTATATGACGGGCGTGATGGAGGTTAAGGTTCGTTCCATCACCACCGCCGCCGAGCAGAAGCTGTACATCGACACCGCCGACGCCGAAAAGATGCGTGGTAAACGGATCCTCATCGTGGACGACGTCATCTCCACGGGAGAGTCCCTCCGCGCCATCGAGACCCTCGTAAACGAGGCAGGCGGCAATATCTGCGGCAGAATGTGCATCCTCGCCGAGGGCGACGCCCAAAACCGACCCGACCTCATCTACCTCGAAAAGCTCCCCCTCTTCACCGCCGACGGTGAGGTTATTGCGTAAGTTGAAAATTGAAAATTAAGGTGGAAAACGCTGCGCGTTTTCAATTATAAATTGATGTTTATCGGTGTGTCACGGCTACGTACAAAACGAACGAAAATATCTAACACCGTAGGGGGCGACGTCCTCGGCGCCCAGAAAGCAACCAAATTTGATTTTGTTCATGGCTACGTTCAAACCCTTATCACAAAAGGCTTTCACCAATTTTATAATCGCAAATCCTTTCGTTT
>JBGVFO010000141.1:0-12349 GCA_045121195.1 Eubacteriales bacterium
CAACGTCTTGCGGGCGATCAATGATCGCCCCTACATTTTCCCAAAAACAATTTTGCTTTTCCAACGTACATACTGTAATAAAATATGCACCGCAGGAACTATAGTCATAATTTTCCAAACGATTTCTTTTTCGCTTGGGAAATTCTTTTTTATTATCCACTTGCATCACCCATATCACTATAACACATATCGGCAGAGAAAACAAGTTCTCCGCCGATATTTTTGTGTCTGTCATTTCTCCGCTAAGAATGGAGAGAGAAGGTCAGTCCTTTTTCTATGCCGTTTACGGCTCGGTGACGTATTTTGAAAACCCGTTTGAGGCTCTCTGTGAGCCGTCGGACAGGACCCAAAGTGCTTCTACGTCGGGAAGGCGCTCTACCAAAGCAAGTCCGTCTTCAAGGGGCATACAGAACAGGGCGGTGGACAGGGCGTCGCCCTGTCCCGAATCGCGGCAGATCACCGATACGGAGAGGTAGCCCTCGGCAGGGAACAGGGTTTCCGCATCAATGATGTGGTGATAATTTTGATCTCCCACCGTATAGTATCTTTGATAAGAACCGCTTGTCACCACCGATTCCCCCGCCAATCGCAGATAGGCGAGATAGGCTTGGTCCGATTCGGTATCGGGATTCTCAATGCCCGCAAGCCACGGTTCTCCGTCGGGCTTTGTGCCGACGGTGCGTACGTTGCCACCCACGTTGATCACGTAGCCAACGATGCCTTGCTCCTCAAGGGTGCGCGCCACCATTTCCACGGCGTAGCCCTTGGCGATGGCACCTACGTCCAACGTCATTTTGGGGTCGGCGAGCCAGACCGTACTGTTCTCCTCGTCGATGATCAGATCGTTGATGTCGGTATGCTGTGCCGCCTCGGTCAGACGGTCCATGGGGGGGAGCTCTGCCGCCCACGGCTCGTTTCGTCCCGCCTCGCGGTACTCGTGCCAGATGGAAAGCACGCTTCCCATCGACACGTTCAGCTTCCCGTCCGTTACCCGATACATCTCCTTGGCGTAAAGTAGCATATCAATGATCCGTCGGTCTACCGTTACGGTAGGGTGGACGCCGTTCTCCAGCCCGTTGACGGTACAAAGGTTTTCCACGCCATCGTAGCGATGATAGATGGTGAACAGGCGGTGGTACTCTCCCAGCACCGAAAGGATCTCACCGCTGACCCGATCAAAGGTCTCCCGATCGCTCTCGTAGCCCGTCACGGTGGTGGCGGTATCAAAATAATCCAGCGAGTGGGTGGTGAATTTGGTTTTTTTCTCACCGCAGGACGAAAGGAGCAGGGAAGCGGAGAGGATCAAAAGTGCAAGCAGAAGGGATATCAGTCGTTTTGTTTTCATTCCGATCTCCATAAGAGCAAAAAGGGAGGTGATCCTCCCTTTTTTGTGTTTTCAATCTATCAGCCGATCTTGGAAGCTGCCTTGACCAGGTCGCTGACGTAAATGGTGCATCCCGCAGCCTGAAGGTCTGCGTTGCCCTTATAGTCGGCACCCATAAGACCTGCAATCTCGCTTGCGGTCTTTCCGATGCAAGCTGCGTCAAATGCCGCCGCCTGCTCGAACCACTCCTTGGCGGAGCCGCCCCAAGCCTTCATGCCGTAGTTATCGCCCTGTTCCTTCTTGGAGAGAACCTCCTTGGTGGAATCGAAGGCGGACTTGCCGGTGGCGTCGAACTTGAACTCTACCTGAACGCAGTCGCTGCTTGCGGCAACGATCTTGCCCTCCGCGTCAACGGCGGCGGCGAAGAAGGTGGTTTCCAGCTTGTTGGAGCCGGGAACGTCCTCAGTGGCGTCCCCCACCGTCTGGGAGGTAGCTACACCGAGCTTCAGGGTATCGTTCTTGGTAGCGTTCGAGGGGGTAGCGTTGGCAATCGCTTCCTCAATGGCGTTAGCGAATTCCGCAACGTAGATGGTGCAGCCTGCGTTGATCACCTCGTCGGTGCCCTTGGCGTTTTCCGCAACGAGTGCCTTGACCTCATCGGCGGTCTTGCCTACGATGAGTGCGCAGAAGGCGTCTGCCTGCTCAAACCACTCCTTGGTCGCGCCGCCGTAGGCTACCATATTGTAGTCGTTACCGGCTTCATACTTGGTGGTGAAGGACTCATTGGCAACAGCCTTGCCGTCTGCCGTATAGCCTACCTTGTTGTCGGCGCAATCGATGAACGCCTTGACGATCTTGCCCTCGTCGTCGACGAGAACGGCGGCCGCGGTGGTGGTGACCTGTCCTTGACCTGGTTTGTCCTCAGTAGCGTCGGTAGCGGAGGCAGTGACGTACACGCCAAGACCGAGCTTGAGGGGGGCGTCCTTCTGGCAGCCCGTGAATACGAGGAGGGTCAATACCATAGCAGATATCAAAAGAATAGATACGAGTTTTTTCATTGTGCTCTCCTGTTAGTTGTATTGTGTAATACACTTATTTTTGCCATTATATCACAGGATATTACGGGTTGTCAATATGTCGGGCAAAAATTGTTAATGTTTTAACAGTTTGTTGGCGGGAAGCCGTTTTACAAGCAGAGCACCGCACAGACCGACGAAGACGCCCGCCGCCGTTCCCGTTGCCGTGAGCACGATCATATAGGATACGATCTGGGGCGTATCCAGAAGCAGCATCGCTACCAAAACCTGTCCGAGGTTGTGAGCGACGCCGCCCGAAACGCTTGTGCCAACGGGGGAGAGTCTGTCGCTTCGCTTCAGGATCCACATAACGAGGAGGCTGAGCGCCGCGCCCGCCGCGCTGTAGGCGAAGGTCACGGGATTGCCAAAAAGCAGGGAGGCTACGCAAAGACGCGTGACGGATACCAGAGCGGCGTGCTTGACGCCGAGAGCGTACAGAACGTACAGAATGATAATATTGGGCAGTCCCAGCTTAATGCCGGGAACTGCGGCGTAGAGGGGCGGGAGCAGGGACTCCACGTAGGAGAGCAGAAGCGCCAGCGCGGCGGCAAGACCCACGAAGGCGATCCTGCGAATACCGGTATTTGGTTGTTTCATCGTGTTCCCCCTTACGCTATGATGTCGGGTCGATCGTTATCTGCCGTATGGACCTCTATAACCACCTTATTTGGCAGGCAGATGATGCTCTCGCCGCCATAGGAAACGGGACGGTGTGCGGCACAGATGCCATCGGGACAGCTGGCGTACTCCACGTACGCTTTGCCGTCCCGGATGATCAATCGATTATAGTCGTCGCCGTTTTTGATTTCCACGACCCGATCCTCAAGAAGGGAGAATTCCCCCCACAGCTTGCCGTCGACCGTGACCGTGACCGAGTCGCCCTCGGTTCGGAAGAGAAGCAGAGCGAGGGTCGCTACGGCAAGGAGCAGCAGAAGCGTGACTATGAGACGGACGTCGTTTTTTGTTTTTTGGCGGGAGTTTTCGGTGGTAGGGGCCTTTTGCCGCCCTATCATTCGGCGGACAGGCTGAAGTCCTCGGGAAGGTCGGGGAAGAAGGCTCTCTTCAGACATCCCGTGGGACAGCCGTCTGCGCACAGGCCGCATCCCGTGCACTTGGTATAGTCGATAACGGCGCAGTTATCCACGACCTTGATGGCATCGTGGGGGCACGCCTTTTCACACTTCTTGCAGGCGATGCAGGCGTTCTTACAAGCCTTACGAGCGTCGGCGCCCTTGTCCTTACTGTTACAGTAAACGACGGTTGCCGCCTCCTGCGGGATCATGGAGATGACCTTCTTGGGACATTCCTTGGCGCAGAGTCCGCAGCCGACGCAACGGCTGGTGTCCACTCGCGCGATGCCGTCCACAAGACAGATGGCTCCGGAAATACAAACCTTAGCGCAGTCACCGCAGCCGATACAGCCGTAGGTGCATGCCTTGGAGCCTCCATATAGTATGGTGCGCGCCCGACAGGATTCTATACCCTCGTAAGCCGCCTTTTCTACGGCAACGTCGCAGGTTCCGTTACAGTGCACGAAGGCGACAACGTCCTTGGGCTCCTCCACCTCGACACCGAGGATGGCGCCCAGCTCCTTTGCCGTATCCTCGGCACCGGGGATACAGAGGTTGGGCTTGGCAAGCCCCTTTGCAAGTGCCTCCGCATAGTCGTTACAGCCCTTGAAGCCGCAGGCACCGCAGTTGATGCCGGGCAGGGCAGCTCTTACCTGCTTGGTTTTTTCGTCCTCCTCAATGCCGAACAAATGAATGAACAGGGCGAGAAGGATGGCGAAAAACAGACCAACCAGCGAGACAACGATAAGCGCGGTCAATATATTTGTTAACATACCAAAACCTCCTTATGCGAAGAGATTGTCCACGATGCCCGCAAATCCCATAAAGGCAAGAGAGATAAAGGATGCGGCAATCAACGTGATGGCAACTCCGCGAAAGCTCCTCGGAACCTGCTCCTCGTCGATGCGGGAGCGAATGCCCGAGAAGAGAACCATAGCCAACAGGAATCCGAGTCCGCAGCCCAAGGAGCTGACGATGGACTCCACAAAGGTGTAGCCGTCGGTGATGTTGTTGATGGCAACACCGAGAACCGCGCAGTTGGTGGTGATAAGGGGCAGATACACGCCGAGACCCTGATGAAGGGCGGGCGAGAATCTCTTCAGAATGATCTCAAGGATCTGAACCAGAGAAGCAATGATCAGAATGAATACGATGGTCTGCAGATATCCGAGACCGAAGCGGTCAAGGACGAAGCGCTGGATGGGCCAGGTGGCAAGGGTAGCAAGCAGCATAACCAAGGTTACCGATACACCCATACCCACGGCCTGATTGAGCTTTTTGGAAACGCCCAAGAAGGGACAGATTCCAAGGAAGCGGCTGAGGACGTAGTTATTTACCAGCACAGAGGACAGCAGAATGACAACAAGACTCTTGAATCCTTCCATTTACGCTTCCTCCTTTTCTGTATGGCAGCTCGCGGAGCTGCAGAACTTGGCACTGGGACAGCCCGCGCAGGAAAATTCCTTTTTCTTGGGGCTCTGACCCATGGTCAGCGCGCTGACCAGAGCGATCATCAGTCCGTAAACGACCATGCCGCCGGGTGCCTTGACCAGAAATTCGATCTTGTAGTTCTGGAGGAAGGGAATGGCGATGCCGGCGAAGCTGGCGGCGCCAAGTACCTCGCGGATGGTGGCGATGGCGCAGAGAGCGGCGGTGAAGCCGATGCCCATACCCAGACCGTCAAGGGCGGACTTGCCTACGGAGTTCTTGCTTGCGAACATCTCGGCGCGGCCGAGGATGATGCAGTTTACAACGATGAGGGGCAGATACACGCCCAGCAGATCGTAAAGCGCGGGGAGAAATGCCTGCACGATCATCTGTACCACCGTTACGAAGCCTGCGATGATAACGATGTAGCAGGGGATACGCACGTTGTCGGGAATGATCTTACGCAGAAGCGAGATCAGCATATTGGAGCAGATCAGAACCACAAGGGCGGCGATGCCCATACCGAAGGCACCGAACACGTTGGTGGTGGTAGCCAGAGTCGGGCAGGTTCCGAGAATCAGAACCAGAACGGGATTTTCTTTAAGAATACCGTTCATAAGGACAGAAAGATTTCCGTTCTTTTTCATCACTTGTTACCCTCCTCAAAGATTTTTACGGATGTGAAGGCGCGGAGGATGGCTTTCTTGTAGCCGTCCGTGGTAATGGTCGCGCCGCTGATGGCGTCGATATCCTCGTAGGTCTCCTCGGTCTTGCCGTCAAACTGACCGTAGAAGGACTCCTCGCCGCAGGCAGAGCCGAAGCCGTCGGTCTCCTCCTCGGAGAGGGTCAGACAGTCAATGATCCTGCCGTCGGCGGTAAGGGAAACGCGGATATAGATATATTCGCCGGACGCGGGATGGTATTCGTTACCGCCCGCGATGCCGTAGCCTGCCGCCTTGATCTCAAGGACGTAATTGCCCGTGGCGGTCTTCATAGCGGAGACAAGCTGGGAGGGAAGACCCTCGTAAGCGGTAAGGTCAAGCTCGGAGGTAGTGGTAGCGGTAATGGCTGCCACCGCGGTCTTCGCGGCTTCGGCATCCGCCTCACTGCAGTCGGTGAGGACCTGAGTGTCAGCGCCTACGGCGATGAATTGCTCGCCGATCACGCAGACCGTGCCCGCGCCGTTGTCAGCCGTGTAGATGGCGTCCACGCCGTCGACGACCTCAACGAAGAAATGCTTGGTAAAGGCTCCCTCTGCCGCGGGAAGAGCGGCTGAAAGATTATCGGCGAGGATCTCCTCCTCGGTGCGAAGGTCGACCGAGCCGCCGCCAAGGATCAGGGCGGTGTTGAGGGCGTCCTTGACTGCCGAGCGATACGCCGCCGTCGTCTTGGTGGCACCCGCGATGACGTCCACGCCGTCAATGCTTTCAAGGTTCGTTCCCACAACGGTGGGCGCAAAGGTCTCTGCCGCAGCGCCGCCGATGGAGGGGGTCTCCGCAGAGGCGATCAGCTTGGTTCCGGCAACCGTTCCGTCGGGGGTGACGCCGCACATGAGAACCATGCCTGAGGCGTAGCCGGAGAAGTTCAATTTGACCACGTATCCGCCGTTTTCAGCGCGGTAGACCGCGGAAACGGTGGTGGGAAGGGTATAGTCGCCAAGACTGATCTCCTCAAAGCTTCCGCCTTCGGGCAGAACCTCAAGGAGCGCCGCGTTGACGCTTTTTTGCTCGTTTGCCTTGATGATGGGATCGGTAATGGAATTGGTCAGCGCCATAATGACCGAAACGATGGCACAGATCGCGACCAGCACTACGATGCTTTTGATGGATTTTTTCATGCTTTGGCACCTCCAAAGATCTTACGTGCGGTCAGCTTCTCAATATAGGGGGTCAGTATGTTCATCAGCAGGATGGCGAAGGATACGCCCTCGGGGTAAACGCCGAAGTAGCGGATCATAAAGGTAAGTAAGCCCGCGCCGAAGCCGAACACGATCTTGCCGAAGGCGGTGGCGGGGGAGGTGACGTAGTCGGTCGCCATAAAGATGGCACCGAGGAGAAGTCCGCCGGAGAGAACCAGGGAAAGGGCGGTCATAACGTTGAAGTCCTCCATGAAAAGGGAGAACAGGAAAACGCTTCCCACAAAGGCGACGGGGATATGCCAGGTGATGATACGGCGAGCCAGCAGATAAACGAAGCCGACGAGAAGTGCCACGGCACAGGTCTCACCGATGGTGCCGCCCGTGGTACCGAGAAGCAGATCGACAAGCTTCGGCGAGCCGCCTGCGGCGATCTGGGCAAGGGGCGTCGCGCCGGACGCGGTGTCCACGATCACGGGAAAGGCTTGCTTCGCCATGCTTCCGAAGGATACGATCATAAACACTCTTGCGGCGATGGCGGGATTGACCAGATTACATCCGATACCGCCGAACAGACATTTTACGAGGACGATGGCAAACAGACTGCCGATGACACATTGCCAGATCGGAATGTTGGCAGGAAGATTCAAAGCCAGAAGAAGACCCGTGACCGCCGCGCTCAGGTCGCCTACGGTCTGATCCTTTTTGACGAGGCGGTTGAACAGCGCCTCAAAAAGCACGGAGGAGATCACGCAAACGGCGACCACCAGCAGGGCGCGCAGACCGAATATCACAACGCCCGCTACCGTTGCGGGGAGCAACGCGATGAGAACGTCACGCATGATCGACGCGGTGGATCTTCCGCTGTGAATGTGGGGAGATGCGGACAAATGCAACAGATTATCCATTCTTGGATGCCTCCTTTGCTCTTTCTTCTCTTAATAACTGCTTGGACAGGGTGTTGGTCTGTACGAGAGGACGGTTTGCGGGGCAGACGAAGCTGCAGCAGCCGCAAAGCATACAGGTGTCCACCGACAGCTTGTTGAGGGCCTCCGTGTCCTTTTTCTGATAGGCGCGAAGGATCTCCGCGGGTGCCAGTCCCATGGGGCAGGCGTTGGTACAGGAGCCGCAACGGATACAAGCGGTGGTCTTGGGAAGCTTGGCCTCCTTGGGGGAAAGGGCGATCACCGCGTTGGTGTTTTTGATAACGGGAACGCTGAGATTGGGAACGGTGACACCCATCATGGGGCCGCCGTAAAGCACCTTGTGCGGCGCAACGGTGAATCCGCCGCAGAAGGCGAAAACGTCCTCAAGGGAGGTGCCGATGGGAACGATGAGATTTTGCGGATGGCTTACGGCACCGCCGTCAACCGTGACGCACTTTTCCACCAAGGGCATACCGGTTTTGAGGTAGGCGCCGATGGCGGCAATGGTTGTGCAGTTGCAAACGATGCATCCTACGTCGATGGGAAGCTTGCCCGTGGGAAGGGTCTTGCCTACGGTGTGATATATCAGCACCTTCTCACCGCCCTGGGGGTATACGGCGGGA
The DNA here is from genome assembly GCA_045121195.1 of Eubacteriales bacterium. GTDB lineage: Bacteria > Bacillota > Clostridia > Oscillospirales > CAG-272 > RGIG8775. The sequence goes on from JBGVFO010000141.1 coordinate 8,303, forward strand.
AGGACCTTGACCTGCACGTGGCAGCCCTCCTTGGTTTCCTGCATCAGCTGCATCATGGAGGCGATCGCCTTCTTTTTGTTGGCCTCTATGCCAAGGACGATGCTCTTCAGCCCAAGGAATTTCTTGAGGGTGTTCAGCGCGAGGACCATATCGTCGCGGCGGTTGACCATCGTATAGGAGTCGCTGGTAATATAAGGCTCGCACTCGGCGCAGTTGATGATGAGATGCTCAATGCGCTCGGGCTCCACGTTCAGCTTGACGTGGGTGGGGAAGCCTGCACCGCCGAGACCGACAACGCCGCTCTCGCGAATGGCGCGGATCAGCTCCTCGCGACTACCGATAACGGGCGCCTCGATGCTCTCGTCGGGGGTCATTTCGCCGTCCGACTCGATGACGATGGCGGGAACGGTGTTGCCTGACGAGATCAGCACGTCGGAGATCTTGGTTACCTTGCCGGAAACGCTGGCGTGGATGGGAGCGGATACCGTACCCACACCCTCCGCGATCTTCGTGCCGACCCGAACCGTGTCACCCACCTTTACGATGGGAGAGGCGGGCGCGCCGATGTGCATTGTCATCGGAATGGTTACCGTCTTTACGTCGGTCATACGCGCGGCAGATTGATCGGCAGTATGTTTTCTATGAGGGACGTGAACGCCGTGTAAGAAAAGAGACATTTGATTCTTCTACCTTTCTGTTTTTGTGATTTTCATACCAATAAATTATATCATTAAAACAGAGGCTTGTCAACACGGAGAAGGGGACTCACGCCTGCCAATTGCTACGGTTTTTACAAATCTTTGCCCGATTTTTGCGAAGGTTTGTGATATTTCTATCAAACAGGGCGGCGCAACGACGGAAGAAGGGGGAGATAAGAAATATCTGTCCGCTATCGGCAAGAGCGGGGCGACGTGAGCAAAGCACGCTTGCAAATTTGTGCAGAATGTCAACGTGGGGCTTTTCTATTTTTTATTCCTTTGTTAAATGCTACGAAAATATGAAAAAATAAGAAAAAACGACAAAAAAGAATTGACAAAGATAGGAAAAAGCAGTATAATGTATGTCGGTTAGCAGGCGCTAACCTCGAAAAACAAACCTTGACCGGGGGAAAGGAGCTTGAGATGAATCTTCGCGAAGCACAGGACGGAAAAGAATACATCATAAGCAGAATTGAAACCGATGACGAGGAGCTTAACGCCTTTTTGTTCTCTCTTGGCTGCTACAGCGGCGAAGCCATTACCGTGGTGCGCCACCTCAAGGGCGGCTGCATCGTAGCCATCAAGGACGGAAGATATAATATTGATAATCAGCTTGCTGAAGCTATTATTGTATAATTTTGTAGACACAGAAATTGTATGCCGAAATCAGCAAGCTGATTTTTTCGGCGAACGGTTAGCCGTCGCTAACCGTTGAACAAGACCGTAATTTCTATCCGCAAGGATCAAAATAAGGAGGAAACCCCCATATGAGAATTGCTTTGGCCGGCAATCCCAACTCAGGTAAGACAACGATGTATAACGCGCTGACCGGCAGCAGTGAGAAGGTCGGCAACTGGGCGGGTGTTACCGTTGACAAGAAGGAGCACCCCATTAAAAAGGCGTACGCGGGCGGCGCACAGCTCATCGCCGTTGACCTTCCCGGCGCCTATTCTATGTCGCCCTTTACCAGCGAGGAAAGCATTACGAGCACCTACGTGAAGCAGGAAAATCCCGACGTTATCATCAACATCGTGGACGCTTCCAATCTGAGCCGTAGCCTGTTCTTCACCACGCAGCTTCTTGAGCTTGGTATTCCCGTGGTGGTTGCCCTGAACAAGAGCGACCTGAACGAGAAGAAGGAAACCAAGATCGACGCGGAGGCGCTGTCGGCAAAGCTCGGTTGTCCCGTCGTCAACACCGTTTCCATCTCGGCAAAGGGTCTGAAGGGGCTGGTTGAGATCGCGGCGTCTTTGGTGGGAAAAGAGCAGAAGGCACCCTATCATCAGGGTGACATCGACCTTTCCGATAAAGCCGTTGTTGAAGCCGCCGACCGTCAGCGCTTCGACTTTGTCAACGGCATCGTAAAGGCGGTTGAGTCCCGTAAGGTCCTCACCAAGGAAAGAAATATAGGGGATAAGATCGACGAGCTCCTCACAAACCGTTGGTTGGGCATTCCGATCTTCGCTCTTGTTATGTGGGCGGTGTTCTGGATCTCCCAGGCAGGTCCCGGCGCTTGGCTTGCCGATGGTCTTGACATTGGCAAAACTCACCTGTGGGGTCTTGTTGACTGCATCGCCTGGTTCAAGGACATCGTGGCGGGCTGGCTTGACGGCGCTCACGATCTGATCCAAGCAATTATTCTTGAGGGTATTATCGAGGGCGTAGCCGCCGTTGTGGGCTTCCTGCCTCTGGTTATGGTGATGTACTTCCTCATCGCCCTTCTTGAGGACTGCGGCTATATGGCGCGTGCTACCGTTGTTCTTGACCCCATCTTTAAGAAGGTCGGTCTTTCAGGCAAATCGGTCATTCCCTTCATCATCGGCACGGGCTGTGCTATCCCCGGCGTTATGGCTTGCCGTACCATCCGCAACGAGCGTGAGCGCAGAGCAACCGCCATGCTGGCACCCTTTATGCCCTGCGGCGCAAAGCTCCCCGTGATCGCACTTTTTGCGGGCGCGTTCTTCGACAACGCCGAGTGGGTCGGTACCACCATGTATTTTGCGGGTATCGTGATCATCCTTTTGTGCGCGCTCCTCATCAACGCTCTCACCGGCTACAAGGCGAGAAAGTCCTTCTTCATCATCGAGCTTCCCGAATATAAGGCACCCTCTCTCGGTCTGGCGCTCAAGTCTATGTGCCAGAGAGGATGGTCCTACATAGTAAAGGCGGGAACGGTCATTCTCGTTTGTAACTTCGTCGTTTATATGATGCAGACCTACGGATGGAATCTGCAGGCGGCGGAGGACCCCGCGGAGTCGATCCTCGCTACCGTCGCCACCCCCATCGCGTACGTGATCGCTCCTATCGTTGGCGTGGCGCTTTGGCAGCTTGCCGCGGCGGCTATTACGGGCTTTATCGCGAAGGAATGCGTCGTTTCCACCCTTGCCACCGTATTTATGTTTGAGCATCTCATTAACGAGGATCTGGAGGCAGTCGGCAGCATTGGCGCGTCCAATATGGGCGGTATTTCCGTCGTTGCGGGTCTTGCCTTCCTGATGTTCAATCTTTTCACGCCTCCTTGCTTTGCCGCGATCGGCGCAATGAACGCGGAGATCAAGAGTAAGAAGTGGCTCTGGGCAGGTATCGGGCTTCAGTTCTCGGTGGGATACACCGTGGGCTTCCTGGTATTCTTCTTCGGTACCCTCCTTACGGGCGGAAGCTTCGGCGCGGCTTGGATGCCCATCGTTGGCTGGGAGATCGTTCTCGGCATTGCGGCGATCTTTACCGCGATGATCGTAAAGACCAACAGAAAGCAGAAGGCGGAATACGCCCTTAGTGCATAACTATGAGTTTCGTTGATTATATTGCCATCGCCGTCATCGTGCTGACGGTAGGCGCCGCGGTATTCTATATCGTTCGCGCGAAAAAGCGGGGGGAGAAATGCGTCGGCTGTCCCTACGCAAAGCAATGCGGCGGACACTGCGGCGGCGGATGTGACCGCCCCGAGAAAAAATGACAGAGGGGACGCGTGCAAACAGCGCGCGCCCCTTTTTTGAGGAAAAGAGGAAAGAGAGATGGAGAATTACGTGATCCTCGGCGCGGTTGCCCTTATCGTAGCCGTTGGCGCTTGGTCCACCGTCAAGCACTTCAAGGGCGAGGGCGGTTGCTGCGGAGGCGGCGGCTACAAGCCGAAGAAAAAGAGGCAGACGGGCGTTCGCTATCAAAAGGTCTTTTCCGTGGAGGGGATGCACTGCGAGCATTGCCGGATACGGGTAGAGGAGGTCGTGAACGATATGGACGGCATTGTGGGCAAGGTCGATCTGAAAAGAGGAGAGCTTGTGGTTTCTTATGCGGCGGACGTGGACGACGAAACGGTACGGACGCGCCTGGAAAGGGTCGGTTATACCGT
>JBGVFO010000142.1:0-2148 GCA_045121195.1 Eubacteriales bacterium
CGTCTGCTCAACAAAATGGGGTTCTCCTTGTTCGCTCATACTCTATAAAAACTTTTTCCAGAAAAGTTTTTTTGCGGAGCTTTTTTTCCAAAAAAAGCGACCTCTCCCGTAACCGTTCTCCCCGATCAATCAAAATTTGAAATCTCATCAAAAAATCCCCGTACGCCTTGACACCGCTTGGCGCTTGATGGTATAATATGGTGGAAATGATTTCACCCCCGGAAGGAGTTTACTATGATCTATAACGTTCAGAAATACGGCGCTCTGCCCAACGGCGCCCTCTGCACAAAGGCGCTTCAGCACGCCATTGACGATTGCTTCCAAAACGGCGGCGGCAAGGTGGTCGTCCCCACGGGAACCTATCTTGTGGGCGGTCTGCGTCTGCGTTCAGGCGTGACCCTGCACCTTCTGGAGGATGCCGTTCTTATGGGCAGCATCAATCCCGAGGACTACGTGGACTATATCAACGACGAGATCGAGCCCATCCCCGAGGAGATCCGCGACAAGGTGGTGGACACGGTGGTTCCCGGTCACTCCTCCCGCTCCGCGATCCCCTTCAGCCGTTGGAACAACGCCATCATCCGCGCCTACGGCGCTGAAAATATCGCCATCATCGGCGACAAGGGCGCCGAGATCAACGGCAGAAACTGCTTTGACGAGCAAGGCGAGGAAAAATACCGCGGTCCCCACGCCATCAATATGTGGTTCTGCAAGAATATCACCCTTCGCGGCTACACGATCCGCGACAGCGCCAACTGGGCGCACGCCATCCAAAACAGCGCGGACATTCACGTGACGGGCATCACGGTGCTGGGCGGTCACGATGCCTTCGACATCCGCACCTGCGACCGCGTTCTCGTGGAGAACTGCGAGTTCCGCTCGGGGGACGACTGCATCGCGGGCTTTGATAACATCGACGTTCTCGTCCGAAATTGCCTCTTTGACTGCGCCTGCAGCTGGCTCCGCTTCGGCGGAACCAATGTGGTAGTGGAGCATTGCAAGGGCATCGCCCCCTCCACCTACGGCTTCCGCGGCTCCCTCACCGAGGAGGAGCGACGCAACCGCGCCGACACCCACGAGGGCTGCCGTCACACCTGCCACAATGCTTTCCTTTACTACTGTGATAACCGCGCCGACCTTCGTATGACCCCGGGGAACTTCATCTTCCGCGACTGCGAGTTCATCCAGCCCAATGCCGTAATGAATCTGCCCTTCGGTCGCCTTTGGTGCAGTAATCGCTCTATGCGCGATCTGGTCTTTGAGCGTTGCTCCTTCAGCGGCATCAGCATGACGGGCATTCTTACCTGTCCCCCCGAGGAGCCATTCCATCTCACTATGCGCGACTGCACCGTGTCCCCCCGCGAGGGCTTTCAGGACATTGCCCTCTTCGACGGCACGGGCGTGGGAAGCATCACCCTTGAGAACGTGACCCTTGAGGGCTTCACCGACCCCCGTATCAGCGCCCCCGACGCCAAGATCACCGTCGTCGGCGGCACTCCCATTTCCTTCTGAGGCATACAAATACAAGGACAGGCATCTGCCTGTCCTTTTTTTCTCTCAAATTTTCGCTTTATAACATTTCGGAAACATTTTGGAAGCAAAACGCAAAAAAAGCGGCGGTAAAATAAGCGCGTAAGGTCGGAAAACGACAAATCAAATTCAAAAAGTGAGGTTTTTATCATGAACAGAAACGATCAGCAGTTTGCAGCACAGAAGATCCGCACCCAGTATATGGAGAAGCAGCCCTCGGAGCTGGACGCCCTCCGCGCCCTTGACAGCAAGGTCAAGCGCCCCGCAAACGTATTTTCCTACGTATTCGGCAGCATCAGCGCCCTCGTGATGGGCGCGGGAATGAGCCTTGTGATGACCGACGTCGCCGCTCAGCTCGGTCTTGGGGATATGACCGTTCCCGGCATTGTTATCGGCGTTGTTGGGATGATCCTTGCCATTGTCAATTATCCCATCCACAAGGGAATTCTCAACGCCCGCAAGAAGAAATACGCCCCCAAGATCCTCACCCTCAGCGATAAGATCGTGAACGGCTAAAATGGGAAATTGATGTTTATCGGTTTGATGTCTTTATCGTAGGGGCGAACAGTGTTCGCCCGCCATATACGGAAAAGGCCCAACGAACGGGCGATCAATGAT
>JBGVFO010000143.1:0-4321 GCA_045121195.1 Eubacteriales bacterium
TACAGCATACATCCACCGCTCGTATTCCTCGGGCGTGCGAGTGACAAATTCGCGCCAATCGGTGAGGCTCCTGTTGTAGCAGAGATCGGGATGCGTTTCGGGTGTTGCCACGATCTCGGAGACCGCCATGTGATAATTCTCTCCGCAGCACACCATGTCGTACCGCTCGGCAAGCATTTTCACCGTGGTAGACTTGCCTGCATAGGCAGTTCCGGTGATGAAATAGACGTTTTTCAAATAGTGCTTCAGAACGTTGTTTTCAATCTTCATTTCTATACCTTTTTGTTTATTCAACCCCGTGCATCCCCATCAAGTCGCGCAGGTCTCCGAAGCTCTTATTGTATTGAGCTTGGGAGATCGCGCCGTTGTCAAGGAATGTGTCGAGTAACTTCTTCTGCTGGCGGAACAGGCTAACCTTCTGCCAACGCTCCTTGGTCATGAGATTGGAGTGCCCAGTGCGAATCTCACCGAGCAGCGACACTTCGATGCCCTCAGTCTTGCGCTGATAAACGAATCCCAGCTTTTCCTGCACGCGGCGGCTTTTCTCGTTGCCGTCGTAGTAGCCACACCAGATGCGGTTCATTTTGAGATCCTCAAAGGCGTAGCGGAGCATCTCGCGCGAGGCTTCGGGAATCAGCCCCTGCCCCCAAAACGGCTTTCCGATCCAATAGCCAAGCTCATATTCGTTATCATCATCGGCGAGATCGTTGCGATGAAATCCGATACTGCCAATGGGCTTACCGTTTTCTTTCAGACAAACGGCATAGGTCTCGGGCGCGGACAGAACCGTGCGGATGATTTCGAGGCTGTTTTCCACTCTCGTGTGAGGCGGCCATCCGGCAGGTGGGCCTACCTCGGGGTCGCTGGCGTATATGTATAAATTCTCTGCGTCATCCTCGCACCATGGGCGAAGAAGGAGACGGTTTGTTTCTAAAATCATGGTTGCTCCCTTAACACCTAAATTGGAATATATCCTTATTGATTCATCCCGTCCACCATCTCGCAGGGTTTGGCCGTCATTTCCACCCACGCGGGACGAAATCCGCTTTTGATGGCGTTGCGGACGGATCCAATATTGCACCAAGCAGCGCAGTAAAACGGCACTTTTCCGCGGTTCAAAATCTCGATGGCAAGACGACTCGTAAGCGCCGAGGCAATTCCCTGTTTGCGATACTTTGGAAGCACGTCAATGCCGATCTGCCACATGGTATCGCAATCGGCGGAACAACCTGCAAGCCCGACAAGCTTGTCACCATCGTATGCGCCAACGCCAAGAATGTCAAGATGCTTTCTGTCCTTGCAAAGCGCGTTCGACCATTCGGGAAGGTATAGGTCAGCAAAGTCGGGTTGCGTCAAGATTCGTAATTCATATTGACAATCAAGCGCGCGCAGAGCGCCCACATCGGGCAAAAAATACTCCGCCATAAAGCAGATCTTCTGCCCTTTTTCCATCAATGCATCGTTGAGCACGTGCAAATGCGGTGTTTCAAATAGATGCTCCACGGGATATTTGTTTATGTAGTTTTCGGTGATCTCGCGAAACTCGGGTAACACCGATGCCACCACGTTGTTGCCGTATGACACGAGCTGACAAGAAAACGGGAGCCTTAAATAACGCCTTGCGCCATCGTTCTCGTGCGACGTAACGACCACGTTGTCGCCTTTTTCAAAATCCGCAGGCTCGGCGCAAAGGTCAACGGCGGATTGCGCCATCGCGATTTTCAAAATATCTTGGTTGGTCATTGTTTCTCCAATATATCAACTCATATCATAAGTTCTGTATCCAAATTCAATAATCTTTTTTTGAAGCGCTCGAAAGCGCCGGTATGTAGCATCCCTCGTGAAAAACTCTATCAGCTTTCCCTTTGGAATAAACTTAATCATTATGGGCTTGGGTAAAGTATAAAACGTAAAGCTGTAATCCGTAGCATCTCTTTCGCCAACACATTTCGACTCTTCCACCGAATTCTCCCTTGCCCAAACCTCGGTACACTCGACAAAATCAATAACCATACCGTTTTTCAGCGTAATACCCTGTGCAGTGATTTCGAGCATTTCGTTTCCCGTAAATGCATCATAATCCGAGAAGTATTTATCTTTATCCATAGAATCGCTCTCCTTGCGGATTGTAATCTTCTAAAATTTCCATAATATCTTTTCTATATACATTCCCACCGAGAACATCACCATTCGGTGAGAACGACACGCACCGCACGTCACGAGGATCCTCCACGTACGGATTTTCGGGAAGCTTGTCCGTGAAATACTCCGCGAGATATTTCAGTGCGTTTCCTTCGGGGAAAATGATATTTCCCTCGTTTGCGGTAATGTCCATATCCGCGAAACTGTCGAGAATTTCTCGTGTTTTTCTGTTGTAGGGATTGTCATCCACAGCACTCCTGAGCCACGCAGGCTGAAGGCGGATCGGTATGCCGCACTTCTCTGCTTCTGCGGCAAACTGCTTCACCACATCAAGCGGTATTGTTTCCTGATGGAAAGCATCCACCGACAAAAGCAGATCGTTCACGCCGCACGCGGCAAATTGCTCCGCGACCTCGCGGATTCTATCGGCATACTTTGAAAAATAGCCGTTGGTGATGACCTGGCGTTTGGGAATATTCAGTTCTTTGGCGACCGTCATGATTCGCTCGACCGCGTCCGTGTACAAAAGCGGCTCGCCGCCAAAGGTCATGACCGTTTGGATATCATACTCTGCCGCAATCTTTCGCACCGCATCCGCGGCAATTTGCGGATTGATCCGTTCTCCACAGGAAGTGTGATCTCCCTCAGAACAGTGCTTGCACCGCCCTGTGCAGGCATAGGTCACGACGAACTCGATCTTGTTTAGATTCTTAAAATACTGATTCATATTTTACAAAGATGGGAGCGTGCATCAGTTCTTTCATCATATTTTTCTTTTCGCTTTCTCATCAAAATTCGTCGATATACTTTTGCAACTTCTCCACGAAAATTCCAACATGATAGCCGTCGCAAACGGCATGATGCACCTGTATGGCCAGGGGAAGCATACGTTTGCCGTCGCGCTCAAAATACTTGCCCATGGTGAAAATGGGCAGAAGGAATTTGCCTTCATCATACACGTTGATGTTGAATCCCGTGAACTCGAGCCACGGAACCATGGAGATGTTGAAGGAATTGACCGGTGTTCCGTCCTTGGGCGCGTAGCGTGTGGACGTGCTGTATATGGCGGCATCTTCCTCATAGCTTCGGAGGAACATGTCATAATCTTCCGAGAAATACGACCAAATGCCCGAAAAGTTCTTGTTTTCCTTATTGAAAACGGTGTACATGGGGTGCATATCGTCATAAATGCCCAGCCCCTCCGAGGTCAGAGACGTGCGGAATTCAGGCATATCATTGACGGTTTTCGTCAGCAGCCAAATCATGGCGGGATACAGCTTTTGCCCTTTGAGATTGGTGATATCAAGGTTGACAGAGACGGAATAGGTGCATACCACCTCACCGATGAAGTGCTCGTAGAACTCCTTGCGCTCCCAGTTTTCGATGTCGATCAGTTTGAATGCCATAATTATGCCTTTCTGCAATACACCGCGATGGCCTCTGCCGCAAACTCAGCAGTTCCCTCACCACACTTATCGATATTCTTCTTGAACCGCTCGTCGGCAACGTACATCTTGCCAAGTCCTGCGAGGATCTCGTCGGTGCAAGTGTAGTAGTTGGCGGTGATGTGCGCCTGAAGCTTGGCAACAAGCGCCTGCGCCTCGACAGAATAGGCACTCGCGCCACTTGCCTTACACGCGGCAAACTCGGCAAAAATCGCCATCATGCCATCGCTTGCCTCAGCCCACTTCTCTTTTGTGTAATTTTTCGTTTTCTGCTCGTGCTCGCGATAGGCATCGGTGTTGCCCCAGCGTGCGCGAGCTTCGGATTCGTAATCGTTTATCATATCAAATTTATCTCCTTATCATCACTTGAAAAACGCCATCAGCAAGGTACCTGTGACCATCAGGCAAAGCCCAAGGAAGGATTTTTTCGAAAGCTTTTCCTTGAATACGAAATAAGAAAACGCAACGGTTAAGATGATACTCAGCTTGTCGATTGGCACAACTACGCTGACAAGTCCATGACCGATCGCGTAGTAATAACACAACCACGATGCTCCCGTAGCAATGCCCGAAAGCGAAATGAATAGCAATTCCTTTTTGTCAAGCAACGGCAGTTGCTTCTGCTTTCCGCGCGCAAAAACGATTCCCCAAGCCATAACCAGCACGACGCACGTGCGGATTGCCGTGCCGAGATTGGACTCCACACCCGAAATGCCCACCTTGGCAAGTATCGA
>JBGVFO010000144.1:0-2954 GCA_045121195.1 Eubacteriales bacterium
CAAAACGAACGAAAATATCTAACACCGTAGGGGGCGACGTCCTCGGCGCCCCGAAAGCAACAAAATTTGATTTTGTTCATGGCTACGTTCAAACCCTTATCACAAAAGGCTTTCACCAATTTTATAATCGCAAATCCTTTCGTTTCGGGGCGCCGGGGACGTCGACCCCTACAAGGTTTGCTTCTCGCCACTTCGTATCTGCGAACTCACCGATAAATCAAAATTTGAAGGAAACGCAAAGAAGCCCCGCGCCAAAGGCGCGGGGCTTCTTATAAATTTCCATCAAATATCATCGTTGATGGTCATCTGCATAAAGTCCTCTTTGGAAATGAGGATCTTTCGAGGCTTATTGCCCTCGGCGGCGCTGACGTAGCCGCGCTCCTCCATCTGGTCGATGATCTTGGCGGCGCGTCCGTAGCCGATCTCAAGCTTTCTCTGAAGAAGCGAGGTCGCCACGCGTCCCGTTTCCACCGCTACCTTGACGGCTTCGCGGAACTTGGGATCGAGTCCGTCGGAATCCATATCGCCCTCAGGCATACCGCCTCCGCCGCTCTTCTTGCCGCCCGAGGCGCACTTGGCAGCCTCTTCCTCGATGCGGCTTACAAACTCGTCGTTGTACTTGGCGGCGCAGTTATTCGCCTTAATGAAATCCACGATCCGCTCCACCTCGCCCTCGCTGACGAAGGCGCCCTGCACACGCATGGGCTTAGGAGCGCCTACAGGCGCGAACAGCATATCGCCTCGACCGATCAGCTTCTCGGCGCCCGCAATATCAATGATGGTACGGGAATCGACCTGAGAGGCAACGGTGAACGCGATACGGGAGGGCACGTTTGCCTTGATCAGACCGGTAATAACGTCAACCGAGGGTCGCTGGGTACCGATGATAATGTGGATGCCCGCGGCACGCGCCTTCTGCGCCAGACGGCAGATGGAAGACTCCACCGAATCCGCCGCCGTCATCATAAGATCGGCAAGCTCGTCGATGATAATGACCATCTGGGGCATAAACTCACGGTCGGGATCGTCCTTGGTCATGGCGTTGTAGTTGTAAATATCACGCACGCCGACCTCCTCGATCAGCTCAAAGCGCCGCTCCATCTCGGCAACCGCCGAGGCAAGGGCGCCCGCCGCCTTGGTGGGCTCGCTGACGATAGGGGCGTAAAGGTGAGGAATATCCTTATAGATATTGAACTCGACCTTCTTGGGGTCAATGAGGATCAGCTTGACCTCGTCGGGTCTTGCCTTGTAAAGAAGGCTGACGATAATACTGTTGATACAAACCGACTTACCCATACCCGTAGCACCCGCGATCAGAAGGTGGGGCATCTTGGCAATATTGAAATACATAGGCTTTCCCGCAACGTCGGCACCGAGGCAGGCAGTAAGCTTGGAGGATTCACTTGCAAACTTTTCGGTATCGATCAGCGAACGGAGATACACGGTATTGGCATTCTTATTGGGAACCTCGATACCCACCGCAGGCTTATTGGGGATGGGCGCCTCAATACGAACGCCCGTGGTAGCCAGGCTAAGGGCGATATCGTCCACAAGGTTTGCGATGGAACGCACGCGGATACCCACGTCGGGCTTCAGCTCGTATCGGGTGATAGTAGGACCGCGGGAATAGGTGATCTCCTTGATGCCCACCTTAAAGCTCTTGAGGGTGTCCATCAGCTTCTGAGCATTTGCCACCAGCTCCTCGGTCACGTCCTCGTCCTTGGCGTTTTTATCCTCGGCAAGCATGGAAATGGGCGGAAAAACGTATTCCCTTTCCGGCTCGACCTCAGGCTCTACCTCAATCTCCTCAATGCCGTCCTCAAGGTCGGGGATCTCATCCACGTCGGTGATCTCCTTCATCTGCGTCAGAAGGGTCATATCGGTCTCGGACGCCTTGCCCGCTTCCTCCTCGCCCTCCTTCACGGAAGAACGAACCAGCTTTGCCTTTTCCTCCTTAGATAAGGGGGCTTTCTCTTGATTGAAAATATCCGAAAGGGAGAAGGATCCCTCGGACTCGTCGTTCTTCTCCGCCTCAAGCTCCGAAAGAGAGTGATAAACACCGTCCTCCTGGGTCTTCGGCTTGAGCTGCTCGGTATGATCCTCACCCGCAGGCGGAATCATAATCAGAGGGGTTCCCTCATTCTCAATATACTCGGCAGGCGTCTCCTCGGCAACCGTTTCGGCTTTTGCGGACTCCTCGGGCGAAGGAATGATCAGCACGGGTTGCGATACCGTCTCCTCCTTGCGCTTTTCCGCCTCACGCTCTTCCTTTTCCAACTGACGAAGCTGCTGCTTGCGCTCTGCCGATTCCAAAGCAAGCTGCTCGGTCCTTGCCTCGCGCTCCGCTTCCTCCAGCTTCCGCTGTGCCTCGCGTCTTTCCTTTTCGCGCTTTTCCTCCTCGGCAGCCTCCGCCTTGGCAAGCGCCTTTTCCTCTTTACGGGTCTGACTCTTCTCGGCCTGCTTCTCGCTCCAGATCTTATATCGGTACCGAACGGCAGTCGCAACATAGCTCGGCGTCACGCCGCAGAGCAGGATCACAAGCACGGCGGTAAGGATAATACCAATGATCATCGTGCCCGCAACGCCGCTTTTTCTCAAAAGCTCGCCAAGAAGGCCGCCAACAACGCCGCCGCCCTTCAGCGCAACGCCCCATTGCCAGAGCATTCCGACACCATCCGAGAGCTTCCACGCCGCTTGACCTGCTCCAATACGCATAATCGCGTGCAAAAATGCAGATAACATCCATACGGAGGAAAAGGCGTAGATGTTCTTCGCAAGAAGTGCGTTTTTCTCCACCGCGCTTCGCCATCCTACCGCAAGAAGCGCCAATGCCACGGGGACGAAGAAGGCACCGGGGCCAAACAGACCGCACAGCACGTTATGGATCCACGCGCCAACGCTTCCCACGCCCTTATCCGCATCCACACCCGTGAACACGTCGATCAGGAGGAAGC
>JBGVFO010000145.1:0-2672 GCA_045121195.1 Eubacteriales bacterium
AACGCAAGCAGTTTGCCGACGGAAAGGTCAGCCTGCCGTACAAGCAATTCCTCGGTTACCGCAAGGGCGCAAATGGTCTGCCTGAAATCGTTCCCGAGGAAGCGGAAATCGTAAGGCTCATATACCGAATGTTTATGGAGGGTAAGTCGCAAAGCTATATTGCGAGGTACTTGATGGATAATAACATTCCGTCCCCGAGCGGTAAGAAGACCTGGCAGGTCAGCACCGTGGAGAGCATTCTTACGAACGAAAAGTACAAGGGCGACGCTAGACTTCAGAAGACCTTCACCACCGACTACCTCACCAAGAAGATGAAGGTCAATGAAGGCGAGGTTCCACAGTACTACGTGGAAAACAGCCACCCCGCCATCATTGATGCAAAAGCGTGGGATATGGTGCAGGGAGAGCTTCGCAGACGGAAGGAATCCTCACGGCGCACTACCTCACAGAGTCCCTTTTCCGGTAGAGTCTTCTGCGGTGATTGCGGAGAGCAGTTCGGTCCCAAGGTGTGGCACTCCAACAGTCAATACCGCCGTGTGATTTGGCAATGCAACCATAAGTTCAAGGGCGAGGAGAAATGCACTACGCCACACCTGACCGAGGATGCGCTCAAGGAATATACGAGGCAGGCATTGAGCTTTCTCATTGAAAACCGCGAAGCCTTGATTGAGGACGGCAGACTTATAAAGCAAGCCCTCTCCGATCACACCGAAATCGATGCCGAGCTTCGTGCGGTTGCCGAGGAGATGGAGGTTGTGGCAGGGCTTATTGAAAAAAGCATCGCCACCAATGCGATAACGGCTCTTGACCAGGACGAATACGCCAAAACCTATGAGAGCCTTACCGAACGATACCAAGCCTTACAGAAGCGTTATACGACTCTCACACGGCAGAGGGAGGACAAGCAATTCAAGGCGGACGAGCTCAGCGGATTCCTCTTTGAGCTTGGTGAGCTTGACCTTCTTGACACCGAATGGAAGGATAGCCGTTTCCGCGCCATTGTAGAGCGCATCACCGTTCACAATGACGGACGGCTTGTGTTCACCTTTACCAACGGCAGCGAGGAGACGGTAATGATGTAATGAACGATTTTTACACGAATTTCCGCAAAGCTATTGCAATTTTCTATAAAAAGGTGTATAATATATGCACAACTTAATAAACGGGAGCTTGTATACAGGCTGAGAGGAAGGTGTGACCTTCGACCGAGAACCTGATTTGGATAATGCCAACGTAGGGATGCCTGATACGAGAATATTAGGAGGAACAAGAGAATTTTTGGAGTTACCGAATCGGTAGCTCCTTTTTTTGTTGCAATTTTTTGTGGAGGTGTGAAATGGTAAAGGTAAACGGAATAGAGCTTGATATTGCCGGTAAAACGCTTGCAGAATATCTTGCGACAACCAACTATGATATGAAGCGAATCGCTGTCGAGCGCAATGGAGATATCGTTCCCAAGGCACAGTATGGCGAAACCGTGCTTCAGGATGGCGACAGTCTTGAAGTTGTCAGCTTTGTGGGAGGCGGCTAATATGATGCTACCTACAAAAGATGAATGGATAAAGGCGCTCACGGAACGCCATGGAAAAGAGCTGCAACAAGCCTTTTCATCGGCTACTGTTGCCATCTGCGGTCTTGGCGGTCTTGGCTCAAATATCGCCATTCACCTCGCCCGTGCCGGAATCGGTAAGCTGATCCTCTGCGACTTCGACCGTGTGGATATCACCAATCTCCACCGTCAGCAATATAAGGCATCGCAGATCGGTATGTATAAGACCGATGCTCTGACGGATAACCTTCGGGAAATCAATTCGTATATGGAGCTTGAAGCACACACCGAGCGCATTACGGAAGATAATGCCGTAACGCTTCTGAAAGATGCGGACATCATCTGCGAAGCATTTGACGATGCGGAGTGTAAAGCAATGATCACGAATACCGTACTTTCCGAGATGCCCGACAAATACCTTGTCGCCACTTCTGGAATGGCAGGTATGGGAACGACAAATAGCATTAAGACAAGAAAAATTACGAGCAGATTCTATCTTTGTGGGGATGAAATGAGTGAGGTATCGGACGGTATCGGTCTTGTCGCTCCCCGTGTCGCACTATGCGCCGCTCATCAGGCACATACGGTGCTTCGCATTATCGCAACACAATTTGAAGTATAAAGAAAAGAGGAAAATACAATGAAGAACGACAAACTTATTATCGGCGGTCACGAATTTGGTTCCCGTTTCATTCTTGGCTCGGGCAAGTATTCGATGAAGCTCATCGAGGCGGCAGTTAAGGATGCTGGAGCTGAGATCATCACCTTGGCAGTTCGCCGCGCCAACACCAAGGAACACGAAAACATTCTCGACTACATACCCGAAGGAATCACGCTTCTTCCCAACACATCCGGTGCAAGAAACGCGGAGGAAGCCGTTCGCATCGCTCGCCTTGCCCGTGAGCTTGGATGCGGTAATTTCGTAAAGATCGAGATCATGCGTGATTCCAAATATCTCCTTCCCGATAACGTGGAAACCATCAAGGCAACCGAAATTCTCGCTAACGAAGGCTTTGTGGTAATGCCGTATATGTACCCCGATCTGAACACCGCCCGCGACCTTGTCAACGCAGGCGCGGCAAGCGTGATGCCCTTGGCTTCCCCCATCGGCTCAAACAAAGGT
>JBGVFO010000146.1:0-3003 GCA_045121195.1 Eubacteriales bacterium
ACGTCGACCCCTACGGTGTTAGATATTTTCGCTCGTTTTCTGCGTAGCCGTAACACACCGATAAACATCAATTTATCAACAAAAACATATCAAATAAAGGAGAAAGCTATGCCATTTTCCGAATTTCTGGATTCGCGGCGCGAGGACTGCCACGCCCTTGTGCGCGAATTGTCCAAAACCTATTCCTACGTCGGTATTCTGGGCGCGGACGTCAAGTCCACCGCCTTTCTTGCCAATCGCAAGATGACCGATATCAACGAGGGCTCCATGACCGAGTGCGGCTTCGTCATCAAGATGCACGACGGAAGATCCTTCTTCGAGTATTCTCTTGACGACATCCGCGGCGACAAGGTCGCTCTGGCAAAGAGGATCGTGTCCTCCCTTGCCCTTGCCCCCGCTATGGAAGACAAGCAGATCGAGGTGAGCGCCGTCAAGGACGAGCCTATGGTCAAGTCCTTCGTCCGCGACTGCGACTTTGACGATTTCTCCGAGGAGCAGATCCTCACCTTTGCCAAGGGCGTTCGCGACGAGATCCTCGCGGCTGACGAGCGCATCGTCAACGCCACCGTCCGCATTCTGCCCTTTACCGTTTCCAAGCTTTTCATTTCCGCCAATCGGGAGCTTGACCAGTTCTATTCCTGGGTCAACGTCATGGCGTTTGCCGTTTTCCGCGACGGGGAAAAGATGGTGATGGCAAGAGAGGGCACCTATTCCAACCTGATGAAGGAAGCGATGGACGGTATGCCGCCCCTTGTTCCGAAGCTTGTAGATAAGGTCCGCAAGCTTGCCACGGCAAAGCCCATCGAGCCGGGCGTATACGACGTGATCACCGATCCCTCCATTTCGGGTCTTATCGCCCACGAGGCGTTCGGTCACGGCGTAGAGATGGATCAGTTCGTCAAGGATCGCGCCCTTGCCAAGCAGTTCGTCGGCGAGTACGTTGCTTCTCCTATCTGCAATATGCGTGACGGCGCCGCGTCGGCGTTCTCCACCGCATCCTACTTCTTCGATGACGACGGTGTGCTTGCGGGCGACACCCAGATCATCAAGGACGGCATTCTCGTGGCGGGCATCTCCGACCTTGTGTCGGCCACCGAGCTTGGCACCGAGCCTACGGGCAACGGCAGACGGCAGTCCTACAAGAGGAAGGCATACTCCCGTATGACCAACACCTTCTTCTGCCCCGGCAAGGACAAGCTGGAGGATATGATCGCCTCGGTCAAGCACGGCTATATGCTGTTTGAGACCAACAACGGTATGGAGGATCCCAAGAACTGGCAGATCCAATGCACCGCCGAGTACGGCATCGAGATCGTGGACGGCAAGCTGACCGACAACTACGTTTCCCCCGTGGTGATGTCGGGTAGCGTTCCCGAGCTTTTGAAATCGATTTCTATGGTATCCGACGACTTCAAGGTCATCGGCGCGGGCTCCTGCGGTAAGGGCTACAAAGAATGGGTGCGGGTCTCCGACGGCGGTCCCGCCCTGAAAGTGAGGGTGAAGCTGGCATGACGGAGCGTATTATTGCATTATTGAAGGAAGATCCCGCGGTCGCCGACTATCGGATCAACGTGACGGCAACCGAGTCCCACGAGCTGTTCTTCGTTCACAGAAAGCTGGAAACGGTGAGAAGCACCGACACCACCGATCTCAAGGTGACGGTGTTCGTGGCGAAGGAGGGCAAGCTGGGTGACGCCACCTTCTTGGTCTATTCCTCTTACAGCGACGAAGATATCCGCCGCGAGATCGGAGCAGCTTGCAAGAAGGCGAGCCTTGCGGTCAACGAGCCCTACGCTCTTCCTTGCGACGAGGTATTCTGCGGCGAGGCAGACTCCAATTTCAAGAAGTATTCCACGGCGGAATTGGCGGCAAGTATCGCGGAGGCGGTATTTGCGGCAGACAGCTACGAGGACGGCTCCATCAACGCCCTTGAGGTGTTCCTCTACCGCGATACCGTGACGGTAAAGAACAGCCGCGGCGTTGACAAGACCGAGGTACGCTACCGCGCTATGGTTGAGGCGATCCCCACGTGGAACGGAGCCGATGAGTCGGTAGAGCTTTACGAGTGCTACAATTTCACCGAGTTTGACGCGGCTACCGTGACTGCCGAGATCGACACCCGTATGCGGGAGGTGCGCGACCGATGCGTAGCGATCGTACCCGAGAGCAAGCCGAAATGTCCCGTAGTGCTTTCGGCACCCGAGCTTTCCGAGCTGTTCGCGTCGCTGACCTACGAGCTGACCTTCGCAGGCGCGTACAACCACACGGGCGCGTTTTCCGTGGGAGATGAGGTGCAGAAGAACGTGACGGGCGATACGCTGACCGTGACCCGATGCGGCGCGGTGAAGGGAAGCGTTCGTTCCGCCGCCTTTGACGGGGAGGGAACCACCCTTTGCGACGCCGAGGTGATCCGCGACGGTAAGGCGGTGGGCTATTTCGGCTCGGCGCGCTACGCGTCCTATCTTGGGGAAAAGCCCACGGGAGATCTCGGCTGCATTCGCGTCAATGTGGGCGGTCTTACCGACGTCGAGCTCAAGCGGGCGCCCTATTTCCGTTGTGCGTCCATGTCGAGTCTTCAGCTCGATATTTATAACGATTATATCGGCGGCGAGGTTCGTCTGGCGTACTATTTTGATGGGGAGAAGGAAATTCCCGTGACGGGCATCTCTATCAGCGGTAAGCTTTCGACGGCGCTCTCCGGTATGCGCCTCTCCGCGGACAGTACGGTCTACGAGGGCTATTGCGGTCCCAAGCTGGCACTGCTTGAGGGCATCGAGATCGTTTAACGGAACATAAAAACAACCACCACAGACCCCAAATCTGTGGTGGTTTCTTTGATAAATTGATGTTTATCGGTGTGTTACGGCTACGCAGAAAACGAGCGAAAATATCTAACACCGTAGGGGTCGACGTCCTCGACGACCCGAAAATGACGAGATTTGATTTTGTTTATGGCTACGCTCGAATCCTCATCACAGAAGGATTTCACCAACTCTGCAATTG
>JBGVFO010000147.1:0-4022 GCA_045121195.1 Eubacteriales bacterium
ATCTGACAAGCGATGAGGCGTTCATTCTGCTTGCGGGCACGGCAACCCTCTATGCCGAGGAGGAGCGAGTGGTGATGGAGCCTTGCAAAATATATAATGTTCCGCAGGGCACGTGGCATCATATCGTGGTGAGCGAGGATGCATCTGTGCTGGTGGTGGAAAATAGCGATATTTCAAAGGACAATACCGAGAAAAAGTTTCTTGGAGAGGAGATTACAGTATGTTGACCGCTGAACTGATCAAACAAAAGGCGAGGGAACTGGGTGCCAGCGTCTGCGGCATCGGCGCGGTATACGAGGAGTCCGACCCCGGACGCGACCCGCGGCTGATCTTGCCGAACGCCAAGTCGATCATCGGCTTTGGCTTTGTGGTACCGAGAACCCTTTACGCAACCATGGAACGGAACGTTCAATATTATACATACACCACCCTTGGTGTCAAATATCCCGACGAGGAGCTTGCGGAGATCTTTCTCCTTAAGATAGGCGGCATGATCGAGGACGAGGGCTACGACGCCTGCCTGCAGAAGTCGGTTCCCAACCTTCGCATCAAGGGCGACAAGACCACCAATCCCGAGGTGGTGGACACCTACGAGCTGATCCACGCCACTCCCGTGGCGGAGGGCAAGCCCGCGCCCGACGTTATCATCGACTTCGGCAAGGCGGCAAAGGCGTGCGGCATCGGCGAGATGGGACTTTCGGGCAAGATCATCAGCCCCACGTACGGCCCCTTTATCCGCTACTGCTTCATTATTACCGACGCGCCCCTTGCGCACGATGCGCCGCTTACGGAGCCGCTTTGCGACAACTGCGGTGCCTGCCGCGAGGCCTGCCCCGGCCATGCCATCACCGAAACGGGTCTTGACACCTGGCAGTGCAGCGTTTACTACAAGGGCGCCCATCGCTCCAACCCCTTTATGCCCGAGGATTTTCTCGCAGACCACCCGGAACGCGAGGCGATCTTGGACGGTGAAAAGCGTTTTGACGCCGAATCGGCGCGGGCACTCTACCCGAAGCTGAATTTCCTGCCCAACACCCAATGGGGCTACGCCCCCTGTCTGTGCGGCAGAAAATGCGACATGGCATGCTACCGACACCTCAAGGACATCGGCAAGATATAAGCGGAAAGGAAGGCATTTGCATGAAAGAAAAATTGACAGAATTATGTAAGGGCTGGGGCGCGGATCTCGTCGGCTTTGCTCCCATCGACCGCTTTCCTGCGGACAGCGCGGTGCGAAAATTGCTTCCTGAAGCAAAGACGGTTATCGGTCTTGGTTTCCGCGTGCTTCGCGGTGCGTACCGCGGCATCGAGGAGGGAAGTACCTACTATCAGTACACCACCATGGGCGTAGAAAATATGGAAGAAACGGTGATGCCGATGGTGCAGGTGCGTCTTTCGATGTATCTGGAGGAGCAAGGATATCTTGCGCTTCCCCAACGCCGCCATCAGCAGATCATGGCGGAGGAAAACTCCACCAACCCCGAGGTTGCCTTTGACGCGGTCTGGCGTAACCGACCGCAGGAAACACAGATGGACTTTGCCGAGGCGGCGGTGCTCACGGGCCTTGGTGAGATCGGCCTTCACGGCGCGATCCTTACCGACGAGTTCGGACCCTTCGTCCGCGTTTGCTTCGTGCTGACCGACGCCGAAATCGAAGCAACCCCCGTGAAAGAGCCTCATCTGTGCGACGGTTGTGGCGAGTGTGTGCGCGGCTGTCCCGGTCACGCCATCTCGGAGGATGGCGCGGTGGATCCGTGGCAATGCGCCGTCTATTACAATGGTGCCAACGGTACCAAAAATCCCTTTATGCCCCCTGAGGCCTTCGCCGGCTTCGAGGATCGTCTGGCCATCATTGCAGGCGAGGCGAGAGTCAATCCCCAAACGGCGCGGGAGATCCTGCGCAATATCTATTTCTATCCCCCCGCACAGCACGCCTACCAATGCTCCATCTGCGGTCGCGCCTGCGATATGAGCTGTTACGTGCATCTGGAGGAAAAGGGACTGCTCTCTAAGAGCTTCAAGACCCCCTTCCGCAAACGTGAGGAATGGAAATTCGACATCCAAGACTTTGAGAAAAAAGGAGAATGAGTATGAACGCTACGTTTAAGCCGGTTGCTATCGCAAGAGACGGACACGATATGGGCATCGAGTTCCGCACCGAGGAGCTTGACAACGTCATTCGCGTGACGGTTCCCGCAGAGGCTACAAGGGGCAGGGAAATCAACCTCATTCGCATCGAGTCGAGCCTGACCACCCGCAAGGTGGGGGACGCGGGCAATATGATCTTCCCCACGGGTATGGGTGACGGCGTGGCACAGTGCAATTTCGATGAGAAGGACGATGCTATGTACCGCTCCCGAATCGCCTGCATGGCGACGGCGGGTATCTGCGACACCCCCGACGCAGTCATGCTGCTTTGCCGCTCCGCCGAGTACGATCAACGCTTCCTCGTCAAGTGCGCCGACGGCGTATACAGCCTTTCTCCCGAGTTTGTCCTCGACTTCGACGAAGCAGAGGACGACATGATCATCGACTACATCAAAATGCCGAACGCCTCCTTCGTGGACATGGCCAAGGCATACCGTCGCTATCAGCTTGAGGAGAGGGGATGCGTGCCGCTCCGCGAGCGCGTTAAGACCTATCCGAAGGTCGCCGAGGCGGCAGATTGCATTGAGGTGCGTATCCGTATGGGATGGAAGCCTCAGCCCACCCCCGTCCGTCATCAGACCCTGGAGAACGAGCCGCCGATGCTGGTGGCTTGTACCGTGGAGAAGCTCCACAAGATCGTGGACGGCATGAAGCAAGCGGGCGTCAAGGGGGCCGAGATCTGCCTTGTCGGTTGGGCGGCAGGCGGTCACGACGGTCGGTTCCCCCAGCACTACCCCTGTGACGAGCGCTTCGGCACCGACGAGGAGTTCCGCGCGTGGATCAAGAAGACCAAGGAGTACGGCTACATGGTGACCTGTCACTCCAATAGCAAGGGCGCCTACGAGATCGCCGACAACTGGAACGAGAGCCTGCTTCTGATGAAGCCCGACGAGAACGGCAATATCGTTCCGTGGGTGCGCTCCGACTATAAGAGAATGGGTCTTCAGGGCGGTGAGCCTTACCATCTTTGCCCCATTCCCGCCTACGAGCATTACGCCAAGAAGGATTTTCCCGTGCTCCGCGACTACGGCTTTGAGGGACTTCACTACGTGGATGAGCTGACAGCGGTAGAGCCTGTCAAGTGCTATTGTCCCGACCATCCTTCGTCCCGTAAGAAGACGGCGGAATGTTGCCGCGAAATCGCGAGACTGTCCCGTGAGCTGTTCGGCGGCTTCCAATCGGAGGCGCAGTTCGACTTCATGGCGGCGGAGTGCGATTACGTGCTTTACACCTCGGTACGTATCACCACCGAGGCGGCCAAGAGCAAGCTGTTTGACGAGATCATTCCCTTCTGGGTCATCGTCTATCACGGTATCATCATGTCCAACGCCGCGTCGGCCACCATCAACTATCCCATCAAGGGCGTGCGTGAGAAGCTGAAGGCGATTGAGTGCGGAAGCCGTCCGCTTCTGTATATCAACAGCAAGTTCTGCGGACGTGACTGGATGGGCAAGGAGGATCTGTACTGCGAGACCGAGGCGGATATTGCCGAGTCGGTAGCGGCCATCAAAACGGTTGCCGACGATTACGATCTGCGCAAGCACCTGCAATACGAGTTTATCGAAAACATCGAGCGTTTGCCCGACGACGTCCGACGCATTACCTATTCGGACGGCACGGTCATCACGGTGGACTACGGAAAGGGCACCTACGAGATCGCAAACTAACGCGAACCGAACGCCAATATAAGCAAGCCAAAAGGCGCAGGAATTTCCTGCGCCTTTTGTAAATTGATGTTTGTCGGTGTGTTATGGCTACGCAGAAAACGAGCCAAAATATCTAACACCGTAGGGGTCGACGTCCTCGACGACCCGAAAATGATGAGATTTGATTTTGTTTATGGCTACGCTCAAATCCTCATCACAGAAGGATTT
>JBGVFO010000148.1:0-3713 GCA_045121195.1 Eubacteriales bacterium
AATTGATGATCTGCTCATCATCCGCGCTCAAGATCCGCTTCATCGCGATATTTTCATTGACCTTTTTTGTTAAGATCGCCTTGAAGCCGAGAAGCTGAATGGTAATGAGAGGGGTCATCGCCACCATTGCCACCATACCAAAGGCATCGCTCATAACGCTCTCCACACCTTGAAGCGCGGTACATACACCAATCGCAAAGGGTAAAATAAAGGTAGAGGTCAAGGGACCGCTGGCAACGCCACCCGAGTCAAACGCGATCGCCGAGTAAATTCCCGGAACGAAGAAGGACAAGCCAAGGGAAATAAAGTAACCGGGGATAAGATAATACAAAATATTAAAGTGGAAAATGATACGAAGCACCGACAGACAAATAGAGATGCCGACACCGATGGAAAGGGCCCACATCATTGCCTTTTTGCTCACCATACCGTCGGTAATATCCTCGACCTGCTTATTGAGAACGTGAACGGCAGGCTCCGCCAAAACGACAACCATTCCAAGAACAAAACTGAACAGCGCAACGAAAATCGGGTTATTGTCCGCAAGCTCCACACCCATCTTATATCCGATCGGCATAAAGCCCACCGAAACAGACGTCAGGAAAATGACAAGTCCCAAGAAGGTATACAGGATACCGAACGCGATCTGATACAGCTTCTTTCCGGGAAGCTTCAGGCAAACGATCTGCAGGATCACGAAGAAAATGACGATCAGCGCAAGGGCAAGCGCCACCTCTTTCGTAACAGCCCAGAGCTTTTTCCAAAGCTCAATACCAAGATGCGACTCGATCGAATAATCGGGAAGCTCATACGGAATATCACCGTTTGCGGTAATACCCAGCGCCATAACCGCAAGGATCGGTCCCACCGAGCACATCGCGATCAAACCGAAGCTGTTTTCTCCTACGTTCTTACCGCCGAGTGTTGCGGCAATACCCACGCCAAGTGCCATAATGAAAGGCACGGTAATGGGTCCCGTGGTCACGCCGCCCGAGTCAAACGCCATTGCCAGGAAGTTCGAGTTCCCGTTGATAACCACGAGAGATGCCAGCGCAAACAGTAACATATAGAAGAAAAGAAGCATGGAGGACAAGGGCTTGCGGAAAATGATCTTCAGCACCGAAAGCACCAGGAAAATACCTACGCCGATTCCTACCGCGACGATCAAAACGGTTCCGTTGATCACGCCGGACACCTGTGTGGCAAGCACGGTAAGATCGGGCTCGGCAACCGTAATGAGAAGCCCCATGGCAAAGCACACGCCAAGAAGGAGCGATATCTTTTTCGTTTTGGAAAGGCCCGCGCCGATGTGTTCTCCCATAGGCGTCATGGCAAGGTCTGCGCCCAAATTAAACAATCCGATTCCAAGAATTAAAAACAGCGCCGAAATGGCAAAAACCGCCATTTCCTTTCTCGAAAAGTCTACCAACGGTGTCAGGTTCAGAAGAAAAACCAGTGCGGCTACCGGAAGAACCGAAACCAACGCTTCTTTGATTTTCTTCAAAAGAACGCTCACCATTCCCTTCACCTCCTCATTAAAATTTCTAACCTATTAATTATAACAGATTTTGTGTCCGAAAACAACACCAAAAAAGAAAAAAACGGCAGAAAATCTGCCGTTTTTACAATTATTTAATATCGCCAAGATCGAACTCGGAGAGCCAACGGTTGGCCTCCTCGCAAACATTGCGGAGGCACGCCTCATCAAAGGGCGTTTCCAGCTCTGCGTTTTTAAGAAGCTCGGTAAACACGCGGCTTCCGCCTTGCACGGTATACGCCATATAATGCTTCCATGCGTCCGCCAGATCGTTCTGGATCATTGCCCAGAAGCGAAGAGCGACCGTCTGCGCCAAGCAATAGTCGATATAATAGAAGGGGCTGGAATAAATATGATGCTGTCTTTGCCAGCCTTCGCCCTCGCTATAAAACGGAATATCGCCGTCAAGCTTCATCCAAGGCATATACACGCCAAGAAGCTCCTTCCAAACGGCGTGGCGCTCTGCGGGCGTCATCTCGGGCTTTTCATACACAACGTGCTGGAAGTGATCCACCATCGTTCCGTAAGGAATGAAGGTAATAGCACCCGCCAGATGACTGTAGTAGAACTTCTTGGTATCCTTGCCGAAGAAGCCCTCTGCCCAAGGCCAAGCGAAGAACTCCATGGACATAGAGTGAACCTCGCAAGCCTCCATAGAAGGCCAAACGTAATCCACGGGAATACGGTTCCGGTTCATCCAGCAAGCAAAGGCGTGTCCCGCCTCGTGGGTCACGACCTCAACGTCGCCCTGGGTTCCGTTAAAGTTGGCAAAAATGAAGGGCGCCTCATAATCGGGGATGGCGGTACAATAGCCGCCGCCCGCCTTTCCTTCCGTAGAAAGCACGTCAAGGAGCTCTCCGTCAAGCATCGTACGGAAGAACTCGCTCGTTTCGGGAGAAAGCGCGTCATAGAAGGTCTTTCCGTGCGCCAGAATATCGTCTGCCGTTCCGCAGGGTCTGGGATTTCCAGAGCGGAAGGACAACGCGTTGTCCGCAAAGCTCATAGGATACTCTTTTCCAAGTCGCTCCGCCTGTTTGCGATAAATGCTGTCGGCAACGGGAACAAGGTACTTCACAACCGCCTCGCGGAACTTCTCCACGTCCTCCTTGGTATAGCAATTGCGCCCCATTCGATAATAACCGAGGGTGGTATAGCCCTCATAGCCAAGCTTCTTACCCATAGCATCACGCAGATGGGTCAGCTTATCGTAGATCTCATCCAGCTTGTCTTGGTTATCGGTATACCACTGTCCCTCTGCCTTCCACGCCGCAAGTCGTCTTGCGTCATCGAGATCGGTCATGAAGGGAGTAAGCTGGGAAAGCGTATAGGTCTTTCCCTCGAAAGGAATCTGTGCGGAAGCAAGCAGCTTTTCGTATTCCTGTGTCAGTTCATTCTCCTCCTGGAGCTCGGGAATGATCTCAGGCGAGAAGGACTTGAGGGCGATCTCGGCATTGCGGAAGTACAGATCTCCGTATTCCTTTTCAAAGTCAGCGCGGAACGGACTTTCCAGCATTGCCATCGTCCATTGCTGGGAATACTCCTGTACCTCGGGCATAGCCGTATTCCAAGCCTTCATCTCCGCGTCGTAGAATTCATCCTTTGTGTTGATGGAATGACGGATGCTTGCCAGAGTATACTGGGTATGAAGATGCTTCCCTTCTTCCTCGTTTTCGAGGAAGACTGCCTTTGCCTCGTCATAAGTCTTCGCGTCCTTCAGGCGCTTGGTAAAATCGACGATCGTTTTCTTGACCGCGTCCATATCGGGACGGGTGTATTTCATTTCCGAAAATTTCATTATGTTCTCCTTCTTATTCCGCTTGCTTTGCGGTAATTCTTCCTTTATATTCGCCTAAGAAATCCTCTGCGTGTGAACAGAACAGCACGGCAACCTCGTTGCCCTTAAAGGCAAAATGAGCAAACAGATTGCCAAAATAGCGGTCAATGATCTGCACCCGCAACAGAAGCCGGTCGGGATCTACCCACGCCGCCGATGCCGCACAGTCATACATAAAGCCGTCGGTCGTCCTCACCGTTCCGTAATCGTTGGAATATCCAAGCTGTGGGAATTTGCCAAACGCGTTTTCTCCCATACAAAAATAGATCGTCTTTTCTCCCTGGGAATTTTCGTATCGGAATTCACACGGCTTATCCTCGTAAAAGTGGAAAGAAAACCACT
>JBGVFO010000149.1:0-2179 GCA_045121195.1 Eubacteriales bacterium
CGGAATTTGTACCAATGTACGGCACCGTGCCATTTTGCAACATAAAAAGGCGCAACCTCACCACCCGCTTCGCGGGAGCCTCTCCCATTCTTGGAGAGGCCTTGCAACGTCACTGCGAACACACCGATAAACATCAATTTATCAGAAAGGAGAAGGTATGACCAACAAGGAAATTTACCAAGGGGCGATGGCACTGATCGCCGAGCCGATGGGTCTTGGCGCCGAGGACTACGCCGAGCGCGCACCCTACATCATCGCCAATTTTATCACCGAGAACTCGGCGCTGGACGACCGCTACCGTCTGTTCATCGGCGCGGCGGACAAGAGAGCGGCGTTCCCCGTCTACGCGGCGCTGGACGACGACTTTCCGCTACTGTCGCGGTTTTCCTCGGCGGCGCAGTATTATCTGGCGTCCATGCTGATCGCCGACGAGGATATGGAACGCTCGGACGGCTTTTTCGACCGCTTCTGCACCGCCATGTCGGACATTCTCTCGGAGATCCCCGCCATGTGCGAGCGCATCACCGACGTCTACGGAATATGAGCATAAAAAGAACTCCCATGCCTTCGGGCACGGGAGTTTTTGGTTATCTTACAGCTTGTAGACCCAGCCGTAGGGATCGGCGGTCTTGCCCCACTGGATGCCCGTCAGGGTATCGTAGAGCTTGGCGGTGACCTCTCCGATCTCGCCGTTGTTGATCACGTACTCGACGTCCTCGTAGAGAAGCTTTCCGATGGGGGAAACGACTGCCGCCGTTCCGCAGCCCCAAGCCTCCTCAAGGCGACCCGTCTTCATGGCGTCCACCAGCTCGTCAACCGACAGAAGGCGCTCCTCCACCTCGTAGCCCATGCCCTTCAGCACCTCGATGCAGGACTTTCGGGTGATGCCGGGAAGGATAGAGCCGGTGAGGGCGGGGGTGACGATCTTGCCGTCCAGCTTGAACATGACGTTCATCGCGCCCACCTCCTCGATGTACTTGCGCTCCACGCCGTCCAGCCACAGCACCTGGGTGTAGCCCTTCTGTGCCGCGCGCTCGCCCGCACGGGTGGACGCCGCGTAGTTACCGCCGCACTTGGCGTAGCCCGTACCGCCGCGCACCGCGCGAACGTCCTCGGACTCGATCATGATCTTGACGGGGTTGATGCCCTCGGCGTAGTAGCTTCCGCTGGGGGAGGCGATGAGCATAAAGGTGGCGTGTGCCACGGTGTGGACGCCAAGGCTCTCGTCGTTGCCAAAGAGGAAGGGACGGAGATATAGGGATGTGCCGAAGGACTTGGGAACCCAGCGCTCCTCCAGTCTTACGAAGGTGCAAAGGATCTCAAGAAGATCGGCTTCGTCGATGAGGGGCAGACACATACGGTCAGCCGACGTATTCATTCGCTTGATGTTTTCCATGGGACGGAAGAGCTGAACGTTGCCCTCGGCGGTGCGGTACGCCTTCAGACCCTCGAAGATCTCGGCGCCGTAGTGAAGCACGGTGGAGGCGGGGTGAAGGGAGATGTTGCCGAAGGGGACGATACGCGCGTCGTGCCAGCCGATGGCGCGGTCGTAGTCCATGATGAACATATGGTCGGAGAAGACCTTTCCAAAGCCGAGCTTATCCTCGGAGGGCATTACGCCCGGCGTCGTTGTTTTGGTGATTTTGATTTCCATAACGGTACCTCTTTTTGCCGCCTCGCGGCGCGTGAAATGATATACATTATGATAGCACAACACCCCCCGCAAGTCAATAGCTTTTGGGGGCAAATTTTGATTTATCGGTGTGTTTGATGTGACAAAACGGCGACGCACAAACCCGTAGGGGCGATCATTGATCGCCCGTTCGTTGGGCCTTTGCCGTATATGGCGGGCGAACACTGTTCGCCCCTACAAACCATCAATTTCGTTTCACAAACTCCCCGACAAACATCAATTTTCCATTTTCAACTTCCCCCCATGCGAACGTCCCAATTTTCCCTTGTTGCTTGACAAAGTGGGGCGGGGTGTGGTATAATCCCGATGTGACCGCGTTGGACGGTTGCGCGGTATGGTGCCGAAAGGTATTACCGTGAGGAAAGTCCGGGCTTCACAGGGCAGGATAGCTGATAACGTCAGCCGTAGGCGACTACCGGGAAAGTGCAACAGAAAGAAACCGCCCGCAAGGGTAAGGATGGAAAGGCGAGGTAAGAGCTCACCCAC
>JBGVFO010000150.1:0-3806 GCA_045121195.1 Eubacteriales bacterium
AAGCGGCGACACGGTAGTGAATGACTGCCGGTGGCAGTCAGAGCCGTGGCGTGACCGAGTCGCAACGAGACCGTCGACCCCTACAAGGTTTGCACCTCGCCATTTCGTAATTGCAAACCCACCGATCAATCAAAATTTGAATTACGATTTTTATATTATTTAGTTCATTTCATTCCAAGGAGGTCTTTATGACTGTCGCAACCGCATTTGAATCCCTTTACAAGCGTCCCCCGCTGCACACGGCGTTCACGCCCTACCGCGTTTGCCCTCTCGGCGCCCACGTGGATCATCAGCTTGGTAAGATCACGGGCTTTTCCATCAACAAGGGCATCCACATGGCTTACGGTCCCAAGCAAAACGGTGTGGTGGAGATCTCCTCCCTCCAATTTGAGGGACGGGCGCAGTGGCACGTAAGCAGCACCCCCAAGGTCCGTCAGGACGACTGGGCGGACCATCTTCGCGGCGCCACCATCGCCCTCGACCGCCGTCATCCCTTGCGGATCGGGCTTTGCGCGGTGCTTTGCGGCGAGCTTCCCATCGGCGGACTGTCCTCGTCGGCGGCGGTGATCATCACCTTCCTGTCTGCCCTTTGCCGCGTCAATTCCATCACCCTCTCCCCCGAGGAGATGATCGAGATCGCCCTTGAGGCGGAAAACAAATACGTGGGCGTTGCCTGCGGCAAGCTGGACCAATCCTGTGAGGTCTACTGCCGCCGCGAGCAGCTTCTGTATATGGACATGAAGGACGGCTCTCACGAGTGCATCCCTGCCGCCCCCACGATGAAGCCCTACAAGATCGCCATTTTCTTCAGCGGTCTTGAGCGGTCCCTTGCCAGCTCCAAATTCAATATGCGTGTGGACGAATGCCGCGCCGCCGCCTACGCCCTTCTGGCGTACGAGGGACTGGAATACGGCAAGATCGGGGAAGCCAACCTTCGGGACGTACCCCGTGAGGTCTATCTTGCCCACCGCCACCGCTTGCCCGAAAGCTGGGCAAAGCGCGCCGACCACTTTTTCTCCGAGATCGACCGCGCCGAGCGAGGCGCCGAGGCGTGGAGAAGGGGAGATCTTGACGCCTTTGGCAAGCTGATCTTCGAGAGCGGCTATTCCTCCATTTACAACTACGAAACGGGCTCTGACGAGCTGAAGACCCTCTACGAGATCATGACCGAGACCGACGGCATCTACGGCGGTCGCTTCTCGGGCGCGGGCTTCAAGGGCTGCTGTATGGCGCTCGTTGACCCCGCTTACGAGGCATCCATCGAACAAAGGGTGACCGAGCGGTATCTTGCCGCCTTCCCCCATCTTGCGGGTAAATTCTCGGTACATTTCTGCGAAACGGCTGACGGAGTAAACTTATGAAATGCTTGATTCTTGCGGCGGGATACGCCACGCGCCTCTATCCCCTGACCGAAAACTTTCCCAAGCCCCTCCTCTCGGTAGGGGACAAGACCATTCTCGACTGGCTGGTGGACGATATTGACACCGCGGGACTCTGTGACGAGTACGTGGTCATCTCCAACCACAAATTTGCCCACCATTTCCGTGATTGGGCGGCGAAAAAGCCCCAAAAAATTACGGTAGTGGACGACGGCACCGAGTCCAACGAAACCCGTCTTGGCGCGGTGCGGGACATTCAGTTCGCCATCGACGCCCTGGGACTTGACGACGATATGCTGGTCATCGCGGGGGACAACGTGCTGGACTTCAGTCTGACCCGTTTTATTTCCTACGCCCGCGAAAAGCAGGCGTCGGCGATCCTTCGCTATTACGAGCCGAAGGTAGAGAAGCTCCGAAAGTGCGGCGTTCTTGAGATCGACGGCGACGACCGTGTCATCGGCATGGAGGAGAAGCCCGCCGAGCCGCGCTCTCACTGGTGCTGTCCCCCCTTCTACTACTACACGAGGAAGGACGCCTCCCTCGTCGCCGAGGGCATTGCCGCGGGCTGCGGCACCGACGCCCCCGGAAGCTACGTGGCGTGGCTGTGCGGAAAAACGGCGGTATACGCCATGGAAATGCCGGGCAAACGCTACGACATCGGCAATCTTGAGAGCTACGAGCAGGTAAAAAAGGAGTATCAAGGCATATGCTGACACCCAACGTCAATTTACAGAACAAAACGGTCCTCGTGACGGGCGCCGCCGGCTTTATCGGCGCCAATCTCGTCACCGAGCTTCTTTCTACCGTGTCCCCCATTCACGTGGTGGGCGTGGACAATATGAACGATTACTACGACGTTTCCATCAAGGAATACCGTCTGGAGAGGCTGGAGGAGCTGGCAAAGACCAAGCCCGAGAGCCGCTTTACCATGATCCGCGGCAGTATTGCCGACCGCCCTCTCATTGACCGTCTGTTCGCGGAGCATCGCCCCGCCGTGGTGGTCAATCTTGCGGCACAGGCGGGCGTTCGCTATTCCATCACCAATCCCGACGTGTATATTGAGTCCAACATCATCGGCTTTTACAACATTCTCGAAGCGTGCCGCGCCTATCCCGTGGAGCATCTGGTCTACGCCTCCTCCTCCTCGGTCTACGGCTCCAACAAAAAGGTACCCTACGCCACCGAGGACAAGGTGGACAATCCCGTCAGCCTCTACGCGGCGACCAAAAAGTCCAACGAGCTGATGGCGCACGCCTATTCCAAGCTGTACAACATCCCGTCCACGGGTCTGCGGTTTTTTACCGTCTACGGTCCCGCGGGACGCCCCGATATGGCGTATTTCGGCTTTACCAACAAGCTCCTTCGCGGAGAGACCATCGAGATCTTCAATTTCGGTAACTGCAAGCGGGACTTCACGTACGTGGACGACATCGTCACGGGGGTCAAGCACGTGATGCAGAACGCCCCCGAGAAGCAGAACGGTGAGGACGGACTGCCTTTGCCCCCTTACCGCGTTTATAACATCGGAAACAACAGCCCCGAGAATCTTCTGGATTTCGTGGACATCCTTCAGCAAGAGCTGATCCGCGCGGGGGTTCTGCCCGCCGATTACGATTTTGAGGCGCACAAGCGTCTTGTACCCATGCAGGCGGGTGACGTACCCGTGACCTACGCGGACACCTCGGCGCTGGAGCGCGATTTCGGCTTCAAGCCCTCCACCTCCCTCCGCGAAGGCCTCCGCCGCTTCGCCGAATGGTACCACGAGTTTTATCAGGGTAAATAAGAAAATTGATGTTTATAGGGGTGTTCGCAGTGACGTTGCAAGGCCTCTCCAAGAATGGGAGAGGCTCCCGCGAAGCGGGTGGTGAGGTTGCGCCTTTTTATGTCGCAAAATGGCACGGTGCCGTACATTGGTACAAATTCCGCAACCTCATCCGTCGCCTTCGGCGCCACCTTCTCCCATTCTTGGAGAAGGCTCTCAATGCTCGCCGTTTTGCACGGCGAACGCACCCGTAAAATTAAATTGGAATGGTAAATTGATGTTTATCAGCGCAACGTCTTTTCCGTAGGGGCGAACTGTGTTCGCCCGTAAAATACGGCGCGCACCCTGCGAACGGGCGATCTATGATCGCCCCTACGGGTTTGTGCGTTACCTTTTCGCATTTGCTACTCCCCGACAAATCAAAATTTGAACGGTAAATTGATGTTTATAGGTGTGTCACGGCTACGTACAAAACGAACAAAAATATCTAACACCGTAGGGGTCGACGTCCCCGGCGACCCGAAAACAACGAAATTTGATTTTGTTCATGGCTACGTTCAAACCCTTATCACAAAAGGCTTTCACCAATTTTATAATGGCAAATCCGTTCGTCGCGGGGCGCCGAGGTAGCGAAGCGGCGACACGGTAGTGAATGACTGCCGGTG
>JBGVFO010000151.1:0-4584 GCA_045121195.1 Eubacteriales bacterium
ATCCGAGGACCTCTACCATCGGTCCAAAGGAAAGGATTCGAATCACCATTTCGGGTTCATCGTCGAGGGCATATTGGATCTTTACGAGGTAATTCTTTTTGTCAAGCTTCTCCGCTTGCTTCTCAAAATGCGCGAAATGAAGCATAAAACGCTCAAGCGCGTTCCGCTCGTCAAGCACCCTCACCGTTACCGTGTCCTGCTTGATCTCGCGCTCCTCGCCGACCAGCGGTTTTTCGCCCGTATAACGAACGCAAGACCGTATTTTGGAAAGATTGACGGTGGAGATCGCGCGCCAGCCTGCCGTGACCAATCTGAATTTATCGTCCTTCTCGGAGTATTCCAACCGCAACGGATGACATCTGACAAACATCGTGTTTCCCTTGCGATTCACCATTTCAAATTTGATCTGCGAGTTTTGTCTGATAGCATTCAGGATCACTCTGAATTGGCGAATATATTCGGGATCGTCAAAAGGATCTCCGTCGCTGTATTTATCGTAAACGTGATAATCCGCTGAGGTAAACAACGGCTCCACATCGTCCAATCCCTTGATCGAAACACCAAACAGCTTCATCCGAGGATCCAGCAAGATCGCCTTGAGCCACTGTTTTTGCAGCTTTGTCAGCGGCATCGTCGGTTTATGCTCCAACGCCGTCGTCATATCGGGATGCACAAGCTGCCATTTTTCGTTTTTCAAGGAAGGCAGGATCGTCAGCGCACTTTCCCCAAAGGCGCGCTCTGCTACGATCTTCTGAAGCTCTTTTTCGGAGTGCTCGCCGTCAAGAATCTTCGTAATAATCGCGGCGACGGTATTGTAGTAGGCAGAGTAAAGCTCACTGAATATCATCGTTCTTCCTCCTCTCCGATCCCGTACATGCGGTACATCTCCTTCAGATCATTTTTGAACTTGTTCTCTACCGAGCGGTTGGAAAAGTTCATTTGGATGATCCGACAAATGAAGGTTCTGATCCACGGCACCATTTCGCTCGTATCATAAACGTCCGCGGTAAAGCGATAGGTTTGAGCATCCAGCCGTTCGACCGTTCCCATTCGCTTTTCCCGTTCCAGACGACGCACGATATACTCCTCGTCCTCACCGACGCGAATGGTAAAATCAACGTGCTCCAGAGTATCCACGCCCCACTTTCCCCGCTTTACGTTGACGCCCCACATTTTTTCCTGCATTCGGTCAAGCTCCGCTCGAAGCTCGTCAAAACGGGGGGTGACGTCCTCCAGCTTGACGTTGGAGAGATAGTCCAGCCTATACGATTGAAAATGGTTATACTCGGGTAGATACGCGATCAGGTGCTGCCTTCCGTTCTGCACGCTGATAAATACGCGGAGCGGGACGATTCTGTTTCGTCTGGGGAGATCCTTGCGGCGACTCAGATTGGATATTGTCATTGCCCTCTTTTCTCTCATTGCCGTAAAGATCGCCGCCAGAACACCGCTATCGATCGAGCCGGTTATGTAATGGTGCTTGAAGGTAAAAGCATCGGTATCCGCATCCGACTTATCCAGTATGAAGGATCCTATGGCGCCGCAAGGGGCTGCCTCCGAAAAATAGTGCAAAACGTCGTTCAAATTGGAAATATCCGTCGTTTCAGTTCGATGATAATACAGCTTTCGTCCTTCCTTCTCCGACGCAACGATCCCCGCCTCGCAATATTCCTTCAGTTTTTTGCGAACGGTCGATTCGTCAAACATCATCGGTGCTTCAAAGCCAGACAGATATTTTTCGTCGATCAATTGCAAAATCTCCCCAAGGGTAAACCTCACCTCGGGCGAATACAAAATATCAAACAAGATAAAATGAAGGGTGATATCGCCGTCGGTAAAGCTTTTGGCCTTCCACGCCTTGTGAAAAGGATTATGACGAATGGTTCGGCTATCTATGGAGATGAATACACTTTTTCCCTCGGGCGTTCTCGCAAAGCTCATATGATCGCCGAGCCAGCTTTCCATTCTTCTTCGCTCGTCATCATAGGACCGTGCGCTCTTTGTCTGATACTCGTCGCGGCTTTTGAAGCCGAATAGATAAAAATCTCTCATATAAGCGCGCACACGCTCGAAATTTTTCACCAACTCGTTATATGACGACATAGAAGCCTCCTTTCTGTACGCCTGAACGGCAACTGTTTTATCTTAAAACCATCCGGATCACCCACAGCTGCACCCGCTTCGGCAGTAGGTTCAGAAGCAACAGAAGCGGATTGCGATTGATGCTATAGACAAAGGACGGCTTTCGCTTTTCGAGGATCTGAATTGCTTTTTTCGCCAATTTCGCAGGCGGAACGCATCTTGCTTCCACACGGTCAACGATCCTCCGAAACCGATCCGCGTTACAAGAGTAATGCGCCGTCTTTTCACAGAATCGGTCAAGCGCGTCGGTGGAAACGCCAAGCATTCCCGTTTCTACCGCGCCTGCGCGCAACACGGACACCGGTATTCCCAGAAGCTGAAGCTCCATACGAAGTGAATAGGCATACTTGTCAAGAGCGCCCTTCGTCACCGCGTAGATTCCCGTAAAGGGCAATGGATCCAGCGGTGCAAGCTCACTTGTTGTTATAAGAATGCGACTTCCCCGACCGAGAAGCGGCAAAAAGATCTTGTTCACCAAAAACACGCCGGTTACGTTCACGTCAAAAATGCGTTGAAACGCTTCGGAAGCCATCTCAACAAGAGAATCCAGCATATAGATTCCCGCGAAATGCACAACAGCGCAAAGCGAATCGGTATATTCACGAACACGCTTCATCGCGTCCTGCACGCTTTCTTCCTCGGTTACGTCAACCTCAATGGGAATCATATTTTCCTTTGGTTCTCCTACCGATCTATCAAGAGCAAAGACGCGGTATCCCCGCTTACAAAGCGCCTCGACGGTAGCGCGTCCCATCCCACCGTATGCGCCTGTTACAAGTATGTCCTTCAACTGTTTTTTCTCCATTCTATGAAAGGGCTGCATTTATCATACCATAGAATTCGCCATTTTTCAAGATTATCTTTCGGGAAACAACAAAGTCGGGCAGAGATAGTACTCTGCCCGACAGTCTTTATCGCATTAAACGAGAAGATTTTGCTCCGTTTTGGGATCAAAGAAATGCATGACCTTTCCTTCGAAGGTAACGTAGATGGTAGCACCGTATACCAGCGCCTTACGCTCCTCGTCATCCAGAGAAACGGTAGGAATACGAACGATCAGACGATCGCCGTTCTCCTCCAGAACGTGAAGGTGAAGCTCGCTACCCATCATCTCGTTAACCACAATCTTGCAAGGAATCGCAGCAGGATTGCTTGCATCGGAAAGAACGAAATGCTCGGGACGAACACCGAGAATGATTTCGCCGCCCGCTACGTTCTTCTCCTTCAGCATCTCTGCCTTCTTGCCGTTCACCTCGATCTTCGCGCCGTAAGGAGTTACGTAGTATTTTCCATCCTCACATACGAGTTCGGTCTTTATGGTGTTCATCTTGGGAGCACCGATAAATTCCGCTACGAAGAGGTTGAGAGGCATATCAAACACCTCGGTAGGCGTGCCGACCTGCTGAATAAAGCCGTCCTTCATAATAACGATACGGTCGCCAAGGGTCATTGCCTCGGTCTGGTCGTGGGTTACATAGATGAAGGTGGTATCGATCTTCTGGCGAAGCAGAATGATCTCTGCTCTCATCTGGTTACGAAGCTTGGCATCCAGATTGGAGAGGGGCTCATCCATGAGGAACACCTTACTGTCACGAACCATAGCGCGTCCGATTGCAACTCTCTGGCGCTGACCGCCAGAAAGGGCACGGGGCTTTCTCGTCAGATACTCGGAAATACCGAGAATCTCTGCCGCCTTGGTAACCTTCTCGTAGACCTCATCCTGAGGCGCCTTCTTTAAGCGAAGGCTGAACGCCATGTTCTCAAATACGGTAAGGTGAGGATAGAGCGCATAATTCTGGAAAACCATTGCGATATCGCGATCACGGGGCTGAAGGTCGTTCACAACAACGCCGTCGATCTCCACCGTTCCCTCGGAGATATCCTCGAGACCCGCGATCATACGCAGGGTGGTTGATTTTCCGCATCCCGAAGGACCTACGAAAACGATAAATTCCTTATCGGCAATGTCAAGATTGAAGTCCTGAACTGCCACGGTATCCTTGCCGTATATTTTCTTTACGTTTGTTAATTTAACACTTGCCATAATACTCTCCTCTTATCCTTTCACTGCGCCGCCCGTAACGCCCTCAACGTAATACTTCTGAAGGGCAAGGAAAACGGCAACAACGGGAATTGCCACGATCACACCCGCGGCACAGAACATAGTGTAATGGGTATTCAGGTTGGTATTGGAAAGCCATTCGTACATACCGACCGCGACACTCATACCCCTACTGTTTTCGTGAACCAGGTAGCTCGCAAGCATAAAGTCGCCCCAAGGAGCCATAAAGCCCATAAGAATGGTATAGATAACGATGGGCTTCGAGAGAGGCAAAATAACCTTGTGGAACACCTGGAAGCGGGTCGCTCCGTCCACTCTTGCCGCCTCGTCAAGGCTTTTGGGAATGGTATCAAAGAAGCCCTTGGAAATGTAGTAGCCCA
>JBGVFO010000152.1:0-45329 GCA_045121195.1 Eubacteriales bacterium
GAATCTCAAAAAATTCGCTAAAAGAAAGTGGAAGGATAACCATCCCTCCAACTTTTCTCCACTTCTTTCGTTTTTTGCTCATCTTTATACCAAAACGCCCATCTTCGCTTCTGCGTGATAGGCGTTTTTCGACAGACTGAAGCACCTGCGAGGCTTCGCAGGTGCTTGTTGTTTTATTTCTCCCTAAGCCTTTTGATCTCCTCGGCGTCGGGGGTGACGTACGCCGTCCAGTTGGTGTGGTAGATCACGAAGCCGGGCTTTGCGGCGGGGGGCTTCTTCACGTTTTTGGCGAAGGTGTAATCCACCGCGATATTCTGTCCGCCAACGGCACGGGAATAGTAGGCGGCGATCTCGGCGGCTTGGGTAAAGTCGCGGGCGTCGGGCTCTTCGCCGTTACATACCATCACCACGTGGGAGCCGGGAACGTTCTTGGCGTGGAACCAATAGTCGGTCTTGGCGGCAAGCTTGTAGGTGATATACTCGTTCTGAATATTATTCTTTCCGCAGAGCACGGTGTAGCCGCCGTCGGTCTTGAAGCGCGCCACGGTGGGCGCCGCCTGCTTGTGGGCGGTATAACCCTTCATACGGGAGGCGTAGCCTGCGCGGTACAGCTCGTCGCGTATCTCCACAAGATCGGTGGGGGATTCGGCGTGCTCCAGGGAGGCGATGACCGAATTGATATAGGCAAGCTCGTCACGGGCGATGGTAAGCTGCTTGGTCAGCTCGATCTTGGCGTTTTTGGACTTGTTGTATTTCTTGTATAGCCGCTGAGCGTTGGCGGCAGGGGAGAGCCGCTCGTCAAGGGTGATGGTGACCTCGGCAAAGCTGCCGTCCTCCCTCATATCGGAATAATCCACCAGGGTGGCTTGCTTCATACCGCGCTTTAACTGATAGAGGTTAGCGGTGATGAGGTCTCCCTCCTTTTTGTATTGCTCTCCGTTGGCGCACTCGGCAAGCTCGCCCTCTTGAAGCTCGATCTTCTTGACAAGACGGGCGTGGGCGTTTGCGAGAAGCTTCTGCACGTCGGACGCCCGTTGCTTGACCCGCACCTCACGGTCACGGCTTCCGAAGAAGGTGTCAAGAAGCTCGCCCGCGCTCTCGAACGACTTGTGGGTAAAGCCGCTTCCGTACTGGGTGAGGGCGCAGAAGGCGTATTCCACGGGACGCTCCCCCTCGGTGACGAGGGTAGGGAAATAGCGATTTTCTCTGACGTGATCCACGATCTCGGAGAAGCTTTGCCAAAGCGCGTCTGCGGACGCGTCACCGCAGGGGGTATCGGTAGATCCCGTGGCACGGTAAGCGATCTCACGGGCAACCGACGCGGAAATGCCGAGATAGGTGGCAAGAAGCCACTTGTCGCATCCGCGCTCGACGGGAGCATCGGCAAGGCGCGCCGTGAAAGCCTCACGGGACTCCGTAAGGGGATCGTTCTTGTCCTGCTTGGGTGGCAGCTCGTACTTCATACCGGGCAACACCTGGCGCAGACTGCTGGTGGAGAAGTCCACGGTCTTTAAGGTGTTGATGACCCGCATATCGCCGTCGGCGAAGATCAGATTGCTGTATTTTCCCATCACCTCGGCGATGATATATTTTTTACATTCGTAGCCCATTTCGTCCCGCGTGTCAAAGCCAAGAATGGCAACGCGCTCAAAGCCAGCCTGCTCCACGGAGGAAAGCTTGGCGCCCGAAAGATGCTTGCGAAGAAGCATACAGAGCATAGGGGGATTCTGGGGATTCTCCTTTTGTTCGGTGGAGAAGCCGATACGGGGATTGTTAGCGCCCGCGTTGATGAGAATACGCCGTCCGCCGCTTCGGGAACGGATCTGAAGCACGATCTCGTCGCGCTCGGGCTGATAGACCTTTTCCACGCGCGCGCCGAGGGATTCCTCCCGAAGCTCGTGCAGAGCGCACGCGAGCATACCTGCGTCAAATGCCATAGAAACCTCCGAACATTGCCTTGTCCACCTCGGAAAGAGAGGGGAACACGTAGTCAGGGCGGTCACAAGCATCGGCGGCTTCCACGTCCGCCTCGGTGGTCTCGCCCGACAGCACCAGCACCGAGCAAACACCGTGTCGGCGACCGAGGGCGATGTCGGTATACAGGCGGTCACCGAAGATGCACATTTCCCCACGGTCTACGCCCGTTGCCTCCTCGATCATCTGCACCGTTTCGGCGTAGGGCTTGCCGAAATAGGTAGGCGCCTTGCCCGTGGACGCCGTAACGAAGGCGGCAATGGCGCCGCTGTCGGGGATAAAGCCGTCCTCGGTGGGGCAGTTGAAGTCGGGATGGGTGGAAAGATATTCCGCGCCGTTTCTGATAAAGCGGCAGGCGTTGTCAAGTTTTTCGTAGGTAAGGGAGGTGTCAAAGCTGGTGACCACGATGTCACAGGTCTTACCCGCGCCGTCCGAGAGAGGAATGCCGCGGCTCTTGAAATTTTCCACAAGCTCGTCGGTACCCACGAGATAGACCTGCTTGCCCGCGCGGTGACGAAGCAGAAACTCCGCCGTTACGTCCCCCGAGGTCATAATTTCAGAGGAGGAGGGAGAGAAGCCGAGACGGGTCAGCTTTTCCAAATAAAACTCGGTGGTATGAGAAGCGTTATTGGTGAAAAACAGAACGCGGCGCCCGCTTTTGCGAAGATTTTCAATAAAGCGAACGGCAAAATCAAAGACGCGGCCGCCCAGATAAATGGTGCCGTCCATGTCAAAAATATACAGCTTTTTATCGGCGAGAGCGCCGATTTCCTTGCGATTGGCGGTCATGGGATCCGTCCTTTCCAAAAATAAATCCATTTCATTATAACACCTTCTTGATTTTTTTGCAAGATAGTGCTATAATGATAAGAGAAAATTTTTTGTGAGGATGAAACGGTATGAAAACGGTTATCGGAATCGACGTGGGAGGTACCACGACAAAGATCGTCGGCTTTCAGAAAAAGAATGGAGCGCTGACCCTTATCGAGCCGCAGTTTGTGCGCGCCAATGACCCCGTGACCTCAGCGTACGGTGCCTTTGGAAAATTCACTCTTCAGAACGGGCTTGCCCTTTCCGACGTGGACTGCGTCATGATGACGGGCGCGGGCTCTTCCTTTATCGACAAGCCCATTTACTCGGTGAATTGTCGCGCGGTGACGGAGTTCTCCTGCATCGGTCGCGGCGGTCTGTATCTGTCGGGACTTGACGAGGCGGTGGTTGTCAGCATGGGAACGGGAACGGCTCTCGTTCACGCCAAGCGGGAAGGGAACGACATCAAAACCGAATACCTCGGCGGTACGGGCGTGGGCGGCGGCACCCTTGTGGGACTGACGCGGAAGATCCTCGGCGTGGATACCGTCGATCACATCGAGCAGCTTTGCGAGGGCGGCAATCTTGAAAACGTAGACCTTCGCATCAAGGATATCTCAAAGCACAACAACTATAACGGTGTCAACCAAGAGCTGACGGCGGCAAATTTCGGTAAGCTCAGCGACATCGCTACTAAGAACGATATTGCTATGGGAATTACCAATATGGTTGCTGAAACCATCGGAATGATGGCAATTTTTGCGGCGCGGAACTTCGGACTTCGCGATATCGTGCTGACGGGCAACCTCAGCTCGGTGGCGCCGATCAGAGAGCGACTGCTGGCGCTGAACGAAAGCTTTGGCGTCAACTTTATGATCCCCGAGAACGCCCAGTTTGCCACGGTCATCGGTGCGGCGCTTCACAACGTCGAAAGTCTGTGAAAATCCGCGAAACCTATTGACACAAGGCACGCCGAGTGTTATACTAACAGTTGTGTTTATTGATTTGAAAGGTAAGGAATTGTATTATGAAATGGACATCCCTCAACGAGCTGAGAGAAAAATATCTTTCCTTTTTTGAGAGCAAGGGGCACCTTCGTCTGCCCTCGTTCCCCCTGGTACCTCAGGGCGACAAGTCGTTGCTTCTCATCAACTCGGGCATGGCGCCCATGAAAAAGTTTTTCACGGGTGAGGTAGAGCCTCCCCGTAGCCGCGTTACCACCTGCCAGAAGTGTATCCGTACCCCCGACCTTGACCGCGTAGGTCTTACGGCGCGTCACGGCACCTTCTTCGAGATGCTGGGTAACTTCTCCTTCGGTGATTACTTCAAGAAAGAGGCGATCCCGTGGGCGTGGGAGTTCCTTACGGTAACCCTTGAGATTCCCGAGAATCTCCTTTGGCCCTCGGTTTACGAGGAGGACGACGAGGCGTACGCCATCTGGCGCGACGTCATCGGTGTGCCCGAGGAGCATATCGTAAAGCTCGGCAAAGCAGATAACTTCTGGGAGCACGGCACCGGTCCCTGCGGACCCTGCTCCGAGATCTACTTCGACCGCGGTGAAAAGTACGGCTGCGGATCTCCTGACTGTAAGCCCGGCTGTGAGTGCGACCGCTACATGGAGATCTGGAATAACGTATTCTCCCAGTTCAACAATATGGGCGACGGTACCTATACCGAGCTCGTGCAGAAGAATATTGATACCGGTATGGGTCTTGAGCGTCTGGCGTGCGTCATGCAGGGCGTTGACAATATGTTCGAGGTGGATACCATCCGCAAGGTCATTGATACCGTTTGCGCGATTGCCGAAAAGAAGTACGGCGACGACTCCAAGAACGACGTTTCTATCCGCGTGATCACCGACCACGTTCGTAGCGCCATGTTCATGATCTCGGACGGCGTTATCCCCTCCAACGAGGGACGCGGCTACGTGCTTCGCCGTATCATCCGCCGCGCTTGCCGTCACGGTAAGCTGCTCGGCATCAACCACGCCTTCCTTGTGGACGTAGTTGAGGTTGCCATCGGCGAAAGCTGCTCCGCCTACCCCGAGCTGTCCGAAAAGGCAGACTATATCAAGAAGGTCCTTTCCATGGAGGAGGAGCGCTTTGACGCTACCATCGACGCGGGACTTTCTATTCTGTCCGACCTGATCCGCGGCGCTATCGCAGAGAACGCCGATACCATTTCGGGCGAGGAGGTATTCAAGCTTTACGATACCTTCGGCTTCCCCATTGACCTGACCCGTGAGATCGCGGCAGAGAGCCATCTTGCCATTGATGAGGATACCTTCAATACCCTCATGAAGCAGCAGAAGACCCGTGCCCGCGAGGCGCGTGCCAATATCAGCGGCTGGAGCGAGTCCTCCAAGAGCCTGCTTGCCGATCTTCCTACCACCGAGTTCACCGGTTACGCCGACTATCGCACCGAGGCAAAGATCATTGCCATCCTTGCGGAGGACGCATCCGTGGATTCCATCTCCGAGGGACAGTGCACCATCGTCCTTGACCGCACTCCCTTCTACGGAGAGGGCGGCGGACAGGTAGGTGATAGCGGTACTATGTATGCCGACGGTAAGCTTCTTACCGTGTACGATACCAAGAAGACCGACGGCGTGTATCTCCACCTGTGTACCGTAGCAGACGGTACCTTCTCGGTAGGGGATACCGTTATGGCGGATATTTCCGATTCCCGCCGCCGTGCCATCGCCCGTAACCACTCGGCAGCCCACCTGCTTCAGGCGGCGCTCCGCAAGGTTCTCGGCGATCACGTAGAGCAGGCAGGATCCTACGTAAACGAAAGCGTTTGCCGCTTTGACTTCACCCACTTTGCCGCAATGACCGATAAGGAGCTGGCGGCGGTGGAAGCCCTTGTCAATGCTAACATTCTGGTTGCCAATCCCATCACCACGATGGAGACCGACCTTGAAACTGCCAAGAAGAACGGCGCAATGGCTCTGTTCGGCGAAAAGTACGGCAAGACGGTCAGAATGGTCAAGATGAGCGACTTCTCCACCGAGCTTTGCGGCGGTACCCACTGCGCAAATACGGGCGAGATCGGTCTTTTCAAGATCGTTTCCGAGTCCTCGGTTGCCGCGGGCGTTCGTCGTATCGAGGCAGTAACGGGACACGGCGTGCTGGCTCTGCTGGCAGAGAAGGACGCGCTCCTTCGCGAGACCGCCCAGAAGCTGAAGGCGCAGAACGTGAGCGACATTCCCATGCGCGCCGCGCAGCTTCAGGATGAGCTGAAGAGCGCCAAGCACGAGGTCGAGGCACTTTCCGCAAAGCTGGCTTCCTCCAAGCTTGACGATATTATTGGCAACGCCGTAAGCGTAGGTAAGGTAAGACTTGCCACCGCAAGCTTCGAGGGTATGCAGATCGACGTGGCAAGAAGCCTTGCCGACGAGATCAAGGGCAACTATGCCGATATGGTAGCGCTTATCGCCATCCATACCGACGGCAAGCTGAACTTTATTGCCGTTGCGGGCAAGGATGCCGTAGCCGCAGGCGCACACGCAGGTAAGCTTGTAGGTGCCGTTGCCGCCATCACGGGCGGTAAGGGTGGCGGACGTCCCGATAACGCTATGGCGGGCGGACGCGATGCCGACAAGATCGCAGAGGCACTGGCAAGTGCCGAAGCAACCCTTGGCGGAATGCTTAAGTAAATGAATACTATGCCCCCACGGACAGCGGTCCGTGGGGGCTTTTTCTTCGATTTGTTGCTTGTGAACAAATTTGATGGTGATTCTTGTGCGAAATTGTACAAATAGGTGCTTGCGATGTAAAAAACAACCATTTTCAGTTGTCTAAAAACGGAATTATAACCACGGAAAAATTCCAAAGAGAGGAAAGTGCGTGGTATAATTAATCTGTATTTTTATATACAGGAGGAACCAATTATGAGAAAGTTTAGGCTTTCTTCCGTGCTTGCGATGCTGTTATCGGCGCTTTTGCTGATTACCTCGCTTCCGATGGCGGCGTTTGCCGTAACGCCCTCGATCGGAATCGGCGCAGGCACCCCCAACTATGACAAGTTCCGCGGAAACGGTATGACCGCCGACGCGAACGGTGTCATGGTTTATGACGATCTGGCCGCCTACAAGAAGACGAGCCAAAAGGACATGGCGCTTACTGTCAGCTACGAGACGAAAGCGGGAAATGCTACCAACTCCGGTACCACTACCTCTGTCGCTACGTATGACGAGTGCTCTGTTCTGTACGCAGATTACGCCATCTACTACGACGATACCATCGAGGGGAACACCGTAAAGATCCGTTACGGTCTTTCTATGATGGATAGCGTGCAGTATGTGGATAAGGACGGCGTTATCACCGAGGGCAAGTCCCCCATCCAGCTTTCCGCAAGCTACAAGAATGATGCCAACCCCGACTGGAACGCAGGCTACGGCATGGTTGATGAAGACGGTGACGAAAAGGTTGATTACACCACCCGTCATTATGAGGAGAAGGCGATCCTTTTCTACATTATTAACCATACCTCCTACGAGCGGATCGGTCAGGAGGATGACGTTTCCATTCTTC
This sequence comes from Eubacteriales bacterium, assembly GCA_045121195.1. Lineage (GTDB taxonomy): Bacteria > Bacillota > Clostridia > Oscillospirales > CAG-272 > RGIG8775. The sequence goes on from JBGVFO010000152.1 coordinate 7,320, forward strand.
AGGACTACATCGATCAGGGCTACGTGATCGTGACCCTTGATTTCAAGAGTCACGCAAACGCTACCAGCCCCTACATTGAGCAGGCACTGGTTTCGGCACAGTCGATGTTCAAGTCCTGCGCGGCAGGCACCGTTCTCGGAAATCTTGGTGTAACCACCAGCGCGCAGTACATTTACTGCCTGCCCGAGGGATGCCGTATCGAGCGTGACGTTTGGTTCTGGGACTCCTCCATTTGGGGCGCCAAGGGTACCATGGACGCTTACCGCAATAAGTGGAATCAAAAGATTTCCCGCGATTCTACGTACACACTGGACGACGGTACTCAGCCCACTTTCCTTGACACAGAGATCGGTAACCTTCAGACGGTTGAAGACATGATCGCTAAGGTCGGTCAGTACGTGAACAAGGAGGGATATTCCGATGAGAATAACGGCAAGCCCATCGAATATAAGCTTTCCATGAACATCATTTACCCCTCCCAGCCCAAGGCGGACTACGAGGTCCCCGTCTACGTGCAGGAGGGAACAGGCTACACCCGTGAGGACGGTATCGGTACCGAATATAAGCGCGGTACCTTCAACGCCTTTGCTCTCAACGGTTACGCCTGCGTACAGTACGACCACGATTACTGGCCCTTCCTTTACAGATGGGGCTATCAGTTCTACAACAGTGGTTCGGACTATACCCTTGGTGTTAACCTGCCCAGAAACGCTCAAGCCGCTATGCGTTGTGTGCGTTCTCTTGCCGATGAGCTTGGCTACAGCAGCCGGTATCTCGGTGCCGCAGGTATCTCCAAGGCAACCGTTGGTATGTCCGCACTTGCTATCCAGAATAACGAGAACTATCCTCATAGCACCGTTTCCTACAAGGATGTCCTGAATAACGATAAGACGGTAAGCTATACAGAGGGTGGTTTTGAAGGGGATCTTCGCGACGAAAAGGGAACGGTTACTCACACCATCCTTCAGCCCTTCTCCTACTACGATGACGAGCACACCGAAAAGATCAGCTCCGATTCTTGCGTGACCTACATCTCCTCGGGTCAGGGTTACGAAAGACTGTTCGGTATCGGAAGAGTTGCTTCTTACCCGAAGGTTCCGCTTCTTGTTTCGGGAGGTCTTCGTGATAACTACAACTGCTACAATTACTGGGATGAGTCAGTAGAATGGTTTGAGGATAACCTCACCGGTCCCTGGCTTCCTCTCACCCAGCTTGACCAGGGTCACGCCTACCCCGTAGGTGATGATACCCAGTTCGGCTACAACCGCGGCAACGCTATGATCAGGTACTTCGACGTGTTCCTGAAGCCCGATGCGAACCGCGCTCCCGAGGTGCTTTGGGCCACCCCCTTTAACGGCGCCTCCGACGTCGCCTGCTCCACCAAGTGGACGGTCGGTCCCTTCACACCTTACGGCGCGGCTAACTGGGCACCGGATTCCTACTACTATCCTCAGGCGATCCAGATCCGCTTCCTTGATGCGGTGGATCCCGACTCGGTCAACAGCGGCGTAACCGTTACCGTAACCGAAACGGGCGCCAAGGTGGACGGTACTTGGGTAGCAAGTCAGAACGACGCCCTCTATACCTTTGAGTGCGATGCTCTTACTCCCGGTACCCGTTATACCATTGACATTACCTCGGGCGTCGAGGGCAAGAACGGCGTAGCCCTTGCCGAGACGAGAAAGATCGGCTTCAAGACCGAGGGCACCTACGCGCTCTCTCCCGTTGCCGATGCTTACGTTTCCTCCAACGAGCCCAATAAGGTGTTCGGAAGCGCAAACAAGCTTCAGGTAAGCAACGCTTACACCACCCTTGTCAGCTACGATACCGAGCATATTCTTGACGCGAATAAGATCCAGCTCAAGGCAAACGGCTCGGTTGAGGATACGGTAAACGTTGAGATCTTCGCTCTTGCCGACTATAAGGTAGACGAAGCGACCCTTACCTATAATACCTTGACTGCATCCACCGCGTGGGCAAACAAGATTTCCCTTGGTAAGTACAGCCTGGTTGACGGCAATATTTCTATTGACCTTTCTGCACTTTCTGCAGTAGAGGGACTTGGCAAGACCGTCACCCTTGCCGTTGTTTCTACCGACAAGACGGTTAGCGAGAAGCCTTATGTCTTTACCAACGACTTCGAAACTCCTGCCGCTAATACGGCACTGACGAAGGAGATCACGAATGAGGACGAAACTACCAGCACGATCACCATCGTTAGATCGGACGGTACGGTGATCCGTGATACGGATGCCAGCGTTGGTAGAGTATACTCCGATTATTGGTATACCGCTACCGGCGCAGACAAGGGCGCAAAGCTGGTTGGCTCCGCGACCATTCCGATCCAGTCGGGAAGCACCCGAGCGCTTGGTATCTACGTCAATACCGGTAACAACCATATGAAGTTCTTCAACACGCTTTCCGACAAGGCGCTGACGGCGGCTGATATTGGAAAGACCTTCCGCGTATCCGTAGACGTTTACACGACGCAGGATGTTACCCTCTCCGTAGGTGTTGCCGTTTTGAAGGACGTGACCGGTTATTCTGTTTATACTAACTATAATACTGAGACCTTCGCGGTTAAGAAAGAAACTTGGACACCTATTACCCGTTTGATCACCATTACGGAATCTATGGTGCAGGCGCAGGCCGGTCTTGTTGCTTTCACAGCTAACTATCGGGAGCAGGTGGATGACGGAACAGCAGAAACCTACTATACTTATTATGATAATATGGTAGTTGAGGAGTGCACCCCCATGCTGACGGTGGATTCTACCGAGACAGCTGGAAACGATGGCTTCACCCTGATCACCACCAATCCCGGTGCGCCTCTCAATCAACCCATCACCGTTACCTTTGACGAAGCAATGGATCTTTCCACCTTTAAGAAGGGAATGGTCGTTACCAACGAAAAGACCGGCGAGCGCATCAAGGGCTCTTGGGCGGCAGCCGATGATACCAACACCGTATTTACCTTTACCACTAACGGTCTTGCGGCAAACACCACCTATACCGTAGCAACCACCGATAAGGTGAAGACCGCGGCAGGCGTTGCTTGCACCGAGGAGATTGTAAAGACGGTCGCAACCGAGGGCAGTTATTCGCTGCGTCCCCTTGCCACCTCTTACGTTTCCGTGGCAAATGCATCGACTCATTACGGTCTGAACGCAGATCCCGTCCTTGACACGGATAAGCTTGGCGTCGTGACCTTCTCGGCAAAGACCCTGGCAAGCGCGCAGATCGCCAAGATGTATCTCGGTGTAGACTCCGCAAAGAACGGCGCGGTTCGTGTATACGCACTGAACTACACGCCCGACGATACCCTTTGCTACAACTCGGTGAAGGATTCTCTCACCGATGCGAATCTTCTGGGGCTCTACGAGGTAGATGCTAATGGAACGGTCGGAATCGACCTTTCCGATCTTCTTGACAAGACCTTTGGCGATACCGTGACCTTTGTTCTTAAGGCAGGATACGTATTCACCAATGATTTTGAGACGCCTCTCGTTTCTCAGGCAACAGGTCTTTCTGCAGGATCTTTGGCGGCTCATCCCGCGAACGAAGCGTTCTCCGATAAGTACGTTTGGACATATACGGGTATGATGCCCAATGCCGACCTTATGCCCGCGACCGACGGTGCTTCCCAGACCCTTCGAGTGAAGACCAAGGGCGGTCAGACCACCAAGTTCTATAATGCTATCAAGGCAAGTCTGTTGGACGCAAACGACGTGGGAAGAACCTACAATATTAGCTTAAAGATGCGTTCTTCCGAAACCACGGCAACACCTGTCGGCACCGTGGACAAGATTACTGTGACTGCAGGATTTATGAACCGTGTAACGGCTTCCTATGGTGGAACCAACTATAACAACTATACCTTCCGCGATACGCCGACAACTCGTCCCTCGGCTACTCTGGAACTGGGTGATACTGACTGGACAACTGTTTCCTTTACGGCAACGGTGAACCAGACGATGGTCAACCTGCAGGCAGGTATGCTGACCCTCAATATCCCCAAGGTTGCTGATAGTAGTGATGCTAACGTTCTGCTGTATCACTTCTACGACGATATTCTCGTGGAAGAGGTTGTGACCGATTCTATCACGGTCGACAAGGATTCTCTGATCCTTATGACCGAGAACACCGAGATTGAGGACGTTACCAACGAGGATAATCCCGTCAAGGACGAACTGTATCCCAGCGTTCTTAACAAGCCCATCGTGGTTTCCTTCAATACCGCAATGGATCTTACCACCTTCGAGAAGGGAATGGTAGTGACCAATGTGGCAACCGGCAACCGCGTTGACGGTACCTGGTCTGCAACCGATGCAACCAATATGAACTTCGCCTTCACCACCCGGGGCTTCGTGGCAGGCGCAACCTATACCGTTGCTACCACCGCGGCAGTCAAGACGCTTGGCGGCACGGCAGTTGGCGGCGCGGTTATCAAGACCGTGACCATGGAGGGCAGCTACGCGCTGAAGCCTCTGGTTACCTCTTACGTTTCCAAGTCCGAGCCCAAGCAGCACTTCGGACTTGACACCGACCTTGTGCTTGACACCAACAAGCTTGGCGTCGTTACCTTCTCGGCAAAGACCCTGGCAGATGCGGAGGATGCCTTCCTCTACATGCCTTGGAACGCGACGAGAAAGACCTTTATCTACGTTTACGCACTTGCCGATTATCTTCCCGACAGTACCCTTTGCTACGATTCTATCAAGGCACAGCTCACTGACGCGAATCTCGTCCTTATGGATGAGTGGGCAAGCGGTGCTTACGCTCTTGATCTTAACGCGCTTGCCGATAGGGATCTTGGCGATAACGTGACCCTCGTGATCAAGGCGGGTTATACCTTCCAAAACGACTTTGAGACCTACCGTATCGAGAACGGTGTAAAGGTCACCAAGCCCCTCGTGAATAAGGTTGGCAATACGATTAACGCCGAGATACTGTCTTATGGACAGAGCACATACCCGGACTATAACAAGGAAACGAATCCCAATAGCTATGATTACGGCTTGAACTTGAAGAATACAGCGTATATTGGCAGCTATAATTTGGACGAGAAGGATTACGCAAACTTCTGGTTTACCGCTTCCGGTTCCTCTCAGGTGGCGACTATCGTTAATGGACCGGACAGTGCCAATTCCACGCAGGTGCTTCGTACCAAGCTTTCCTATGACAAGAATGGTATTAAGCTTTACAATGCCTTCCGTCCCGGAATCACCTTGACTGAGGATGATATTGGAAGAACCTTTAACGTTTCTTACGACATTAGGACTCCGCAGTCTATTACCATTTACACGGCGCCCCTTAAGTTTAATACAGGAACGAGCACCTTGGGCGCTTCCAATGCGGTCGCAACTGCGACTACGGCAGATACCTGGACAGAGGTGAACGCAACCCTGACTCTTACGGCTACACACGTGACCAACCAGTCGGCAAATCTGGGTATCCAGACTCCCAACGCGAGGGGCAATGATACCAACACGTCCTACTTCCAGTATTTCGATAACTTCCTTGTTGAAGAGGTCGTATCCGAGTTCACCCTTCCCGCAGATTCCTTCATTCTCGTCACCGAGAACGAGGCAAGTGTAGACGTGACCGACGTGAATCCCGTTGTGGATGAGATCTACGAGGACGACGTAGTCGTACCGGAGCCTCCCGTTGAAAGCGTAGAGACCAAGATCACCGCGGCAGAGGTCGCACTTGGTACCAGCATTACGGTTCACTACTACGCAACCCTCAACGAGGATCACGCGGGCGCACAGATGCGCTTCACTGTGGACGGCGTCAAGACGCTTGTTGACGGTGTAAAGAGCGGCAAGGAATACGTATACTCCTACACGGGTATCGCTCCTCAGGCTCTTGGTGAAAACATCAAGGCAGAGCTGATCGTAGACGGCGAGGTAGTTGCTACCAAGGACGAGTACAGCGTGCTTCAGAACTGCAAGAATCTTCTTGCAAAGACCGCGGCAGAGCTTGGTGTTTCCGACGAGAAGTACGCGGCAATGAGGACCCTCATCGCCGACCTTCTTGAGTACGGTGCTGCGGCACAGCTTTACGTGAACCACAAGACCGATGCTCTTGTAAACGAGGGCAACGAGGGCGCAACCGCGTTCGAAGAGCTTGATGGCGACGAGTGGAGCAAGATGCCCACCGTGACCACCGACGCAGCGGTCGATCTGATCAGCGCGGGTCTGCACTTCAACAATACCAACAAGCTGTACTTCCGCTTTGAGGCAGCCGACATCACCGAGGACAACTTCAAGGTGACGATCGATGGTAACGAGTACACGCTTGGTGACTTTGAGCTGACCGACAACGGATATATTCTTCGTACCGAGGATATTGCCGCTACCGAGCTTGACCACCTCTTCACCATTGAGCTGATCAAGAACGGCGAAACGGTACAGACGCTGGAGTACGGCGTATTCGCTTACGTTTACAACATGCAGAACAATACCAGCGAAGCAATGGCAACCCTCGCCAAGACACTGTACAACTACGGTGTATCGGCAGATGCCTATGCACTCGCAGAGTAAGGAGAGAATTGAGATGAACAACAAGAAGACCTACGTGCCTGCTGAGGCAGAGATCATTCGCGTTGACGCGAAGGACATCATCACCGTCAGCGGCTTCGTTGGACAGGAGTTTTCCTTCAGAGCGAACAGAAACTCCTCCGAAAACTGAGCGGCGCAAAAACAGTTCAGATCCCCCCCGACGGCTTGCCGTCGGGGGGATCTTCTTTTTTAGCAAATTTTATTTCATAAAAGGGTAGACAGAAAACGGGTTTTCCTTTATAATATATTTGTTAGATATAGCAAATTCTTTTATAGGAGGAGCACAATGAAACGATCTGTTTTTTCTATCGTCTTATCAATGCTTCTGTCGGTGCTGATGCTGCTCGGAATCGTTCCGATGTCCGCATTTGCCGCAAAAAGCACCGAAAGAGCGGCGAATTCCTCTCCCAACTACAGTGAATACCGCGGTCAGGGAATGAGCGCCAACAGTAAGACGGGTGTTATGGTGTACGACGATCTGCAGGCGTACTACAAAAAGAGCCAGAGTAACGTGGCTCTCAGCACCAATTACAGTACCTCGACGGTCAACAGGAACACGGGTAAGAACCTCGCCCATGAAGCGCGGTACACCGAGTGTCCCAACCTTTACGTGGACTGGGCGCTCTACTACGATGAGGACATCGTAGGCAATACCGTTGTGATCAAGTACGGACTTTCCATGCTTGATAGCGTGCAGTATGTGGATAAGGACGGCGTTATCACCGAGGGCAAGTCCCCCATCGAGCTGACGGCAAGCTACGGCGACGCGTCGTATAACGCGGGCTATGAGGTGGTAAAAAGCGCCTCGGGCAAGACGCGATACACCACGAGATACTATGAGGAAAAGGGAATTATTTTCTATATTCTCAATCACTCCGAAAGCGCCCGTGTGGGCGGCGAGGATGATATTTCCATCCTGTTTGATTACATTGATCAGGGCTACGTGATCGTGACCCTTGACTTCAAGAGCCATGCCGACGCGAGATCCCCCTATATTGAGCAGAGCCTTGTTTCGGCGCGCGCTTTGTTTGATAGCACGTCGGACGCGGCGCTGAAAGGCCTCGGTGTGAAGACCAGTGCCAACTACATCTATTTCCTTCCCGAGGGCTGTCGTCTGGAGCGTGACGTATGGTATTGGGATACCTCTATCTGGGGCGTGAACGGTACCATGGAAAAATACCGCGATACGTGGGACAACAAGATCGCGGGAACCTCCTACGATCCCTTGAAGATCGGCAAGGTTTCCACTGTGGAAAATCTGATCGCGAAGGTCACGCAGAAGGACGGAAAAACCCCCATCGAATACAAGCTCTCCATGAATATCGTCTATCCCTCTCAGCCCGAGGACGGCTATGAGGCGCCCCTGTATATTCAGGAGGGAACCAACTATACAAAGGAGCTGAACATACAGACCTCGTACACCCGCGGTGCTTATACGGGCTTTGCCCTCAATGGCTACGCGTGCGTGCAGTACGATCACCCCTATTGGCCCTTCCTCTACAGAAGTGCATATGCTTTCGAGGGCTCGGGCGGCAATTACGGTATGTCGCAGAGCAGTGAGAATAACGCCCGCGCGGCAGTTCGCTGCGCCCGTTATTACGCGGAGGAGCTTGGTTATAGCTGTGAGCTTGTTGGTGCCGCGGGTATCTCCAAGGCAACACCGGGACTTTCCGTTTTGTGTGTCAAGAATAACAAGCAGATCCCCCAGCTTCCCATATCGGGCTACGATCCCTCCATATACGAGGGAGATATTGTCGAGAACGGACGTGTCAGCCGCGCGATCGTTCAGCCCTTTATGTACTACGACGAGGAGAATACCGACGAGATAAGCTCGGATTGCACCGTGGCGTATATTTCGTCCGGTAACGGTATTGAGCGTCTTTTTGGAACGGGCTCCTACGCCTCCTACGAAAAGATCCCGCTCGTCATCTCGGGCGGTACCCGCGATGAATACAACTGCTACAATTATTGGGACGAGATGGTTACGTGGTTTACCGCCAACGCCACCGAGCCCTTCCTTCCTATCGTTCAGCTCGATCAGGGGCATACATTCCCCGTGGGCTACGATAATCAGTTCGGCTATGAGCGCTTCAACGCCATGGTCAAGTTCTTTGACATATACCTGAAGCCCGACAGTAAGCGGGCGCCCGAGGTCCTTTGGGTGACCCCCACTGACGGCTCCGTCAACGTTTCGGTTTCGGGCGAGTGGACGGTAGGCCCTTACACTCCGTATGGTTGGGATCAGGATTCCTATTATTACGGACAGACCATCCAGATCAAGTTCGTTGCTCCCGTTGACCCCGAGAGCGTGAAGAACGGCGTCTTCCTCCGCACCGAGGGCGGTGCTGTTCTTGACGGTGAATGGATCGCGGAGCAGGGAAATACGCTCTATACCTTCCACCACAACGGACTTGCCGCAGGTATGCGGTACGTCATCGATATTACCGAGAACGTCAAGAGTGAAAACGGTATTGCTCTTGAGGAGGCGAAGCAGGTTCGCTTCAAGACCGAGGGCACTTACGCCGTTGCCCCCGCGTTGCCGACGCGTGCGTTTCGATCAACGAGCCGGATAAGTACCTCGGTGAGGACGTGGCTCTGACCGTAAGCAACGCCAAGATCACACTCCTGACGTTTGATACCAAAACTATCGTAAACGCCGAGAAAATTATTCTCAAGGCGAACGGTGACGCCGAAGCGGCGGTGAAGATGGCAGTCTACGCCATGCCCGATTATACCGTGGACGGCAAAACGGTCACCTACAATACCCTTACCGCCTCCGACGCATGGAAGAACAGGGTCGAGCTTGGTGAATACAGCGTGAGAAGCGACGCTTCCGTAGACCTTTCCGCCCTTGCCAAGGTAGAGGGACTCGGCTCCTACGTGACGCTTGCACTCGTTTCAACGGATAAACTCAAGAGTGAGTCTCCCTACGTTTTTACCCTTGATTTTGAGACACCTGTTCTCGGAACGCCTCTGGTTGACGCGGACGGAACCGTTGGCGTCAAGGCGGACGGTAGCGTTGTGGATGCGGGAAAGGTGAATGTCACCATTAACAAGCCCTCCTCCACCACCTATATCTGGCGGAGAACGGGTGCGGTTTCCAACGGAAAGATCGTAAAGGATGCCGCCATCTCCTCTTCCCAGATCTTTCGTGTTGTGACCAACGTGGGAGAAGGACAGTTTGTCAAGTTCTACAACACCGTGACCGACGGGTATATGACGAGTGCGGACATCGGTAAAAACTTCCGCATTACCTTCGACATTATGCCCAATCGCGCATTGGATATCCAGGTTGGCTTTTCCTCGGCTTCCGCAGGAAACGGAACCAAGGAGAGCCCCTCTGCGGGTGCTTTCTCCTTCTACGGAGCAACCCATTCCGAACGGATCCCTGCCGACGCGTGGACGCGCGTTTCCTGCGTCATTACCCTGTCCGAGGATATGGTGAACAAGCAGGCTGGTATGGCGACGGTAAAGCTGCTGTATCCCACCGAGGAAAAGACGTATACGCCTGTTACCTATATCGACAATCTTGTTGTTGAGGAATGCACACCCGCGCTTACCGTGAACAAGCAGACGGGAAGTGGCTATATGATGGTTACCACCAACCGCGGTGACGCCATCGACGCGCCTATTGCCGTTACCTTCAGAAAGCCGATGGACGCAACGACCCTCGACGAAGGCGTTACCGTTATCAATATGATGACGGGCGACCGTGTGGCGGGCAGATGGATGGCACAGGATAGCGAAGGAAAGAGCTTTTCCTTTGTGACCGAAGGACTGATGCCGGGCGTGACCTATTCGGTGAGCACCACGGGCAAGGCAAAAACGGCGGACGGCGAGATCTGCCGCAAGGAGCTGATCTGCACGGTGGTGACCGAGGGTGCCTATGCGGTTCGCCCGACGGTAACCTCTACCGTTTCGACCGCGGAGCCCCAAAAGCATTTTGGCTTGAATGAGGACGTTACGGTATCGGCGGATCGGCTGGGTGTCGTCAGCTTCTCCGCAAAGCTTTTGGAGAAGGCGACCGCAACGACCCTGCGACTTTCCGTTGCCGCGGAAAAGGCGTCCAAGGTGGAGATCTACGTGCTTGGCAACTATAAGCCCGACAGCACTCTTTGCTACGATTCCGTTTCGGCGAAGCTTACCTCCTCCAACCGTATGGGAACGTACGAGGTGGCAAACGGCACGGTTGCCGTAGACCTTTCCATTCTTCCCCGACTGAACGTAGGAAAGAACGTGACCCTGGTTCTTAAGGCGATCGAAGGCGGCTCCGCTTCGTTGAACAAAAACGGCATCTTCCTTGTGACCGAAACGGATGCCGTGGTGGAGCTTGCGTCCGAGGACAATCCCGTAACCGATACGGCTCGCGACTTTGCGGAGATCACGGCAGCACAGGTGAGCATCGGCTCCGAGATCACCGTAAAGCTCTACGCAAGCATAAGCCGCTCGTATGCCGACGCGAAAATGAAGTTCACCGTGAACGGCAGAGAGTCGGTTATGGAAGGTACCAAGCAGGGCGGCGAATACGCCTTTGTGCTGAAGGGTATGTCTTATGAGGAAATAAATCAGACTATCAAGGCAGAGCTGGTGCAGGGCGAGCAGACGCTTGCGACTCTGGAGTCCTACAGCGTGACACAGAACTTTAAGAACCTTCTTGCTAAGTCCGCCGACGAGCTTGGCGTAAGCGAAAAGGTAGATACGGCGCTCAAGAGTGTTCTTGCCGAAATGCTGGCAAATGGAATCTCCAAGCAGGCAATGAAGGAATACAGTGACGTGATTCGTGGTCGATAATATTAAAGAAAGCGAGAACAAACATGAAAAAGAGAGAGTTTATAAAGCTTTTGTCCATGCTTCTTCTGGGGGCGCTGCTCCTCAGCTTCGTTGCTTGCGGTGACGACGTGGAGAGTGATGACGAGGAATTCTTTGAGGGAACCGAATCCCGGGAGGATACGGAATCCGAAAACGAAAGTGAGAGCGAAAGCGAAACGGAAACCGAAGGAAGCGATATCACCTTCCCCAGAGACGAATTTTAATTCTTACAAGCCCGACGGCAATTTTCCGTCGGGCTTGCACCTTTTTTGGACGGCAGGCATACTGTGTATTGACACTATCGGAGCAGTAGGAGGTCTGATATGAGAGCCGATACACAACACAGAAGATATTTTGCCGCCTCCAACAGTAGCACGGGCTTTGTTAACTACTTTCCGCGTATCTTTGGCGAAGGCAGATGCAGACGCCTTTTTGTCATCAAGGGCGGTCCCGGAACGGGGAAAAGCAGCTTTATGAAGCATATAGGAAGTATGGCAGAGGAGAAGGGACACACCGTCACCTACTATCTTTGCTCCTCCGATCCCGAGTCCCTTGACGGGCTCTTTATTGAGGAGCTTTCCGTCGGCTTCGTGGACGGTACGGCGCCGCACGTCTGGGAGCCTGCGTCGGTTGGAGCGTTTGAGCAGATCGTAAATCTGGGAGATTTCTGGAACGGTGATCGCCTTATGGAAAGGCGTCCCGAAATCGAGGAGATCTCGGGAAAAAAGAAGGCGGGATATGGCAGGGCGTACCGATATCTCTCGGCATACGGAGCGCTTCTTTCGGCGGCGCAGGAATCGGTTTTGCCGTTTGTCGACAAAGAAAAGCTTTCGCGTGCGGCGGAGCGGTTGCTTTTGCGGTATGCGCCCCCTGCCGCGACACGTTTTCTTGAGGAGGTAGGGCTTTGTGACTCCATCGGAATGGGAGGACGCGTGCGGTTGGATACCTACGAGAGATTTGCCAAGTGTCGCTGTCCCATTCAGGATCTCGGGGGAACGGCGCACCTATTCCTTGCAGCCCTGTATGCCCTTTGCCGTGAGCGCTGCATCTCGGTCCGCGTGTCCTACCATCCGATTTTGCCCCATCAGATCGACGCGCTGGAGTTGATAGACAACGGCGTTGTGTTCAGCTCGGCGGAGAGGGAAGAGGAGGATCGCGTCATCCATATGCGGCGTTTCGTGGACGCGGACGGATACCGAGGCGTGCGAGGCAATCTCCGCGAGAGCGCCGCACTTGGCGAGAGGTTGCTTACGTTGGCGGAGGGAGCGTTTACCGAGATCCGCGCGTGCCATTTTCAGCTTGAGAGGCTTTTCGGCGACACTATGGATTTTTCCGCCAAGGAGCAGTTTGAGGCGCGATTTGCCGACAGCCTGTTCTCCCATTCCCCATAAAAGTGTATAATCTGTGCGGTTTCCCGAGGGAAGCCGCACGTTTTTTGTTCGTTTTTCGTCTTGACAGAGGGAAGCACGCGTGGTAAAATAGGCGTGTATTTTGATTGGGGAGATGTGACATGGAGCTTTTTATTCCTACACTGAATCAGATGATCTATCTGGTAGCGTTTATTCTGATCGGCTATCTGCTGGCGCATTTTGGCGCCGTGAAGGCAGAGGCGGCGAGTATGCTTTCCAAGCTTGAAAATCTCGTCTTTATTCCCGCCCTTATGATGGGTACCTTTATGACCGACTTCTCGGTCGCCGACCTGAAGGCGTCGTGGAAGCTGATCTTGTTCAGTACCGTGATAGAGCTTGTTTTTCTTCCTCTTTCTCTGTGGGTGGGACGCAAATGCTCAAAAAAGGAATTTGAACAAAAGATCTTCGCGTACGGGCTTGCCTTCTCCAATTTCGGCTATATGGGACACGCCGTCGTCCGCGCCGTGTTCCCCGAGTATTTCAGCCAGTACGTTATGTTCACCATGCCCCTTTACGTGATCATCTATACGTGGGCAGTTCCCGCGCTTCTTATGCCGAAGGAAGGGAAGCAGACCTGGAAGCAACGGCTCAAGGGCGTCTTCAATCCTATGGTGATCGGTATGCTTGCGGGCATTCTTGTGGGGCTGAGCGGACTTCGACTTCCGTCCAGTATCGTTTCTGTCGTGCAGACGGCGGGAAACTGTATGTCCCCCATTGCCATGATGTTGACGGGTATCACGATTGCCTCCATCGATCTTTCCAAGGTATTCCGCTCGTGGAATATTTATCTTCTGACGGTACTTCGGCTTATCGTCTATCCCCTCGTCGGACTTGCGGTGCTGATCCTTCTCCCTCTTCCCAACGTATATAAGATCTGCGCGGTTTGCGCGCTGGCGATGCCGCTTGGCTTGAGCAACGTGGTAATTCCTGCCGCATACGGAATGGATACCACCAAGGCGGCGGCGATGGCGCTGGTTTCCCACGTGCTTTCGATCATTACCATTCCGCTGATGTTCATTCTCTTGAATCTGGCGCTGGTGGTATAAAAGAAATATAGGGCTGTTCATCTGCAACAGCCCTTTTTGTTTTATGAAAGAAGATCGGAAAGCACCCCTGTAAGACGGTCAACGTCAGCCGCGGTGTTGAACATACCGAAGCTTGCCCGTACCGCGCCATCGGGCGGGGTCCCTATCGTGGCGTGTCCGAGCGCTGCGCAATGGTATCCGCCCCTTACGCAAATGCCGCGCCTTCCAAGCTCCCCGGCAAGCGCTTCCGAAGGGATTCCCTCGGCGCTGAACAGAAGGACCGAGCCGGAATAGTCGGGGGCGTGAACGGTGATCCGTGACAGAGAAGAAAGCCGCTCCTTGGCGCGGACAAAAAGACGGCGCTCGTGCGATGCGATGGCATCGATACCGATACGGGAAACCGTTTGAATGCCACGGAGCAGACCTGCAATGGCAGGGGTCGGAAGGGTTCCGCTCTCATAGCGCTCGGGTGGCTGATCGGGCATATTGCCCTCCAGAGAAAGCAGCCCGTTGCCCCCTTCGACCAGGGTGGAGAGGGAGATAGGCTCCGAAAGCGCCAGAAGTCCTGCCCCCTGTATCCCGTAAAGTCCTTTATGTCCGGGCGCCGCCAGCGCGTCAATGTGCATCGCCTTCATATCGATGGGAAGATGACCTGCCGATTGAGCCGCGTCCACCGCGAAAACAAGACCGTGTCGATGACAGAAGGCGCCGATCTCCGCGATGGGAAGGACATAGGAGCAGATGTTGGAGGCGTGGGCACACAAAACCAGACGGGTGTTGGGCTTGAGCCGCTTGGCAATTCCCGCACAGATCCTTGTGGGAGAGGCGTTTTTTTGATTGCACATGGAGGGAAACAGGTCGTATTCGATCACGCCCTCCCGCGCCAGCTTCCAGATCGGGCGAAAGACCGCGTTATGCTCCAGATCACTGATGAGTACGTGATCGCCCCGTTTGAGAAATCCTTTAAGGAACAGGTTGATGGCGTAGGTGGTATTCATGGTAAAGATCACGGTTTCGGGCGTGTTGAGTCCCAATAGCTCCGCGGCGGCGCTTCGGCACTCAAAGATACGCTCCGCGGATGCCATGGCAAGGGGATGGGAGCCCCGTCCGGGGTTTCCGCAATAGCGGCGAATACAATCTCCCACCTCCGTCAGAACACCGAGAGGCTTCGGGAAGGTGGTTGCGGCATTATCCAGATAAATGGCTCGGGGGATCATCAAAGAAGCGCCCCTCCGCCGTTGTTGATATAACTGGTTACCGTGATGTTCTCGGCGTTTATAATCGCGCGCACCGACCGTTGCTCCGAGCAAGGAAATTCAACGCCGTACGCGCAGCCCCGACGCGTCATAGAAGCGTCCAGCTTGACGATCTCGCAGGGGATCTCCGCTTCGGCGAGGGCGCGTTGCGCCTTGATCGCATAGGTGAGAGATCCCAGCGCAGCAGTACACTGTTTCATATCCGCACTTCCTTTCCGAGCAGTCTTCGGGAGTCCCGTATGCTCTGCTTTACAGATTGCCGCAGCACCTTCAATGTCAATATATGAGGATGGCTGTCGAAGGGTGCAAAAAAGCCCCGCTTATGCGGGGCTTTCATTACGGCTTTCCTGCGAGCGCCGCGGCGGCGTCAAGGAGGATCTCCCGTTCGGAGAAGGGTCGCTTTTCACCGAGAATGAGCTGATAGTCCTCGTGTCCCTTTCCCGCCAGCAGGAAGACGTCACCCTCGCGGGCAATGCTTACGGCATAGCGGAGCGCTTCCTCGCGGTCGGGGATACGGACAAAGGGACAGCCTCCAAAGCGGAATTGGGAGGCAATATCGTCAAGGATGGCGTCGGGATCCTCAAAATCGGGGTTGTCCGAGGTGAGAATGCAAAGGTCGGCGAGCTCGGCGGCGACCGAGCCAAGCTCTACGCGGCGTCCCTTGGTACGACCGCCTACGGAGCCGAACAGACAGATCAGACGGCTTGGCTTGTACAACCGCAGGGTCTCCAGCGCCGACGTCAGACTGGCGCGATTGTGGGCGTAATCGATGATAAAGGTGGCGTAGGGTAGAGCGCGAACCATCTCAAACCGTCCCTTGATGTATACGTTTTTGAGGCTGTCAGCGATCTCGTCGAGGGAAAGACCGCAGACGTGGCAGGTCGCGATCGCCGCCAAAGCGTTGTAGACGCTGAATTTCCCCGGGAAATTGAGGGTGGCGTCAAGGGTCTTTCCCTGATGCTCGTAGCGAAAATTGATGCCAAGGCAGTCGGATTGACGGAACAGGGTGGCGTCGGTCGCCCGATAGTCGGAGGGGGAGTCGGCGGAGAAGCCGATCACGGTCGTCCCCGCGGGGGCGGCGGACATCATTTCCGCGCCATAGGGATCGTCGGTGTTGTAGAGCAACGTTCCTGCGCCGAAATCGGAGAACAGGGACTTCTTGCAATTTTTGTAGTGGTCAAAATCGGGATGCTCACTGCCGCCGATATGATCCTCGGAAAGATTAGTGAAAAGACAAATATCAAAGGAAATGCCGTGAACACGGTGCAGATACAGCGCCTGGGAGGAAACCTCCATAACGAGATATTTGACGCCCACGTTTACCATTTCCCGCATAAACATTTGCAGGGTGTAGCTTTCGGGGGTGGTGTTGGGCGTTTCGCCGTGGAAGGAGCGGTAGTCGATCCCGTTGGAGCCAATATAGCCGCAGGGAAGTCCGCGAGCATTGAGGATGTTGTAGATCATAAGTGCGGTGGTGGTCTTTCCCTTGGTTCCCGTAATGCCGATGACGACCAGCTCGTCCGCGGGATCACCGAAAAATCTAGCGGACAGCTCGGCCAGAGAAATACGGGTGTCCTCGCAAAGGATCACCGTGGCGTCCTCGCCCAGATCGGGGAGGGAATGCTCGGCGGCAAAGATCCGACATCCGCGGTCGTACGCCATACGCGCGTAGTCGTGACCGTCTACCGTCGCTCCCTTAATGCAGACGAAAATACAGTTGCCTCCCGCCTTTCTGGAGTCGTGGCACAGGGAAGAAATTCTATGAGAAAGATCGGCGTTTTCGGGAACCGTAATGCCCGAAAGTCCGTGTAGCAGGTCGGAAAGCTTCATAATGCGGAATCTCCTTGCTCTATGAAAGTCCACTCGATGACGTAGCTTGCCTCGAGGGCGGTTTGATGGGATCTTACAAATTGATAAGCCTCTTCGGTTACGGGGATCAGTCGCATACACCGTCCCCCGTTTCGTGCCGCAAGATCGGCAAGCTCCATAGCGAGAATGTCGGAATAGCCACGCGCCGAGCTGCGAACAAGCCTTGCGAAGGGAATGAGGGCGAACGGAAGAGGAAAGCGTCGCGCTACAACGGTGGGGCGGCTTCCCGTTTTTTGGTAGAGCTGCCACAGAAGGCGGATCCTTGGAAGCCCCAAGATCAAAGCACCCGTATTGGCGCGGAGAAAGGATTTCTGAAGCAATGGGGCACCGCCTTTCTGATAAAATCGTTATATTATAGTATAGCATAAAACGGAAGATTTTTCAAAGCTTTTTGTGGGAATTTTGCAAATCAAGCGAAAATTTTGTTGAATTTGACGGCTTTGCGGAAAAAAAGTTTCCAATATGCAATAAAAATTGCGATAATATGCAAAATCTTTGCAGATAGTGTGTTGTATAATAAAATGGAATAGAAATGTTCATCGAAAGAAATTGCGATCCCGATGTGCCGACGCCAAAGGGGATATTCGCGTAAACTTGCGTCGGGGAAAGAGGTAAAAATATGGCAAACAAGGTATGTGTCATTACCGGTGCGGGAGGCGTTCTTTGCTCGTCCTTCGCAGAAGAAATGGCAAAGCTCGGCTACTCCGTAGCGCTTCTCGATCTGAACGAGGAGGCGGCGCAGGAGGTTGCTGACAAGATCAACGCGGCTGGTGGCGTAGCAAAGGCTTACAAGACCAACGTGCTTGATAAGGCAGTAATCGAGGAGGTTCACGAAAAGGTTCTCGCAGATCTCGGCAAGTGCACGATCCTCATCAACGGTGCCGGCGGAAACAATCCCCGCGCAACCACCGATCACGAGACCTTTGAGATGGGCGATGAGAGCCGCGAGGACATCAAGACCTTCTTCAACCTTGACAAGTCCGGCTTCGAGTTCGTTTTCAACCTTAACATTATGGGAACCCTTCTTCCCACGCAGGTATTTGCAAAGGATATGGTAGGTGAGGAAGGCTGCAGCATTCTGAACATATCCTCCATGAATGCGTTTACGCCTCTTACCAAGATTCCCGCATACAGCGCCGCGAAGGCGGGTATCTCCAACTTTACCCAGTGGCTTGCCGTTCACTTTGCTGAGGCAGGAATCCGTGTCAACGCCATCGCGCCCGGCTTCTTCGTAACCAAGCAGAACGAAAAGCTTCTCTTTAACGAGGACGGTACGCCCACGGCAAGAACGGGCAAGATCCTTCGCGCAACGCCCATGAACCGTTTCGGCGAGGCAGACGAGCTTCTCGGCGCGCTTCGCTTCTTCACCAATCCCGCTGAGTCGGGCTTCGTGACCGGCGTTGTCCTTCCCGTTGACGGCGGCTTTTCCGCATATTCGGGCGTATAATCGGGAAAGGAGCCTGTAAAAATGGCAGACATTAAGCTTTGTGCATTTGCCGATGAGGCTGACGACTCCCTTGCGGGGCAGATCAAGGCGATGCAGGAAAACGGTATCGGGCTTCTTGAGCTCCGCACCATTGAAAAGAAAAACGTAACCAAGTTCACCGATGCAGAGGTGAAGGAATATAAGAAGCAGCTTGACGACGCAGGGATCAAGGTTTGGTCCATCGGTTCTCCCATCGGTAAGGTAAAGATCACCGATGATTTCAACGTGGATCTTGACCTTTGCAAGCGTACCGTTGAGATCGCGAATATGTTTGGCGCGAAGAGCATCCGTATGTTCAGCTTCTACGGAACGAACGGAGAGGCTTGCTACCGCGACGAGGTTATGGAGCGCCTTGCGAAGTACGTAGAAACTACCAAGGGAACCGACGTTACCCTTTGCCACGAGAACGAGAAGGGCATCTACGGTGATATCGCCCTTCGCTGCAAGGAGATCCACGAGGCGATCCCGCAGTTGAAGTCGGTATTTGACCCCGCGAACTTTGTTCAGGTCGGTCAGGATACCCTTGAGGCGTGGGATATGCTTGAACCCTATGTGTTCTACGGACATATCAAGGATTCGCTTGCCGACGGCAACATCGTTCCTCCCGGAAAGGGAATCGGACATATTGCCGAGTACCTGCCCAAGTTTGTGGCTAAGGGCTGCAATGTTCTAACCCTTGAGCCCCACCTCTCTGTGTTCAGTGCTCTTAAAAGCCTTGAGGAAGAGGGCGAGGAGAGCAAGGTCGGCCTCTATAAGTTCGCATCCAAGCGCGAGGCGTTTGATTGTGCGGTCAATTCTTTGAAAGACATTATAAAGGAGATATAAGATTATGATTCTCGGTGCACAGCTTTTTACACTCAGAAACTTCTGTAAGACCCCCGAGGCTCTTGACGAGACCCTCAAGAAGGTAGCCGACATCGGCTTTACCGCCGTTCAGCTTTCCGGCGTTTGCGCGTACGATGCAGAATGGGTTGCCGAGAGATGCCGTGAGTACGGTCTGAAGATCGTGATCACCCACTTTGATTACAACAAGATCATCAATGATACCGAGGCGACCATTGATTTCCACAAGAAGATGGATTGCCCCTATATCGGTCTTGGCTCCGCAAAGGGCGCTATGGTCGGCGACAGCTATAATAACCTTGTAAACGAGATCCCCGAGGCGGTTGAGAAGATCGCCGCAAGCGGCCTCAAGTTTATGTACCATAACCACAACCAGGAGTTCGCGAGAAATCCCGAGACGGGCAATCTCTTCATTGACGATCTTTGCGCGAGATTCCCCGCAGAGCAGCTCGGCATTACCCTGGATACGTACTGGGTACAGGCAGGCGGCGCGGATCCCGCGGCTTGGATCAGAAAGCTGAAGGGAAGAACCCCCGTGGTTCACTTCAAGGATATGACCACCTACGTTCATCTTCCCGAGGGTGAGAAGTGGCCCAAGCGCGACCAGCGCATTGCCGCTATCGGCGAGGGTAATATGAACTACGACGCCATCATCGAGGCTTGCCTTGAGTGCGGCGTTGAGTACGGCTTCGTTGAGCTGGATGACTGCTACGGCGCAGATCCCTTCGACGCTATGAAGAGAAGCTACGAGTTCCTTACCACAAGATACGGCTTGAAGTAATTTTTGAAAGGAAATACTTATCATGGAAAAGATTAAACTTGGTATTATCGGTCTCGGTAATCAGGGATCGCTTTATACAAAACATTTCTTCGGCAGAAAGTGCCCCGAGATCGAGCTTGCCGCAGTGGCAGATATCGATCCCACGAGAATTGAAAACGTAAAGAAGCTTTATGTAGAGTTCAAGGAGAAGGACGGGACCCTCGTTGAGCCCGCATACTTTGACGATGCTATCAAGATGATGGAATCCGGTCTTATCGACTCGGTAATCGTGGCCGTTCCTCACTACGATCACCCCAAGTATGTGATCGAGGCATTCCGTCACGGTCTTCACGCCATCAGCGAGAAGCCTGCAGGCGTTTACACCCTTCAGGTTCGCGAGATGATGGAGGAGGCTGATAAGCATCCCGAGCTTGTGTTTGGTATGATGTTCAACCAGAGAACCAATCATGTGTTCCGCAAGATGAAGGAGATCATCGAGAGCGGCGAGCTTGGTGCCATCAAGAGAACCAGCTGGATCATCACCAACTGGTACAGACCCCAGTTCTACTATGATTCCGGCGCATGGCGTGCAACCTGGAGCGGAGAAGGCGGAGGCGTTCTTCTGAACCAGTGTCCCCACAACCTTGACCTTTGGCAGTGGATCTGCGGTATGCCCACCAAGATCGAGGCAAAGCTGAAGTTCGGTAAGTGGCACGATATCGAGGTTGAGGACGACGTAACGGTATTTGCCGAGTACGAGAACGGCGCAACCGGTACCTTCATTACCACCACCGGTGACGCTCCCGGTACCAACCGCTTTGAGATCACCTGCGACGGCGGTAAGCTGGTTTGCGACGACGCAAAGACCCTTACTATGTGGAAGCTGGATATGCCCGAGTCCGAGTTCACCAAGGTGAACACCAAGGCGTTCGGCGCCCCCAAGGCAACCGTTGTTGACGTAGAGACCGACGGTGAGAATCCTCAGCACGTAGGCGTGTTCAATGCCTTCGCGGCAGCCGTTCTCCGTGGCGAGCCTCTGGTTGCAGACGGACGTGAGGGTATCTTCGGACTTTCTCTTTCCAACGCAATGCACCTGTCCTGCTGGCAGAACAGAGAAGTAACCCTTCCTCTTTCCGCAGAGGACGAGAAGTCGTTCTACGGTGAGCTTATGGAGCGCGTAAAGACCTCCAGACGCAAGGAGAACGTAACCTCGGCGGTTGCAGATACCTCTGATACCTTCAATAGCTGATTCTCAAAATATTTTCAAGGGCGCCCTGCGCGGCGCCCTTTTTTTAGAAAAAAGAAAAAATATTTTTCAAAATCCTATTGACAACCGAGGGGAAAAGTGGTATACTATGCAAGTACGAAAAAATCGCACACCTGCGGCGTTAGCTCAGCTGGATAGAGTGTCTGGCTACGAACCAGAAGGTCAGGGGTTCGAGTCCCTTACGCCGCGCCACAAAAAGAGCATACCCAAAGGGTATGCTCTTTTTGTATTTGATGTGGAAGGGACTCGAAGGGTTCGGTAGTGAATGACCGTCCGGGGGACGGTCAGAGCCGAACCCCGACCGAGCCGAAGCGAGACACGAGTCCCTTACGCCGCGCCACAGAAAGAGCATACCCAATGGAACGTACTCTTAAGGACAGTTTTGAGAGTGTTTACCTGCTCACAGAAAAACAGAAATCGCAGATTGTTTTTCTGCGGTTTTTGTATTATAATAGGGATAGGGACTAAACTTGATTCATTTGTTAATCAAAAGCGAAATTTGAATGAATCAGACAAATAAACAAGAATTTGAAAAGGAAAGAATATGGAACAAAAATATCAGATTGGTAATGAATATGGATCTATAATGTGGGACATCGAAAAGCTCCTCAAAGATATTGAAAAGTTTAGAATAAAAGCATTTGATGTTAAGCATCTCGTTCTCAGCAATCCGTTTCACGGAAATGAAGAATATGCTATGACTACCGACATTACTCAACCTTTAATTGTTGTCAATCTGACAGAAAATATAGATAAGCTAATTGATGGTAACCATAGGTTGCAAAAGGCATTGAAACTTGGTGTAGCAACGATCGATGCTTATTATCTGTCGTTTGAAGAACATCGCAACTACATTATTGATTTTCACGAGGATATATATCACCATATAGTAAGTCATTGGAAAAATTAAATTCTAATTTGTCGAGAAATAAGGGAACGCTCATAGATAAAAGCCTCCCTTATGTAAAGGGAGGTGGCACGCGTAGCGTGACGGAGGGATTGTAATGCAGAGAAAACACAACAAAAATATCGTACCAACAGCAAAAATGCTGCGAAAGAATATGACGAAAGAAGAAAATTATCTTTGGTATGATTTTTTGCGTACCTATCCCGTCCGCTTTTCTCGTCAAAAGGTTCTCGGAAAGTATATAGCGGATTTTTACTGTGCAGAGGCAAAGCTTGTTATTGAGCTTGACGGTTCTGGGCATTATACCGGGGAAGGAAAGCAATACGATGAAGAAAGAACAGCTTTTCTTGAAGAATACGGATTGACAGTTATCAGAATACCGAATACGGAAATACATAAAAACTTTCGGGGTGTTTGCGAATATATTGATCGCCTCGTAGAACAATCCCTCAGTCTGCTTCGCTGACAGCTCCCTTTACACAAGGGAGCCTTTTTTGTTCACCTATAGCTTGTCAATTTTACTGACAAGCACTGCATTTGTGTCCACAAATGCAAAATACGGCATACCTATTTCGAGATATACCGTATTTTTGAAAACTGTCCTTTAGAGTGACGCTCTAAAGGGTATGCTCTTTTTGTATTTGATGTGGAAGGGACTCGAAGGGTTCGGAAGTGAATGACCGTCCTCCAAAAAAGGCACGCTCATTAGGCTGGTTCTCATAAGGATGTTTTGGGAATATGGTAGGGGCGAACTGTGTTCGCCCGCGGGAGACCGCAGGTCTCCCCTACGCATACACATAAATTTTGGCAGAGATGTTGTTTCCTCTGCCGATTTGTGTTATAATGAGGCTAACGAAAAGCCTCCCTCCGGGAGGGAGGGGGACCGCGTTAGCGGTGAAAGGAGCCTGCGCAACTTTAGTTTTGGATAAAACCTATTGTATCGCACTCTCCCTCAGTCAGCTTCGCTGACAGCTCCCTCTCCGGAGGGAGCCTATGAACGCGCTCGCGCATCTTTAGAGGCTTGGGCTTTGCCCTATGTCTTTGTAATACAAAGGCGAAACTGACGATAAAACAAGAGGATACGTATGGTGTTTTTGAGAAATTTAAAAAAAGAAGATGCATCGGAATTGCGAGAATACGGATATTCGGATTTATCCGCAGAGCAAGTAGAAACTCTTATTTGTGATTGGGAAAAAAAGCAGTTCAACGGTAAGTATTTTGAAATGTATGCTATTGTTTCTGATGAAAGAATTGTAGGCACAATTTCGTTATATCAACATTCATCGGAAGTTGTATCGTTTGGACCGGAGGTCTTTTGCAAGTACCGAAGAAATGGTTTTGCCAAAGAAGCAATGATATGTGCTTGTCAAATAGCAAAAGAAAAGGGGTTCAAAATAGTTTCACAACAGATTCTAACCAATAATACCGCAAGTATTGCATTACATTGTTCTCTTGGCTTTGAAACAAGCGAACTCATTTTTACAAATGCTAAAGGAAATCAAGTATCTATTTATTTGAAATGTTTAGTATAAATAAAAAAGCAGATAATCAGCTGTTGCGAGCGATTATCTGCTTTTATCATCCTTATGCGACGTCGCCTTTGGCGTGCCTTTTTATATTAGACAGAGATATTATCCGTCGGGATCCAAAGACCGCCAGACCTGCTCCGCGGGCTTTCCTTGAATGGTGAAGCCCTTGTCGCAATTCGGCTCGTCGAAATAGTGGGGGCGAAGCTGGGTTTCATCCCACTTCCACCAGCACCATCCCATCCACTGGGGAAGCACCTTGAAAACGTCCCAAGACGCCTTCATAAAGTTTGCCTGCTCCTCGCCGTCGTAGCGTGCCTTCCACATGAAGTTCCACGGAACCTGGATCGAGCCGTGGGAGGAGCGGACGCCGTACTCGGTAAAGAGGATCGGCTTGTTTCCGAAGCGCTCGGAGATGGATACGATCCGTTCCCGTCTCGGCAAGAGATATTGGAACATATCGTCGTAGGTGTAGACGGGATTGTTGTCGGGGTCGGTCTTGTGCTCGGGCGCACATGCCGGGGGATAATAGCTGTAGCTCAAGAAATCCAGCTCGTTCAGCCAGTTCAGCGGATGCTTTTTGCGTGAAGCGAAGGTGAACTCATAAGTAAGAGGACCGTCGTAAAGGGAGCGCGCGTCGGCGATCACCTGCTGCCAGTATGCCTCCTTGTGCTCGGTTCCCAGATTTTCCGCGCCCAGCATCAGACCGTCAATACCGATCCGTTGCGCAAGATCTGCGCTGTATCGAATGATCTTTCGATAGCTGTCAAACCACATTTTCCAGTAGTCGATCTTCACGCCGTTGATCTGCTGTCCCGCCTCGGGAAAGGTAACGGAGCCCATGGGCTGACCGTCAAGACAGGTCATACACGGCTTGAGCAATACCAGAATGCCGTGGGCGTGCAGAAGATCGGTCATTTCCTTCAGCTCCAGATCGCTTACACTCCATTCAAGGTCAATGCGAATATCGGTGGAATAATAATGATCCTGAACGATATTTTGATTGAGCGTGACGCAGTTGACGCCCATCTCCGCCATCTTTGCAGGCTGTGCCAGCATCTCGGGGGAGGCGTAATAGCCCCGCTTGGAAAGGAACCCGAAATTCATACCCTTGATACGGCGGGTAAAAAGCGGATGGTTGCGGAATCGCTCGGGAATATTTACTGCTTCATTGTTATACATTGGCGTACCTCTTTTGGTGACGTTTTCTGTTTACTTGCGGGAAAGCTCTTGATCGGAAACGGAACGTCCGCTCCACTGCGCGGCGCCGGAGTAGAGAATGGTGGGGAGTGCCGTCTGCGGACGGTGCCAGGAGGTCTGCAGAATACCAAGGCTGCCCTTTTTCGCGCAGAGCTTGATCATGCTGTTGGTGCCATCCTTGTTGAGGAAGGGAGAATAGATGGTCTGGAATCCGCGGCTCTCAAAGTAGTCGATATCGGCCCAGTGGCTTCCCACGTCGTTGTGGGTCCAGATGTTGATCAGGATGTTCTTCGGCAGCGTGTCGGCAATGCCCTCGGCAGGCTTCCAATAGAGGGCATCCATAGAGGAGTAAAGCATATCGCTCCACATAACCATACGGGTGCCCTTGCTCTGCAGATAGGTGTTCAGATTGCAAAGATGGGTGGTGAACAGCGCGTCGGCAGGCTTGGTGCGGTCCTCCTCGGTGGAGCCGAAGCCAAAGCACTTGTCCGAGCTGACGTGGAAGAGGGGAGGATTGCGGAAGGTCTCGCAAAGATCGTCGATGAGATCAAACAGGAACTGCTTGGTCTTGGGGTTCTCCGTTGCGAAGCACCATCCGCCCGGGACCCACATATCGGCAAGATCGGGGCGCTGATCCAGCACCACGTGCTGACGGGAGGAAATACGGCTCCATCCCGCGTGAGAGGTCAGATTCTGACAGGGCAGAGGCGTCATATGAAGATCGTCGATGATGTGCGCGATAAGTGCTTCCACCGATTCACGGGTGTAGGGACTGTCGGGCCAGCAAGCGTAAGGATGCTTGCGATAGGGGAAGGTACCCCAGAACTCAAGGAAAACGTGGTTGTATCCGGCAAGGCAGGCGTTTTCAAGAAGGGCGTTCAGCGCCTCGGGAGAGGAATCCTCCTTGTCGGTTCCGTCGTTCGGACGGAAGATGCAGCAATGCAAGCCGCGGAACGAGATCTTGGGCTCGTCCTGAATCGTCATGCAGGGAACTTGACCGTTATAATCGTCGACAAGACTGATCAGCATACGAAGACCTTGAGAAAGACCTTCCTCAAAATTCGCGGCAATTGCCACGCCGTTTTCGCTGACGGTCAGCGCGTAGGCCTCCTTGTCGCTTCCGTCAACGGTGGGGATCTCGGCGTTTCCGACGGTGAGAGCAAGGCGTCCGTCATCAACGACGGTCCCAGTGAGCAAGCCACAGCGTGCGGCAAGCCAACCGTAATCTTTTTTTGCGGCGAAGTGTAACGTATAGTTACCCTCTACCTTATAGAATCCTTTACCAAGGGTCATAGACTGGGGAATGTGTACCATAAGTATCACCTCAACTTTTAGATTTCGCCTTTATTGTACTATAGCCGCTCAAAAATTTCAAGAAATAATGAAAAACTGTTGTATATCAAACGCATATGTGATATACTGTATTCGAAAAGAGGAGGGATAGACCATGAGAAAATCCAGAAACTTAGCGGCACAGCTCCTTGATGAGATCCAAACGGGGAAGCACGGTGCTTCCGGCAGCGTGTTTCCTACGGTCCGCGAGGTGGCGGAGCACTACGCCGTTTCTTACGTGACGGCGCAAAAAGCATTGCAGGGGCTTCGCAGTGAGGGCTGGCTGTATCCCCTCGGCAATCATAGTTATCTTGCTACGGGAGCCATACGAAAGCATACGCCGCTGGCAAGAGAGCTGGAACGGATACAAACGGAACGTCGGCGCTTTGGACTTCATATCAGGCGAATCGATAACCTGTTTTTTACCTCTATAGCGGCGCAGCTGATAACCGTTCTTGAGAAATACGGATGGCAGCTGATCATTATGTCCTCCGGCGGTGATCCGATCACGGAGCGACGCATTCTCAACGAGTTTACGTCGCTGGGGGCATCCGGCGTTTTCACCTGCCCCGGCAAGGAAAACGTATATCGGAACTGTGTTTTGCCCGTGGTGTATCTTGGACGAAGCCTCATCGGCGGCAACGCGGTTCTCGTCAACAACAAAAGCGCGGGCTTGAAGATGGCGACCCATCTTTTGGAGCAGGGGTATCAGCACTTTCTCTACGTGGGCTCCTCCGCTTTGCCCGCAGAACAGGATTATCGCTTGATCGGATTTCGCGAGGGTCTTGCGGATAACGGGATCATACTGACACCGGAGGATGTTTTTTTTCTCGATTCGTCCGCTTCCTCCAAGGATGAGCATCTGCATTTTATCAGCCGAAGGATCAAGTCCCTTGACGGACCCGTCGGCGTTTTCTGCTATCACGATCTTCTGGCGTTCGACGTTTTGGATCTTTGCCGACGGAGCGGGATCGACGTACCGAAGGAGGTGGGGATCGCCGGCTTTGACGATCTTCAGATGCCCGGCTATATGGGAAATCAGATGACCACGGTTTCCTACCGATATGAAAGAATGGCGGAGCAGGCGGTAGAGCTCATGCTGACGTTGCTCTCGGAGCCGGAGCTGCACAAGGATATCTATGTGAATCAGGTTCTGACGGTTCGGAAGAGCACGATGCTTCGGTAAAAGCTTGAAAAATATTTGAAAAGCACTTGACAAAATCTGCGGTGGGGTATATAATACTAACATCAGTAAAACCTGTGATTAAGAGTAGTACTCATCACGATGCTTCCAAGAGAGCCGCTGTTGGTGTGAATGCGGTATCCGAGTGATGACGAATGGACTTATGAGGGCGGACGAAAGCGTGGCAAGTAGTAACCGACGGAGGCGCACCGTTATCGGCGCAGTGCATTTTTGTGCATGCAAAGTGGACGCATAGCGTCAATTTGGGTGGTACCGCAGGAATTTCATCCTGTCCCATACGTGGGACGGGATTTTTTGTTTACATGGAGGAAAAGCGATGTTATATAAACGATGGCGAGGCTGCCTTTCTCTTTGACAGCGAACGAAAACATATATTACGGAGGAACCGATTATGAACTTTAACGGAATTGATTTTGAAACATATTTTAAGCATTATCCCGACGCAAACGGCTTTTTTGGGAAATATGGCGGCGCCTATATTTCTCCCGAGCTGAAAAAGGCGATGGAGGAGATCACCGAGGCGTATTTTACCATCTGCAAGTCCCGTAAATTTATTGCCGAGCTTCGCCGCATCCGCAAGGAATTTCAAGGCAGACCTACGCCCATTTCCCATCTGGAGCGCCTTTCCAACAGCCTTGGCGACGTTCAGCTTTACGTCAAGCGTGAGGATCTGAACCATTCGGGCGCGCACAAGCTGAACCACTGTATGGGTGAAGCATTGCTCGCAAAATATATGGGCAAGAAAAAGGTGATCGCGGAAACGGGAGCGGGTCAGCACGGCGTGGCACTTGCTACCGCGGCGGCGTATTTCGGTCTTGAGTGCGATATTTATATGGGCTCCGTGGATATTAAGAAGCAGGCGCCCAACGTGGCGAGAATGAAGATCCTCGGCGCAAACGTGGTGGAGGTGACCCACGGTCTTGCTACCCTCAAGGAGGCGGTAGACGCCGCGTTTGACGCCTATGCCAAGGAATATAAGGACGCGATCTATTGCATCGGTTCGGTTCTCGGTCCGCATCCGTTCCCCATGATGGTGCGCGATTTCCAGAGCGTTGTCGGCATTGAGGCAAGAGAGCAGTTTATCGGTATGACGGGTGAGCTTCCCGACGCCATCGTTGCTTGCGTGGGTGGCGGATCCAACGCTATGGGTCTGTTCTCGGGCTTTCTCAACGATCCCGTGGATATTTACGGCATTGAGCCTCTCGGTAAGGGTCCCGCCCTCGGCGACCACGCCGCGAGTTTGCAGTTCGGAACCGAAGGCATTATGCACGGCTTTAACAGCATTATGCTGAAGGATGAAAACGGTGATCCCGCTCCCGTTTACTCGGTCGCAAGCGGTCTGGACTATCCCTCCTCGGGTCCCGAGCACGCCTTCCTGCACGACCTTGGTCGCGTGAAGTATGACGTGATCTCGGACGACGAGACCATCGACGCCTTCTTTGCGCTTTCCCGTCTTGAGGGCATTATTCCCGCTATCGAAAGCGCGCACGCCGTCGCGTACGGTATGAAGCTGGCGAAGACCATGGGGAAGGGATCGGTGCTCATCAACCTTTCCGGCCGTGGCGATAAAGATATGGATTATATCATCGAAAAATACGGGATTCGCTGATTCCTTTGGGAAAAGGCAGATACAGAAAGGCGCGCGGCGAAAACCGCGCGCCTTTTTTACTACCCAAAATTGCATATTTGTGTAAGAAAACACAAAAAACGATTGACAAAACAGAAAAAATATTATACAATAATATCGTCGAAAGACAAATTCATAGAAGAGGAGACTTTTACGATGAAAACATTTACGAGAATTACTGCAGTTGTGATCCTTGCTGTAATGGTCCTTTCTCTGGTAGCTTGCTCCAGCTTCGGCGGAATCAAGGCAAACTTTGAGAAGAACGGTTACACCTACGTAGAGGATGCTGATTCCGAGAACACGACCAAGACCATCACCGCAGAGCTTGAGGAGGGCAACATTTCTTGCACCGCTCATCTGTTCAAGATCAAGATCGGTGAAGTTCCGATCATTGGTACGGAAATCTGCGAGTATGCTCTTGTTCTCGAGTTCGGTTCCGATAAGGACATGCAGGAAGCAATGGCTGAGAGCGAGACCATTAAGGGCATTATCAAGGATGCTCAGGATTCCGAGTATGTAAACGGAAACTGCCTTCTTGTTCCCATTGGTCTTACCAAGTTTGAAGAGATGGTAAAGATCTTCAACGGCGAAAAGCTCGACTGATTTCACACATTCATAAAAACGGCTTCGGTTTTACCGAAGCCGTTTTCTTTATATTTGGCGGAAGAATTCGATCTGCTCGCCGTCGGGACCCTTGACAAAGGCAATGTTGATGCTGATCTTCTCGGGCTTGGAATCCAGGGGAACAACCTTGGGGGGCGTCAGCGGCGTAGCTCCTGCCGCAAGCGCCGTCGCGTATGCCTGCTCCACGTCCTCAACGCACATGGCGAAATGCACCCACTTGCCACACTCGGCAAACTCGTCGCCGCCGTTGGCGAAGAGCTCGATACGACCGCCGTCGCCGATGTCGTACATAATGATCTCGCGCTCTCCTTCGCCCCAGCGGACGATCTCGCGGAGTCCCAACGCCTCGTAGAATTTTTGAGATCTTTTAAAATCGGAAGCCTTGAGTCCAATGTGATGGAAGCCAAGCCCCTTCAAAACAGAGTTTGCCATAATTGCGCCTTCTTTCCCACGGGACGGAATATTTACTGAAAAAACGGATAGAATGAACAGTAAACAACCTCGTAACCGTGTATATTCTCGGATTTATCATAGCATAAGGCGCGCGACTTGTCAAGGGGAGGGATTCCCTTTTTGCTTCACAAAAAGGAAACACAATATTCAAAGATTTGCGCTTGAATGGGCGGGAAATTATGACTACAATGGCAGTAGATCGCAAAGGGCGACCGCGGAGGTGATCCTGATGAAAAAGAAAAAAAACTCTATGATTCCCAATATGGATGAAATGAAGAGTCACGTGAGATCTAAGGGAAGGGTCATAAGAGCCTTATATATTTTTTTGAGCATCTTGGTGCTCTTTACCCTGGTGCGTTCCTGCGTCAGACGAGAATACTTCAACGTTATGGTTTGCCTTCTGACGTTGGCGCTCTTCATGCTTCCCGCCATTGTCGAGAAGAATTTCAAGCTGCGCTTGCCCCGTTTCTTTGAGGGAGTCGTCTTGGTCTTCATCTTTTCGGCGGAGATCCTGGGAGAGATCAACAGCTATTATCAGCGGATCCCTCATTGGGATACGGTGCTTCATACCGTCAACGGATTTATGTTCGCGGCGTTTGGCTTTGCGCTTCTGGATATGATCAACCGCGACGGGAATATCAAATTCAAGCTTTCCCCCTTTTATCTGGCGCTTGTGGCGTTTTGCTTCTCTATGACCGTAGGCGTCGTCTGGGAATTTTACGAGTTTGGCGCGGATATGATCTTCCATACCGATATGCAAAAGGATACCTACGTCGCCGATCTTTATACGGTTTCTTTGGACGCCGCAAAGACCAACACCGTCATTCCCGTGGAGAATATTCGCGAGGTGGTGCTTCGGGGTGAGGATGGCACCGAAACCGTGCTTCCTGCCTATCTGGATATTGGTCTTATCGATACGATGAAGGATCTGATGGTGAATTTTATCGGTGCCTTCGTGTTCAGTATCATCGGATTTTTCTTCGTAAAGGAGAAGGGAGAGGGGAAGTTCGCCAAGCAGTTTATTCCCCAGCTTCAGGAGAGCGAAAAGACAGCAGAGGAGGGGAACCTTACCGTGTCGCCCTCGCAAGAGCTTGTGAGAAAAGACTGAAAATGGAAATAATAAGAGGAAAACGGCAAGAAATCTTGCCGTTTTTTTGTAAAATTGCGGTATTTTCAACAAAAAGAAAAAAATATAAAATTTTTTTCAAAAAGGGGTTGATTTTTTGTTTTTGGTGTGATATAATGACAAAGTCGCAAGCACGGAGAGATGGCTGAGCTGGTCTAAGGCGCACGACTGGAAATCGTGTTAAGGCTAATACCCTTACGAGGGTTCGAATCCCTCTCTCTCCGCCACTGTTATGCTGGTATGGCTCAGTCGGTAGAGCACGTCATTGGTAATGACGAGGTCATCGGTTCGATTCCGATTACCAGCTCCAAACCCGAACACAATGTGTTCGGGTTTTTTCTTTGTAAAAAAGCCACCGTGATCGGTGGCTTTTTTATTGGTTCGTCGATGGTATGTTCCGTTGCTCTTTTTTTAGCTTGTCTTCAAGGAGAACAAAAAGAAGAACCGAGATCACGGCGTAGGGGATGGGCGCAAACTCGCCCACGTCGGTCTGAGAATATAAGAACAGTCCCAAATACATAAGACCGAGCGCCGAGCTTTGTGAGGAGGGCTTGTACAAAATGAGCTTGGCACGGAGAAAAAGCTGATACAGATAGGTTCCAACGCCAAGCAAGCCCATACTCCCCCAAAGCTGGGGAAAATACATATGATACCAGCTGATACAGCCGGGGGCGGCGTAGAGATCGGAATTTTTGGTAGAGGATATGCCAATGCCGAACAGGGGATGTGCCAGAAAATCCTGCACGGAGCGAAGGATCAGTTTTACGCGAGGCTCGTCGGGGTTGATAAATCCGCGGGACAACCGACGGTTGATGATGGTTATAAGTGGCATGCGGAAATAATAAAGCAGAGCCGCTCCGATTCCGACAAAGAGAAGCAAACAGACGAATTTTCCGCGGTGCAAGGGATTCCGATACAGATAGTATCCGCAGCAGATCAAGAGAAGCAGGGTTCCGCAGATCCACGCCGTTCTTGCCGCAGATAAGAGAAGCGCCGCATAGAATGCGAAGCCAAGGAGTAGGAACGCGAATTGGGAGAAAAAATGTTTTGCGTGTTTAGCAAGATAGAAAGTGGCGGGGAAGCACATCACCAAAAGGGTGGTGATGGTGTTTCGATACGTGAAGTCCTTGAGATATTCGTTTGCGATAAAGCGCTTTTCGGTAAGGATCTCGGTCAGATTGGAAAGAAGCCAATGCAAAAATTCCGCGAAGATCACACCGGCACAAAGGATGCCGAGAAAGAACATACTCCAAAGAAAGTAATGCATGGGATCGTATTCCCGGCCCTCGCGGCGGTTAGAGGCGAAAAGGAAGTACAAAAGGATCAAGCCAACGGAAAGTCCGATGATGTGATAGATGGCTGCCATAGAGGTGTAATCTCTTGAGGCGAACGGCGCGCCGATACCGCTGAGTAATACGGCGATAGAGGTGGCAACCAGCCCGTAGAAGGATTTCCCAATATAAAGGGGGCGCCTGTACCGTATCAGGTGGAACACAAGGCCCGCTACCACCGAGAAGGCGACGGGAATATAGGGGATGAATTCGGTGAGGTCAGCAAGATTGGTGGCACCAAGGGTGATCACACAAAATGAGGGGAGAAACGCGGGGAGAAGATCATCGCAGAAAAAAAGAAGAAGAGCGATGAGCTGAACGTTGAGTATCATAGACGGCAGCAACGCCTTTTTGCCGCCGATAAGCCCCACCATAGCGATGACAAAGGGGATAAGCAAAAAGGCGGGCGACGTGCAGAACCGTCGGATCTTTTGTATCATAAAATCCTCCAGACAGGAAAACAAGTGTCGAAAAACAATAGTATTCTTTTACATTGTACTACCGAAAGGAGGATTTGTCAATAGAAGGGGGGAGCGTCAGGAAATCATTTCTCTTTTTACCGATTCTTTCCTATCTTTTTGCAATAGAGCATAGTACAGATCAAGAAGACGAGGCAGAGGGGGAGGGTATAAGAGAGTCGTGCGGTCACGGGGATTTCGGCAAAGCCTTGTGATACGGAGGGCAAGGACAGGGAAAACCGCTTGGCATAGAAAAAGGATGCGGCGGCACAAAGCAGACCCTGGGAAACTTTCGCGAGAAAATAAGGGCGGAAGGAAATGCCGCGGTCGCCTCCAAGGGACAGAATTTGGCAATGCACCGAAATGCCGGACCAACCGATAGCAAACCCACAGAGGATAGCGCTGATGACAGAGGAGTCGAGAGAAGCGGCGGCGCTGACGCCCGAGGAGATCTCAAACAGACAAAACAGGAGGGCTTCCAAGGATCGAGGCACCTCCGCCGTGTAAAGCGCCGAGGATAGACAGCCGATCACGGCGGTGAAAAATAACACACAGGCGCACACCGATAGGATCGAGGCGGTGGCAGAGGAAATGGCGCGCGTAAACACGGTGACGTCAATGCGCGGAAGCCGAAGATGGCTATGAGGTCGCTCGACAGGCGCTTCTTTGGGAAGGGGAAAAAGGATCCGTATCGCAAGTCCGATCACGAGGGCGGAAATCAGAGCGGTAAAAAAGAGAAAGATCCCGAAACGGCGATCGCCGTACATAGATACGCCTACTGCGCCGATTAGGAAGCCCGAGCTCGGAACGTTGCAAAAAGCCATAACGCGCTCCACCTCTCGCTTGGAGAGGATTCCGCGGTCGTAGAGGGAGATCGCGGTCTTGGCGCCAACGGGGAAGCCGCATACTGCGCCGAGAAGGAGGGCAGAGCCGGCATCGCCCGAAATGCCGAACAGCCGCTCCATAGGACGTCCCGGGAGCCGACCGAGAAGCTGCCCGAAGCCGCAGTCTACCAATAGCTCGGAGATCACCATAAAAGGGAAAAGGGAGGGAATGACGGTAGAGGCACAAAGGCGAAGCCCCGTTCTCATATAGTTGATGGCGACTTCGGAATTTCGCAAAAGCAGACAGAGAAGAAAAACGCCTGCGAGGCAAAGAAGTGCGGTGCTTGCGCGATAAGAATCGTGTGTTCGTGGGGTGGTTTTGTGGTTAGCGGTCATTTGCTTGCTCCCTGTGGCATAAAATACGTTGTATGCTAAATAGTACGGCAATCTTGCGGAGGATATGAATCGAAGGGGAGTGAGAGTATGAAAAAGAAGATGGGCGAAAAACGCCCCTTTTGGGAAGCCGTTGGCACGAAGCTTGAGATTGACGCGGATATGATTCGGGGCGGAAGCCTTGTTGAGATTCGAGGAAGAAGCCGCGTGGAGATCGGCGGCGTAAAAAGGATCGGTTCCTATTCCACCGAATGCGTGGTGCTGATTATGAATCAAGGCTCGCTTTCGGTTTGCGGGGAGCGATTGGAGTGTATCTTTTACAGGCGAGGTGAAGCGGCGGTCGAGGGAAAGATCTCGTCCGTTTGCTTTTCCGAGTAGGTGGCGATATGATGGGCCTTCTTTTTGGACGCGTACGCGTCAGCGGTGAGGGGCGATTCACGGCGAAGCTTCTCAATCTTTTGATGACCTATGGGATCTCCTATGAGTCGCTTTCCCTTCGCGGCGGGCAAATTCAATTTCAGGTATCCGAGAGGGCGTTCAGACGACTGGCGAAGCTTTGCGACGTCGAGGGGATCTGCCTTACGGTGGAGGAACGAAACGGCTTGCCGCAGATGGTACGTCGTTACGGGAAACGGATAGGACTTCTTGCAGGCATCCTTCTGGCGGCGGTTGTTCTGTTTTGGGGCTCTCGCGTAGTTTGGGACGTGCGGGTGACGGGGAATGTTGCCCTTGCCGATGAAACGGTTCGGGAGATGCTCTCAGCGTGCGGACTGAAGAGCGGCACCTACCTGCCAACCCTGGATACCGATCTCGTGGAGAGCAAAATGCTGCTCTCTCACAGAGAGCTTTGCTGGATCTCGGTCAATATTCGGGGGACGACGGCAAACGTAGAGGTTCTGGAAACCGTTTCGGGCGACAGGGAGACGGAGATGAACGCCAACCTGGTTGCATCGTGCGACGGACAGATCGAGCGCATTGAGGTCTATGAGGGAAACGTAACCGTCAAGGTGGGGGACGTGGTGCGGGAGGGCGACCTTCTTGCCGGCGGGATCTATGACAAGGGACTGCTCGGCGTCCGCATTACACGGGCGAAGGGAGAGATCTACGCCCGAACCGTCCACAGCTTTGAAATTGAAATTCCTCTTGAAAGTGAGGAAAAGGTGTACACGGGACGGGAATGGACCGAAAAATACGTAAATTTTTTCGGAAAGCGGATAAAAGTTTTCGCAAATACTGGAAATATGGGGGCGGAGTGTGATATAATATATCGTGATAATGGGGTATCCTTGCCCGATGGCACGGTTCTGCCCATCAGCATACAGAGCGTGGTCTACCGAGAGTATCGGAAGGAGATCTGTACCTACGGCACCGAGGAGGCAATGGAGCGGGCGTTTTCCGCTCTTTCGGGAGAGCTGGAGGACTTCGTTACAAAAACGGGCGCGGAGCTTTTGTCCAAAACGGTTCGGTGTGAATTAGACGAATCGGCTTTCCGCATTTACTGTACCGTTATCTGTGTTGAAAATATCGCACTTGTGCAGGAATTTGATATCAATTAAAGAAAAGAGGAAACTATGGCGCAAAGGATTGTAAAGGTCAGCACCAGCGAGCTTACGTTGAGGCTCTTTGGCAGCTTCGATTCCAACGTAAAGGAAATAGAGAGCGCGTTCGGCGTAAGCATCCGCAATCGGGAGACCGAGGACGGAAATGCTATTGTCGTGGATGGAGAGGGTGACGGCATCCATCTTGCCGCCGAGGTCATCACCTATCTTTTGGAGGTGGCGCGCATCAACGAGTCTATCGACGGTCAGACGCTTCGCTACGCCATTGATATGGTAAAGACGGGACAGGGTGCCGCCCTTTCGGGGCTTGACGACGACTGCATCTGCATTACACACCGCTCCAAGCCCATCAAGGCAAAGACGGTAGGACAGAAGCAGTACGTGGACGCTATCTCGAAGAATACCATCATTCTCGGTGTCGGCCCCGCCGGTACGGGTAAGACCTTCCTTGCCGTTGCCATGGCAGTCAAGGCGCTTCGTGCCAAGCAGGTCAGCCGTATCATTCTGACCCGTCCCGCTATCGAAGCGGGCGAGAAGCTGGGCTTCCTGCCGGGCGATCTGCAAAGCAAGATCGACCCCTACCTTCGTCCGCTGTACGACGCTCTTTACGAAATGATCGGCACCGAGGCGTATGCGCGGTACGTAGAAAAGGGAACGATCGAGATCGCGCCCTTGGCGTATATGCGCGGACGCACCCTTGACGATTCCTTCATCATTTTGGACGAGGCACAGAACGCCACCCCCGAGCAGATGAAGATGTTCCTGACCCGTCTTGGCTTCAACTCCAAGATGGTGGTCACGGGTGACCTGACCCAGACCGACCTGCCTTACGGGCAGAAGAGCGGTCTTGCGTCTGTGGTGAAGATCCTCGAAAATATCGATGACATTGCGATCCATCACTTCAGCGAGCGTGACGTGGTTCGTCACAAGCTGGTGCAAAAGATCATTCTGGCGTATGAAAAGCACGAGCGCGAAAGCGCGCGGAAGGCAGAGGAGGCGCGGAAGCGTTACACGGGGAAGCCCCCTCGGGACAAGAATTGAGAGGACAGTATGAAGGTAAAGATCTATTTTGAAAATAATCAGGAGAAGGAAACGGTTACGTATCGCCTCAAGATGCTGATCCGCCGTGCCGTACAGGAGGCTCTTGCCTATGAGTCGGTGGAGGAGGATTGCGAGGTTTCGGTCACCTTTTCCGACAACGAGGGAATTCGAGAGATCAACCGAAGATTCCGCAATATCGACCGTGCCACCGACGTGCTGTCTTTCCCCCTTTTCGATGAGGACGGGATGGACGCGCACGTGGAGGAGCTGGACTGTATGCTGGGTGATATCGTTCTTTCCCTGGAGCGCGCCCGTGAGCAGGCAAACGAGTTCGGACACAGCTTTGCGCGCGAGGTTGCCTTTCTGACGGTACATTCGGTGCTTCATCTTCTCGGATACGATCACGAGCTTTCGGAGGAGGACGATGCCGATATGAGAAAGCGGCAGACCGAGATCGTGGACCGTATGGGACTCTCGGTAAAATAATAAGGAGAACATATGAAAAAAACAGGATTTATTGCTATCGTGGGACGCCCGAACGTGGGCAAGTCTACGCTGATGAATCAGCTTTTGGGCGAGAAGGTCGCTATCGTTTCCAGCAAGCCGCAGACGACAAGAAACCGCATTTTGGGGATCTTGACCCGCGGTGAGGAGCAGTTTGTCTTCCTTGATACCCCCGGTATTCACAGACCCAAGAATGTTCTTGGTGAATATATGGTCAACGCCGCCAACAGCTCTATGCGTGACGCCGACGCCGTTGTGCTTGTGGTTGACGCGGGGCGCGAGATCAGCTCGGTGGAGGAGAACGTGATCGCCTATCTTCGCGAAACGGGGCTTCCCTCGATCCTGGCGCTCAATAAGGTGGATCTTTACCGCCGTGAGCAGATTGCGGAAACCATTGCCCGTTACGCGGACAAGTATAGCTTTGACGCATTCGTTCCGATCAGCGCCAAGAAGGGCGAAAAGACCGATGCGCTTCTTGACGAATGTGCCAAGTTCCTCGGAGAGGCAGAGGAGTGGTATTTCCCCGACGATATGATCACCGACCAGCCCGAGCGGCAGATGGTGTCCGAGATCATTCGCGAGAAGATCCTCAAGACCCTCAACAAGGAGATCCC